>OODV01000008.1 GCA_900299555.1 uncultured Endozoicomonas sp.
TCAGACCTTTGACAACAGGTTTCAGGAAAATATCAATTGGTGTGGTGAAAGACAGTTATATTTATTATTTTTCCATTTTCTGGCTAATTGCGTAACAACCAGAAGGTTAGTTTTCAGACTGTGACAGCAACACTATCACGCTGAAAAAAATGGTCTGTAGTCCTTATGAACTAACTGGGGAAATGAGAAAAAAAGGATACAAAATGGTCCCTGTAGACAGGGACCAGTACAGATTAATCAAAACGCCTGAGAACGAACCATAGCATCCATACCACCATCAACAAAAAAGACACCGCCGTGAATAAAACTGGCCTTTTCTGACTGCAGGAAAGCCACAACATCGGCGATTTCTTCCGGGTTTCCCGCCCTGCCAATGGGCGCAACAAAATTCTTTACTGCTTCACCAAAGCGGGGATCATCGAGGGATGCCTTGTGCAGTGGTGTTTCTACCGCTCCGGGAGCCACAACATTGATACGAATGCCCTTCCTGCCATACTCCACCGCTTTCTGTCGAGCAAAAGCCGTGACTGCGTATTTAGACGCAGAGTAAGCGATATGGGGCTGGCCACTGTTACGGGCCAGTTCCAAAGCACCAGCCTCATCACAATTAAGCAACAGTGGTACCATGGCATCCTGGTTGGCCAGCTGCTGGTTAGCGGCCACCGAACCAATAATCAGTAACGCGGGCGCTTCACTTTTCTCCAGGGCAGGCTGCAGACCATCCACCAATGTCGTTACGCCAAAGTAATTCACACTGATTATAAGACCACTGTCTGGTGATGTTACACCCAGACCAGCACAACAGATCAGGCCATCCAGTTTACCGTCACATTGACTCAACACCTCACTGATGGCAGCATCACGCCCTGCAGGCGTGGATAAGTCAGCATTCACATCAGCATTGGCACGGTCAATGCCAATCACACGATGCCCCGCATCGCTCAGTACCTTACTGACCGCCGCACCGATACCAGAAGCCGAGCCGGTAACTGCAGTAACAGGCATAGCCAATCTCCTCTCTGTTATTTTTATATCTCTTCTTTTTTATCAGACCACAGATCTGGTAATCCGGGGTCTGTTTTTACTACCAGACGTTTAAGCAAAAGCTTAAGTGCCATAACGTCTCCGTCCCCCAATTGATCAACCAGAGATTCTTCAATCGCTTTAGCCTGAGCGATATTATGGACAGAAACCTCCCGCCCCTCTCCAGTCAACTGGTATTGCAAGCCCTTGGTATCCAGTGCTATCAGCTCCTTTTGCACCAGGGAGTCCATTTCCTCAACGGTGACCCTCTGGCCGGTATAATCAATAAAGCGGTTCAGCTGTTCCAGGGTCAGACCATCCTGAATACAGAGTACCGATAAAATAAAAAACTGCTGTTCGTTCAGGCCATGTTGCTGAAAACGAGATTGCATATTATGGATCATCTGGTAATGAGCCCGACCCAGCAGGTAACCGAGCAAATCTTCCGTATAACCGGATTCAACGGCAATGGATGAAGAAGAGAGGCTAACATCTTCCCGGGGCTTGGTGGCAGTCAGGGCATACCGACCATTCTGATAAACCAGGGGCGGACGGTCGCTTTTATCAAAGCCAAGCACTTCGCCAATAAAGATAATATGGTCACCACCGTCGTGTGTGAACGCCGTGCGACATTGAAAGCGAGCCGCGCAGCCTTTCAGCAAGGGAACATCACCAAGACCCGCTTCATACTCAAGACCGGCAAATTTATCTTCCCCTTTCGTGGCAAAAAGGGTGGATAACGCCTCCTGTTCTGCAGAAAGCACATGAACATTCCAGTGTTTGGCAGCGGTAAAAAACGGGACACTGGCGGATGACTTGGCCAGGCTCCACAAAATAAGCGGGGGTTCAAGGGAGACCGAATTAAAGCTATTGGCCGTTAGCCCAACCTGCCCGCCCTCTTCCGTGAGCGTTGTGATAATGGTGACCCCTGTGGTAAAAGTACCCAGAGCATCCCGAAATGTGCGGGTATCAAATGGTGTCTTCACTACTATTCAATCTCTTTCTTATTATTTTTATCCGTGCCTTCCTACCCGGTTAGAACCGGGCAGCCAGCTCTGCTTTCACTACCTTATTCGAGGCATTCACCGGCAGTTCTGACACAAACCGTACATGCCTCGGTACTTTATAATTGGCCATATTGTTACGGGACCACCGAATCAGGTCATCAGCGTTCAGCTGCTGACCTGATTTAACCACAACAAAAGCACAACCCACTTCCCCCATTCGCTCATCCGGCACACCGATAACCGCCGACTGGGAAATACCGGGATGAGTGGCCAGAATCGCCTCAATTTCCGCAGGGTAGCAGTTAAAACCGCCATTAATAAACATGTCTTTCAGGCGATCGGTTATTTTCAGATACCCCTGCTCATCAAGAACACCGACATCACCGGTATGCAACCAGCCATCGTCGTCAATAGCCTCACTGGTCGCGTCCGGATTATCCAGATACCCACCCATAACATGGAACCCCCGAAGGCAGATTTCACCGGATGCATTAGCTGGCAACGGATTACCATCCGGATCCAGAACAGCCACCTCGGTCCCTGCAATGGCCCGGCCACTGGTAGTAGCAACGGTTCTGGCATCGTCATCGGGTGAGCAGATGGTCGCCAGACCACCGCACTCGGTTAAACCATAAGCAGTAGTGACGGTAGCAATACCCAGCTCGGTGCGCATACGTTCAATCAGTACCGGAGGAATGGTAGAAGCCCCGGTAACAGCCACCCTCAGAGAACTGATATCTGCAGCAGATAGTCTTGGGTGGTCCAGCAACGACAGATAGAGGGTTGGCGGTCCCGGCAGTATATTAATGCGCTCTTCTTCAATACGCTGAAAAACCTGGTCAGCATCGAATACACTCTGGGGAATGATGGTTGCTCCCGCGATCAGGGAGGTCAGCCAGCCTGCCTTATAACCGAAGGCATGGAAAAACGGATTGACTACCAGGTATCGATCGCCAGGTCTCAACCCCAGGGTTTGTGCAAATTGGCGGAATGCATAAGTACAGGCACCGTGTCTGCTCATCACCCCTTTGGGGCTGCCCGTAGTGCCAGAGGTGAACATAATATCGGAGATGTCATCGGCCTTAACGGATCTGGCCCGCTCTATGGCGGTACCGGAATCAACGTTTTCCCCGGCAGAAATAAAGCGATCCCAATCCACAAGACCAATGTTGTTTTTATTAGCCCGTGGACTGAGCAGAACTTTCAGCCCAACGGATTCCGGACAATCCTGAAAAATAAGCTGTGGATAATCCATATTCAAAAAGTCACCGACAATAAACAGTGCTTTTGCGCCGCTGCGCACCAGAATATCGGCAACCTCGCGGGCCTTCATCCGGGTATTCACCGGTACCAGAACCGCACCCGCCATTTGCAGTCCCAGGGCAGCCAGAACCCAGCGTGCACTGTTTGGCGCCCAGATAGCGACACGATCACCGGCCTCAATGCCAAAGTGAATCAGACTTCGGCAAACAGAAAATGTCTGTCCGGGTAAGTCGGCATAATCAATAGGTGTGTGCTTGTCTTCAAGAACATCTTCAATGGCTGCAATACCTGCGTATTTTTCCGCAGCCTCGAAAACCACATCAGGTATTGAACAAGCCTGGCTAAACTCCTGCTCTGACATTATTTTTATTACCTGTTACAGATTTTCAACAGCAAGGTCATGGTCTGCGCTCTCAGCCTGTCGTAACCGAGATTGACCACTTGCCTTAAAATTATCGTGTATCAGTGATCGTCCAGCACGGCGGCCGGAAAACACACAGTCTGCCAGTGACAGGCCACTGATATACATATTGGTAGGGATACCAATAGCAGTCCTGCCGGCAGCAAAAAGACCGGCTATTTCGCAGCCATTTTTATCCACAACCTGCCCGCTCTCCTCATTGACTTTCAGGCCTCCCAGAGTCAAGGCTCCCAGCGGGAATACCGGACTGCTGACCGAGATATCCAGGGCATAAAAGGGACCGTTTTGCAGCGACTGGCAATAATCGGATGATTTACCCAGCGGATCAGGTTTATCTTCATCAATCGCCTGGTTATATAAGTCCATGGACTGTTGCAGCTGCTGTGCCTCCATCTTGCAACGGCCAGCCAGCTCTGCGACGGTTGTACCTTTCCTGGCACCGAGCAGCATCAGCATTAACGCCGGTCCAGACTGAAACAGCCAGTAACCGCCCGTCAGACACTGCTTTATAGACTGCCATCGAAGCTTACTATCGAGGATCAGCCAGGCCTTTCCCTGCTGGTTTTCGCAGATACCATGGCCCAGGGTTGCTCCATAAACTTCCTCATTACAGAAGCGCTCGCCCTGAGGATTGACCACAATGCCTTTAGGCCAGCAGCCCGGAGGATTAATAAAACGCCAGGCCGAAACATGGTTCAGATAATCTGCAGCGCCGCTGACACTCTGGCCAAGACGCAGGCCACTGCCATCACAGCCAGTGGCTCCTATCTTGAAATTCCGCCGATATTTATCAGCATGGGATTTCAGCAGCTCACGGTTGAAAATAAAGCCGCCGGTGGTTAAAACAACACCGGACAAGGCCCGAACCAATATGGGCTGTGCATACTTTTGTTCAATATCTGCGATCCGTCGTCTTAACCGGTCACAATAGGCTGGTGAGAAGTTTTGCAGTTTTTCCGCCCTGGCTGCCAGCCTACGATGCTTTTCAGCAACTTTGCTGTCAAAAGGCAGGCACATCAGCTCAGCACCAATAATCCGGCCAGAATTATCAATCACCAGTCGTCGGGCGACAGACTGGGTCATCACACGAACCCCTTCACGCAGGCAGGCCTGCTGTAAATGGTGGTAAAGGACAACACCACCATGACCCTTGCCTACAGTCCGGTGCCCCCGGGGAGCATGGGGATACTCTGACTGATAGGCAGGCACCTGTTCATTGCCAGAGTAATAAAGATAATAGCCATCCTGTGGATAAGATGTTTTGCCCCCCGGCGGTACTTCGTGACTGTAGGGAGCACCTTTGGATTCCAGCCAGGCCAGGTTTTCACGACTCTGGTCACAAAAACGCTTCAGGGTTTCATCGGCGACAATGCCCTGGGCCTCATGGCGGAGGTACTGGTACATGGCTTCCGGAGAATCTGAA
Organism: uncultured Endozoicomonas sp.; assembly: GCA_900299555.1. Taxonomy (GTDB): domain Bacteria; phylum Pseudomonadota; class Gammaproteobacteria; order Pseudomonadales; family Endozoicomonadaceae; genus Endozoicomonas. The sequence continues at coordinate 5,138 of OODV01000008.1, forward strand.
TACCCCGCTTTCTGCTGCTGTTGGGTACCACCACCCGCATAGACGACACCACCACTTTTGGCTGAAGCACCGCCACCACAAAAACGATCGGCGACAATCACATCGGCTCCACCGGCTTTCGCTTCCAATGCGGTGCAGGCGCCGGCTGCTCCCCAGCCAATCACCAGAACATCACTCACCCTGCCCCACTCTGCAGTATCCGGCTTCTCTATCCGCAGCGGTGGCAGGATATCCGTTGCATACCCTTTGTTCATACCATTTCCACCGCTTCTTCCGGACGCTGCACTGACGCAGCCACCGGTTTCTTCGCCAGGTTTTTAACCGCAATATAACCAAACGTCATGGCAGGCCCTATGGTAGAACCAGCTCCCGGATAACTGGTACCCATCACCGACGCCGAAGCGTTACCAATAGCGTAAAGCCCTTCAATCACAGAGCCATCCTCGCGAACTACCTGAGCATTTTCATTGGTCAGCAGTCCGCCTTTAGTACCAATATCACCCGCCTCAATACGCATGGCGTAATAGGGACCTTTGTTAACCGGTGCCAGGCAGGGATTGGGGGTTACGTTCTGATCACCGTAATAGCGATCAAAGATATTACCGCCTCTCTGGAACTCTTTATCATCACCGGTACTGGCAAACTGGTTAACCCGCTCAACAGTCTGTTTCAGCCCATCTTTATCTACACCAATCTCTGCAGCCAAATCTTCCAGAGAGTGCGCTTTCCAGTAAAGTGTCTTGTGCCATGCCGAAGGAAGACGACTGTCTGGCATTATTTGTCCGGGCATTAATGGGCCCATGGCATAATTGAAACGGAAGTGACTGTCGAACACGACCCAGGCTGGAATGGATTTACCAGCAGTTTTCTTATTATCCTGATACATGGCATGGCCACACTCCAGGTAGGGCTCAGCCTCATTAACGAACCGCAGGCCTTCACCATTGACAATAATGGCACCGGGAAATGCCCGTTCGGCAAACAACCCCCGGGCCTTGTCCTCTTTTGGCACCTGCATGGTGGGTGACCACCAGGCCCAATCCAGAAGCTCTGTGGCGGCACCAATATTCTGACCAGCGATCAGGGCAGCACCGGTATTCTGTCCCGCAGGCGTGGCACTCCACTCAACTTTTGTCGGTTTTGGCAGGTATTGATCCCGCAGAGCCTGGTTCTGCTCAAAACCACCGGATGCCATAATGACTCCCCTGCGGGCACGGATAACTCTGGCATTACCATGACTGACGACCTTTACCCCAACTACACGATTATTGTCGTTTATAAAATCCTTGAATTCCGTATTCAGCCACAGGGGAACGTCCCGATCCATCAGCGAACGACGCAGTGATGCAATCAGTGCATTGCCCAGGGCGGTACGACGATCCCGCTTCGAGCCGCTCTTTTTCCGCCAGCGGAAATCGAGTTTATAGCGCAGCATCAACCACAAAATCAGCAGGCGCCAGCCAGACTCTTTGGCAATCGCCTTATGGGCATCCCGGGCAGTCCAGGCAATCTTGCCCATCAGCAGCGTGGTGGGAGAGGCTGGCCGCAGGTTTTTCAGCTCTTCGCCAAGCACACTGGTATCATAAAGTTCCGGATCCAGGGTACGGCCACCATGCAGGGCTCCAGGCAGGTGAGGGTAATAATCCGGATACTTTTCAGCCACGGCGTAACGAACCCGGGTATTTTTCTCCAGGTAACGAACCATCTCCGGAGCATTGTCCAGATAGGCTCTTAACCGGGGCTCTGCCACTTTTCCTCTGGTGGCAGCATTCAGGTAAGTCATGGCTTTGGCAAAGCTGTCATTGCCGCCTTTCTTCTTGAAGTGGTCATTATTGGGTATCCAGATACCACCACCGGAAATGGCAGAAGTGCCACCGTATTTATCACTCTTTTCAACCACCAGCACCGACATACCCTGGTCGGCAGCATAGACAGCAGACGTCAGGGCTCCGGCACCCGAACCCACAACCACTACATCTACAGAAATTTGAGAGCTATCGTCGCTGGAATTATCCATACGTCACCTTTCATTATTATTTTTAAATTCAGGAAGTGAGGACGATCATCCTCTACCTCCTGAAAAAGGCTCATCGTCGATGCGGACTAGTACAGCTAAGCGCTCATCCTTCAAGTCCGTTCAGGATGAACGGAGATTGTTCCCAACAAGCTATCCAGTATGATTGTGGAATTGTTGGGGCTCACTCCATTCGACCCAACCTACACCACTGTGCTTTTATTTCCGCCTTCAGAATTTTACCCGTGGGATTTTTCGGCAGACTGTCCGAAAGCAGATTAATAATAGATGGCACCTTATATGCGGCAATATGGCTGGCAGCAAACTTCCTGAGTTCCACAGGAGTGACATCATCAACATCCCGGACATGAACTACCGCTACCACCGCTTCGCCTGTATCATCATCAGGTACCCCAAACACGGCTGCTTAAAGAACATCGTCGTGTTTTAGCAGGCACGATTCTACTTCTGCGGCAGCAATATTTTCTCCGGCCCGGTTAATAACATCTTTCAACCGGTCAACGATAAACAGGTAACCATTGCTACACAGATAACCAAGATCACCGGTTTTCAGCCAGCCATCATCGGTAAACGTTTCTGCTGTGTCTTCGGGATTATCAAAATAGCCATTCATTACCGTGACGCCTTTCAGCTGAATTTCTCCGGCTTCACCGGCTGGCAGAATTTCACCATCCACAGAGCAGGTCCTGACCTGCATGATGGGTGACACAACACCGGATGCAGACGGGTGAGAACGGAACAGGTCACCGGAGCCAGCAGAAGCGACACCATTGGTTTCCGTCATCCCGTAACCCACACCAACCATCTGTTCATTCAGGGTATCCAGCACATGCTCAATGGTAGCCGCCGGAATACCCGCACCACCAAATCCCAGCCCCACCAGGCTCTTGCTGGATTCCTTAAACTCCGGCTGCCTGAGCAACTGCATCACCATAGATGGCGCACCATTAAACTGGGTAACCTGCTCATCTTTCATCGTCTTGAGTACCGAATCCGCCTCCCACTTGTGCATGAAGATCACACGACGACCTGCTTTCAGTGCGGTCAGGAGCTGGGCATGCAAACCACTGACATGAAACAAAGGTACTGCCGTTAACAGTACCTGGGGAGCGGGTCGTGCCATGATTTTCTGAATCAACTCCGGTGAGGTCATACCCGACAGAGCACTGATATAATCAATATTCGTTAATGCCTGGCAGACAGCACGCTGGGATGAGACCACCGCCTTGGCATGACTGGTAGCCCCAGAAGTAAACAGAATCAGTGCCGGGTCATCCGGACTCAGAACTGGCTCCGGTAGCTCAACAGGCTCGATAGCGACCGCATCCTTAAAGCGGGCAACACCATTCTGGGGCTTACCGGTCAACAAAACCTCACACTTAAGACTGCCAACCTCCTCTATCAGCCGACGGAACCGTTCCTGATCACAGACCAGAAGATCGGGCTTGATATCCTCAATGGCAGCTGCCAACTCTTCCCCAACGCCAAAGCTGTTCAGCGGGGCAGGAACAGCTCCGATTAATGCTGTGGCAACAAACGCAACAGCCCACTCAGGACGGTTGCGCATGGCAATGGCCACCCGCTGGCCCGGCCGGATGTTGTTTTGATACATCCAACTGGCTACCGAATCGACTGCCTGATAAAATCTTTGAAAGCTCCAGTGATCATCCTGATAAGTCAGAAAGCAGCTATCACTGTCTTGTCTTGCATCTTCATTTCTTGATGCTTTAATCACATCAATTAATGTTTCCGGCGCATTTTTATAGATATTAAAAATACGATTGGCCGTTAAGATTTCAGTCAGTTCAAAGGGAGCCCCCGGGGCTGTCAGCGCAGTCTGAGCCTGGGCAAGTCGATCAAAAATATCCATGTACTACCTCTTATTATTATCGTTTTTGATTCACTGATTTTGCTGGATTCAGGCGCGTCCAATCACCAAAACATTACTCTGCACAGTACTGCCTTATCCCTTCTGAGTCCGTTAATGCAGAAATCTCATGGTTCTCCATAAGCCAGTTAAGATGCGCAAGCGTCTCGCCCAGGGCCAATATATTTTCGATAGTTGACAGCTTTCGTTGAAACAGGCAACCCATCAACTGAAACGCCGTAGCAGGCTGACCATCCGCCATCTTCTCCCTGAGTATATTCAACTGTCGTTCATGGTGAGTCTGAAGCTGATGAACCCTGACTTTCAAGTTCCTGAATACGGGTCCATGAGCTGGCAGAACCAGGGTTTCATCTGGTAGTTTTTCCAGCCGGGTGAGAGACTGCAGCCACAAAGCGAGGGGATTCCCATAGGGCTCAATATCGGTTACCAGTACATTAGAACTTATTTCGGGCAATAACTGATCGCCGGCAATCAAAATACCCTCATCCTCACAATAGAGGCAGGCATGTTCTGGTGAATGTCCCTGACCAATAATAATGCGCCACTGCCGGCTACCAATCTGAAGACTCTGTTCATCACGGATTCGTATGTAACTTGGTGGGCTGGCAGCTCTGAAGGGATCATTACTACAACTGACAATCACCTCTTCCGCCAGATCTCCCGGAACACCAGAACAATGGAAAAAATCCCGCTGTGATGGGCTGCCAACATCTGCAATCCCGGTACTAAATACTCTCATGGCAAAATACTCACCATGAGTCATATAAACAGGTACATTAAAATAGTCGTTTAGCCATGCAGACTGCCCAGAATGGTCATAATGAAAATGTGTGCATATCAGTGCTTTCAGTGGCTTTTCAGCAAAATATTTATCCGCCAGCTTTAGCCACAGGGACTTAACTTTATCGATACACAGTCCGGTATCCACAATCCACCAGCCATCATTGTCTTCCAGCAGATATACATTGATATGCCCCAGCGAACCCTGCATAGGCATTCGCGCCCAGAGCAAACCCGGTGCGATAGTCACTACTGAACCATCCGCTGCCGGTGCGGTTAACGGATAATCCAGCTGCGCGCGCTCTGCCTGTTTTCGTGACCGGTCAGTCATCGCACCCATTACGTTTAAGCTCCCCTGTTTATTAGTTCTTTTGGTTCCTGTTTTGAAGGGATGTTGATGTTGAGAGTGCCTATCAAAAAGGAATTTCACCACTTCCCACTACGTCCATAAGGACGATGCTGAAATAAAAGCAGATAGTGAATCCTTGTTGCTTAAAATCGCTCCAGAAAAATAATAAAAAGGTGTCCAATGCAAAATATGGCGACTGAGCTGGCATCAACCGGCGATAACCCCGCACACCGCCCCTGGCGAACACATATCACACTGCTCCTGCTCGCGCTGATCTACGTCTTTTCATTTATTGATCGAAACGTTATTGCCATTGTACTTGAGCCCATTAAACAGGAGTTTGGTGCATCGGACACCATGATGGGACTCATAAGCGGCCTGGCATTTGCGATCCTTTATGGTGGTCTCAGCCTGCCACTGGGGCGAATGGCCGATCAGGGAGCAGACCGCCGTAATATGATTTCTATCTGTTGTGCATTATGGAGCCTTGCCACCATGGCCTGCGGTATGGTTTCCCAGTTCTGGCTGCTGTTTCTGGCCCGTATGTCTGTTGCCGTTGGTGAAGCGGGTGGTATGGCACCTTCTGTTTCCATGGTCTCTGACCTGTACCCGAAAGAGCGACGTTCACTGGCCATCAGTGTATTAATGATGGGACCCCATATTGGAGTTCTGGCAGCCATGGTTCTGGGTGGCTGGATTGCCCAGGAATACGGCTGGCGCTACGTATTTATTGTTTTTGGTGCGCCGGGTATCTTACTGGCCCTGTTACTCCGGTTGATAGCCAGAGACCCTGGACATGGTGAACAACAGGCTACCAGCACCGAAGACAGTACGACGAAGAACAGCTTTATCAAGCAACTGTTTATCATCAGCCGTATTCCAGGTTTTCTTCCGATCAGCATGGCAGCTGCTGCCGCTGGCATGGCCGGTTATGCCTATGGCATCTGGGCACCATCCTTTATGGTAAGAACCTGGGACATGTCCTTCGCCCAGGCTGGCCTTATTTTTGGTCTGTCCAGCGGTATCCTTGCCGCCGTTGGCGGTCTTTTCAGTGGCTTGTACTGTGACCGACTCACCCGTACTGACAGTCGCTGGCAGGTTCGCCTGCCACTGATCGGCGTGCTGATCAGCATTCCATTCGGACTGGCCTTTCTGTTATGGCCCCCTGAAAACACAATATCCGTCGCCGGTTATCTGCTGCCTCAGGCGGTTATTTTCGCCGCTCTGTTTAGCTTCTTTAACAGTTGGTGGCCAACGCTTACCTATGCAGCCATCAGTCATATCACCACCCCAAAGCAGCGTGCCACTGGTGCCGCTATCCTGAATTTATTTATCACCCTGTTCGGCGCAGGGCTTGGCCCCCTGACCGTAGGCATACTCAGTGACCAGCTAGCCACCACATACGGTGATGACAGTTTAAAATACGCTCTGACCTATACAACAGTGGTCTTATTGAGTCTTTCTGTATTGTTCTATAAAGCTGCCATGCCTCTCTACCAAAAACGCATGATGGAGCTGGAAGAATAATATTGCGTCGTCATTTTAGTAGCCAAAAAAATAATCAATAATAAGATGAGGAGAGCCAACAATGGCAACAACCGCAGACTATAAACTGGGAGAATATACCTTTCCCCGCGGCTGGTTCATGATTGCATCTTCAGAGGATATCAATACCCATAAACCCCTGGCGATCCGCTTTTTTGGCCAGGACCTGGCGCTATACCGTGGTCGTGCAACTGGCAAACCTGTTTTGCTTGATGCTTACTGCCCCCACATGAAAACCCATCTTGCGGCGCCCAATGATACCTCTTATGTCATCATTGATGGCGGTGGCACAAATATTGAAGGCGACAGCATCCGTTGCCCTTATCACGCCTGGCGGTTTAACGACAAGGGCGAGTGCGATGATATCCCGTACCACTCCGGTTCTATCCCGAAAAAAGCCTGTGTTCGTTCCTGGACAGTGAAAGAAAGTCTGGGCGCTATCTGTGTATGGCACGATCCGGAAGGTGGCAAGCCAGACTGGGACCACCCGACCCTGCCTGAGTGGAATGATCCATCCTGGGTTAACTGGAAATTTGATGACCTGGGTGAACTTGAACAGCACCCACAGGAAGTCATTGATAATATATGCGACTACGGTCATTTAAGCCCGATCCACGGCTCTACCGTACAGCGCTATGAAAATGAATTTTCCGGTATTTATGCGATCCAGCGTCAATGTGGCCCGCACCGTACCCTGGTCAGTGAAGATGGCGGTAGTCCGGTTCTTCATACCATCACCAAGTATCATGGTCCTGGTGTATTGATTTCCCACATGACCGGATTTTACGACGCCATTCTGATGATCAACCACACACCGGTTGATGATGGCAAAATTCGTGTCTGGCACTCACTGCTGGTGAAATCACCCAATAGTAATGAGACCGTGACCGTTGAAGATGAAATTGCTGCCGCTCAGTTCCAGCACGCCAGCAAGCTGGCGTTTATGCAGGACTTTGAAGTATGGGCCAACAAGGGTTCCTGCCTGAACGGTATGTTTATTCCCAGTGACGGGCCATTTATGAAGGCCCGTATCTGGTACAAACAGTTCTATAACCCCCGTGAAATGAGTCAGCAGTATCTGGATCGTTGCGAAGGCGTTTACATTCCTGATGGAACAGAGCCCTATACGATTTAAAATCTCAAAAACGACAAAGCCCCTCAAAAGGGTGATGCCACTCTTTTAAGAGTTGCTCACTAAACAAAGACCAACCAGAATCGGGTTTGTAGCTCTTTTTCAAGCCCGATTTCTCCCAATATCTGCAACTGATAGCTGAATCCCCCCAGAATCCTTTGAGGCCTTTTTCCGCTATATTTGATAAAAGAAGCCTTGGTATAAACAGGTAGAGCCAGTGTGCATACACGCTGCTTTCCGGCAGGGCTAGCTGTGTACCTTGTCATTGGCTTAATGCGTAACCGCGCCGTCATAGAAGTTTGTGACAAGTTGGATCTGGCCTTTCCTGATAGCAATGGTGAGTTACCCCCCTTGGCATCAAGTAGTGTGACAAAAACCAAGCTTAAACCTGGCCATGATCTGAAGCAGATCTACCAGGCTTCCACTGAAAAAGAGGCGTTATTGGCTCTGAAGCGTGTCAGTAATCGTTGGGATGACCAGTATCCGGGGATCAGAAAATCATGGTTGGATAGCTGGCATAACCTGAATACGCTCTTCAACTATTATCCCATGGATATCCGTAAATCGATCTATACGACGAATGCGATAGAATCCTTGAACAGTGTGATCCGTAAGGCACTGAACAAGTGGAAAGTCTTCCCAATAGATTACTCAGCGAGAAAGCTGGTCTACCTTGCCATTCAGGATGCTTCCAAAAAATGGACGGGGCAGAAGCACAGTTAGATTTACACTCTTATTAATACGTCTGTACACTATTCTGTGCCTGGGGTTGAAACGCAAACCGCATTAAGAGCGTTTCACGTCAAACTAAAACAAAACTTACCCACAGACAACAAAAAAGGGCTACGATTTCTCATAACCCTTTGATTTGTATGGTGCCTAGAGACGGAATCGAACCATCGACACGCGGATTTTCAATCCGCTGCTCTACCAACTGAGCTATCCAGGCAACTATTTAAACAACAACGCAACGCGATGTGCGATGCGTATTAAACGGATTTCACTCTGGAGAGTCAAGTCATATATAAATTTTTATGGTCAGCCGGTAAATGCGCGGGCTGAGAGTTCATATACCATCACCGGTGCATTCATCTCTTATAGTCTGAATCTTTTGCATTCTTTCAACGAGTACTGCAGTTTGGTACGAAGCTGATGACATAAATCAGTTCTGCAACTGTTCCCAAACATCCTGGTCACGCTCCGCAGTCCAAACCCTGGGCCAGTCAATTCCATCAAACTCATCCCATAATCGTTGTACATCAAACGGCAAACAGTGCTCAAAAATTGGCCAACCACCGTACTGTGGTGCAAGACTCTTGTGGGCTGCAGCAAATGCTTCTTTAAGCGTTCCTTTGTTTTTGTATACGTCTCCCACCTGATCAATCATGGTCTTTAGAAAGTTACGGCTTTGTTCGATAGCCGCATCAACACTGTCCCGACCATGAACAACCGCACCTCGCCCCCCCACCAGCGTCTCTGCACGGTATCCTTTGACTTTATCCAGTGTTTTTGTGGACCAGCCGAAATGAAAAGCATCACCGGTATAAAGTGCAGCTTGTGCCTCCACAAGATCACCGGCAAACAGAATTTTATGCTTTGGTAACCAGGCACAGATATCTCCGGCAGTATGACCTCGCCCACAGTATTCAAGCACCAGACTCCCCCTAAGCCCACCCAGGGGAATTTCCAGTCGGTCGTTAAAAACAATATCGGGATGAGTCAATCCCGGGATACCCTCAGGTTCCCGAAACAACCTGGGCATACGGCGGAATTCACTTTCCCAGTCTTCCCTGCCGCGCTCTTCAATCAGGAACTTCGTGTTTTCATGGGCAATAATGGACTCTGCAGAAAAAGCCGATGCGCCCAGAACCCTGACTGCATGGTAGTGAGACAAAACAAGATATTTAACAGGTTTCGTCGTATGCTGTCTGAGCTCATTCAACCAGTCCGATGCAGCCCTGGGTGTGGCTCGGGCTTCAAAAGCAATGATGAAATCTTCTGCTTCAATAGCCCCGACATTAGGGTCACCTTCAGCAGTAAAGGCATAAACACCATCTGCCAGTATTTCCAGTGTCTCTTTTTTTTGTTCCAAGTCTCCTGAAGAAGCAAACGGTTTTCTGGGCATCGACGTATTCCTGATAGCTATTTAACTAATAATTTAGAATGGAACACTATAGACAAACAAACTCAACCACTAAAACAAAGTCTAATGGATTAATTCGCTTAATATCCAAACTCAAATAATTGATCAAAATATGAGGACAGATTCCAGTATCAGCTCTTTCAAGACTTCCAGGGTCCATAGACATATACTTTCCTCACTAAAAACATCAACTTTCGATATAATTAATCCCAACCCTTACTTCAAAGTATTCATATAACCTAATCGAAACAGCATATACACTATCGTTCTTATAAACAGCTATTTCTGATAAAAAATAGATACGCTAAGCAATAAAAAACTGTATGAAAGGATTAAGAACATGCAAAACATTACTCCTACAACATCCTTAGCTGGGATTAGCCCTCCACTATCCGATGAAATCGCTCAGCAACCCGGACAATTTTCAACTTTTCAAGTGACATCATCAACCCGCCCCCTTTCAAATATATACAAAGATGTGGCAATCTTCAGTGGGGCAAGTGGATGCCCGCTTCCTGATAGAAATATCATTGTATCTCCTTTGTTGATATCTACGACTGAAAAAATAACTGATACGGTAATGAAAGAGGCTGGATTTAAAAGAGGAGTTATTAATCCAGAGTGTGGACTTCAACCTCGGAAAAATATTTCATCCACACAGCAAGGGCTTCATGTTTTATCAAAACGAGAATATATCGATGCCACCTTGGAAAGGTTACAGTTCCCATACACAGCAAGCGGCGATGTAACACCAGAAAGATTCCAAATCGTTACCGATGAATTAAACGAACGCATCGCCAAAGATACCAATGGAATGATCACTAATTTCCTCAACCCTGATATTTTAGAAAATCCTGACTTGGCGTTTCAATTAGTGACTTGGCTTTTTCAGCAAGTCTCTTGGTCTGAACCATTTATACCTATAGACCAAGATATAAGTTCTAACAATTTAAAATGGAATGGCAATCAAGGACCTAAAATATCATGGGTCGAGAGCGATCATTCAAATACAATTGCACACATAAGCACTAATGGTTTTAATTTCATTTCACTCCCAGTTCAAGAAAGCGGTATAAAAGCCATATTTGTTTTACCCCCACAAGACATTAACAATCAAAATGCCGATAGCCTTACTGAAATTCTATCTGATGGTCTATCCTCAGTACTGAAAGAATCTTACCATAGTGACGCGAGACTAACTTTTCCAAAATATCAATTTGATTATGAATATGAGAAAGAATACCCTCAAGCTGGTGCAAGTGGAAAACATAAAGCAGCGCTGAAAATTGATGAAGAAGGCGCAGCTGTTGCAGCAGCTTCATCTATGTGTGTAACGGATGGATTAAGTAGCCCACCAGAATTACACTTTACACTTGACCGCCCTTTTTATTTTGCAATGGTTAATACCCAAAACCGGCAAGACCCTAGAATTGTTGGAATGGCATTTATTAATCAACCATGGAATGATTGATTATCTAACTCTTGTTCTTACTGCCTGAAATAAATGAGGCAGTAAGAACACTGTCGTTTTTGGTGCATAATCGTATAGCAGAGTCCCCGCAATTCATTTTATTAGTTTTTCAACCTCAGCTGGTATTTTGGTTTGTTCCTAGGTAGCTTAACCCAGCCACTGCCTGAATAGCTGAATACTGACAACAGCGCTCTACCTCAGCAATTCCCGCTCAACCTAAAAACCCTTGATATCAAAGGCTGTGCTAAGATTGGTGTTAAGTAAGTTGTAGACTTTTTTGTCAGTTATTGGTCAGAAAAGCCGTCTTTTTTATGAAAGTCGCTGTCCTTCAGGGGTGTAGCACGTCCAAAACTCAGCCAAAAAAGCACGATTAAGGTCAGCGGGAATTGCTGGCTCTAACTCGTCTCAACTAGCCTGCTTTTATTGACTTGAATAAATGTGCCTAATGCAAATCCATCGGGTGGCACCAAAGAATATTGGATAGAATCAACTGACTGGTTAAAAAATGATTCTATTTCTTAATCACAAGGACACCAGCAAACCCAATATAAACTGACCAAATATTGATCCAGGTTAATTTTCTGATTTCTGGAAAACTGATCTCAGTCAACTGTGCTTACCAACAGCTGTATTAATGTTCCATCGTGAATCAAGGCCTTGTTTCACGGCTGACGATATAACTTCTGCCGGATAACCTGAGCCATATTAATATCCCGGGAGCATGGCGAAATGCTGATTGGCAAGGTAACTGGCAACATCTGGGCCACCCGCAAACAGGATGGTCTCAGTGGCTTCAAATTAATGATCGTCGAGCTGATCAACCCCAACGAACAGGAAACCGGTCAGTCACTGGTTGCCGTTGATACCGTTGGCGCCGGCATTGGTGACATCGTTCTGGTCGCCCGAGGTGGTGCTGCCCGAAGAGCTATACGCCCTTCTGAAGGCCCGGTTGATGAAGCCATTGTTGGTATTGTGGACAACATGGAGGTGAGCCAATGAGCCGCCTCATCACCCGAAACAATCTTCACGACTTCGTTTCTGATGGTTGCCTCATCCTTGAAAAAGGCATGCTGCTTTCTCCTGGAGCCGATGATCTGGCAAAAATTCAGGGCATTCAGGTTATCCGAAGCTCCCAGGGCAGCTCAGTAGAAATATTGAAAAAGCGCATTCATCAGCTCCTTATCGGGGAGTTCCATATCTCTTCTCCAGAACATATCGAACGAGTTCAGCAGGAAGTATTAAAGCGCCTGCTCAAATAATCCTGTTTTTTACATCGTATTCAAGAGATTGACAATGAATCAGATTACCCCGGAAGCACTGGAACAAATCATCCGTAAAGTGGTGGCTGAACAGCTGACCAAACAGGCCGCAGCCCCTGAGTTTGACTCTTTTGAAAAACAAGCCGATCCTTCCGGTGTTGCGGTGATCAAGGCTCCAACCGTCAAGTGCAAACCTTTTGACACAGGCACCCCAGGTGACAAAGTGTTTATCACCGACATCCTTGATCTGGATGAAAGCCCTCGCCTTGGCTGCGGCATGATGGAAATTCACCAGACCACATTTGAGTGGACTCTGGAGTACGACGAAGTGGATTACATCGTAGAAGGTACGTTGAAAATTATTATCGACGGCCGTGAAGTGGTTGGCCATGCCGGCGATGTGATGTTTATTCCAAAGGGATCAACAATCCAGTTCAGCGCCCCGGACTTCGCCCGCTTTATGTTTGTCGCTTACCCAGCTAACTGGGAAGAGATTGCACGCCAGAAGCACCAGTAATGAATCGTATATGGCTGGCGTTTCGTCAGCCATATCAATTGCAAGACAAGAGTCGTAAATAATCATGAGTGGCAACTTCCAGGAAAACCTTCTCGACAAGAAAGAGCGCATCATTCAGGAGTATTTACCGGGTAAACAGGTCACTCTGGCGCATCTGATTGCTCACCCTCAGGAAGACCTGGTCATCAAACTGGGCCTTGATGCTGAAACCATCAGCGCTATCGGCATTATGACCATCACCCCCAGCGAAGCCTCAATGATTGCAGCAGATGTTGCAACCAAAGCGGCTGGTGTTGAAATCGGTTTTCTGGATCGTTTCTCTGGCTGCCTGGTGATTACTGGCGATGTAGGCAGTGTTGAAGCTGGACTGAATGCAGCCATTGATATGCTCAGGGACAACCTGAAGTTCTCCCCTACGCAGGTTACCCGCTCCTGATGAAAAAGATGATGTTGGTGGGCTCGACCACCTCAGGCAAAACCACATTAACTCAGGCTCTCTATGGGCAGGAGTTGAAGTACAAAAAAACCCAGGCCATGGAGTACAGCGATTTTATACTCGATACACCTGGGGAGTTTATTGAAAACCGTCGTTTTTATGCCGCACTGATGTCATCGTCTGTTGACTACGAACTGATTGCTGTCATTCATGATTGCTCAAGAAAGCAGAACCTGATCCCTCCAGGCTTTGCCGGTATGTTCAATCGTGAAGTAATTGGCATTATCACCAAGATCGACAGTGAAAAAGCCGATCCGGAATTCTCTCGAAAAGCACTGACAGTGGCGGGCATCAAAACCCTGTTCGAGATCAGCTCTGTGACGGGAGATGGTATGGATGCCTTAAAAGCCTTTCTCCAGGCCAATACATGAATTTACTCATGCAGTGGTTTTTAAACAGCTGACTTCACTCTAGAATCACAACCCTCAATGTTTAAAACATCAGGGAGGGTGATGTGAGCAGTGAAACCCGTTTGACTCCCAGACAGGCTCGATCAATAAAAACCGTCGAAGCAATTCTGGATGCTGCAAAGAAAATACTGGCGGAAAAATCCTATGAAGGGTTGAACACCAATGCCATTGCAGAAGTAGCTTCAGTCAATATCTCAACGCTGTATCGCTATTTCCCCAACAAGAATGTCATCATTTAAGAACTGCTACAGCAATACAACCAGCAGCAGCTTGATCAGATACAACCATTACTATCCGCCCACTCCGATAAAAACAAGCGGGTTGAGCTGATCATTGATGCTCAGGTTAAGCAGCTGGTCAAAGCCCCCTGGATGATTGCACTGAAAGATCCTCTCCGATCTGTCCCGGTATTAAAAGCGGTTAAAGCCAGTGCGGATCAACATCTGATTGATCTGGTGGTGCACTCCATTCCTCAGAAAACAGCGGGCCCCAAAGTCAATGGCAAGCATCAGCAGGCCGTGATGCAGGTTCTGGTGGAACTGTTCAGTAATTCTGTGCAAATGATCGTTAAAGGCCCTGCCTCCATCCGCAGCCTTTTAAAAGCTGAAAGCACACTCCTGATCAACAGCTACCTCAATAACTACCGCTGAATACGTCTGGCAGGGTTCAGAAACTGACTTGTTTTTGATGGAACACACGAATACCTTTAAAACCAAGCATTTACTTGGATAATAAGAATAAGGTTGTTTTATGGGATATATTCGGCTTTTCCTGCGCAGTACTCTATGGTTTCTGGCACTTGCCACCCTGCTGGCACTGTCACTATTGCTGTGGTTTACCCGCAACGTTGAGGGGCCAATTCCTGAAGACCCGGTTACGGATATCACCAGCACTGTTCCAACGTTTATCGGACAGCCCCATCAACCAAAACCAATTACGGCACCCGCTGTTCCACAACACCCTTTTCTTGCCAGACAGGGGTTAAACAGCATGCACAACGACAGCCACCAAAGTGATAGCTATCCGTGGGATGGCCCGCAGGGACACAACACCCAGATTGATTCCGAACACTTCCACCCGATGGTGGGTAACTGTGTCTCTTCGGTAATGGATGACCATGGCCGATTACTGTCCACCTGCGTAACCCCCTTTGGAGTTACCCTGGTTGCAAGAGATCCCGAAACCCTGTCGATTATTGCCCGTAAAAAAATCACCCACTGGCTGCCTTTGGGCAAAAAATTTGGAGGTGGCGTTTATTTCCATGTCGACCACCAGAACCGGGTTCTGCTGGCCAGCAACAGCCCCGCTATCGAAATCTGGTCACTTCAGGGGGAAAGTGGCCTGCTTCAATGGCACAGGGAAAGCAGCATTGATCTGGGAGAAGCTCTCAATACCGTAAGCAGGGAAGATCATCGCGTTATCGATCTGATGCCCGACTGGGATGGCAACTACTGGTTTATTACCCGTACAGGTTTGGTGGGGGTCAGTGATCGCAATGGTCAGCAGATCAACGTCATCGAACTGAACAAGGAACATATTGATAATGCGATGGCGGTTGGCCCCAATGGGGTATTCATTGCATCAGACCATGCTATGTACCGTTTCACCCGTAACCAGAAAGGAGAACCTTCCATTCTATGGCGTAGGGCTTATGATCGTGGGTCTGCCCCAAAACCGGGCACCATGGGTCATGGCACAGGCACAACCCCTACCCTGATAGGTAATGATTACGTTGCCATCACCGATAATGCCGATGGTCAGATCAATGTCATGGTTTATAAACAAACGACTGATAATGATCGGTCAGTCGAGCTCTGTAAGGTTCCGGTTTTTAAAGCCAATCTGGGTACCAGTGAGAACTCCATGGTCGCCATGGGTAATAGTCTGATCGTAGAGAACAACTATGGCTATGAAGGGCCATTTGAAAATTTCAGCGCCGAACCCGGCATTGCCCGGGTTGATATTGAGTCCGGTACCTGCACAAAAGCCTGGGAAAATCTTGAGATCAGCTCTCCTTCCGCCGTACCCAAAGTCTCTCTTGCCAATGGGTTGATCTATCTCTATACACGCGACGAACAGAATCCGGACAATATGCATGCCTGGTACTTCACCGCAGTAGACGCCCATACTGGCCAGCTGGTTTATAAGGTATTGACCGGGATTGGCAAGGGCTATAACAATCACTACGGAAGTATTTCACTAATGCCCGATGGCACTGCCTATGTAGGCACCATTGCTGGTATAGTGAAAGTCTGGGATCAGCATTAAATACACGGGCCAGGGCTGGCTTAATGAACCGTGGCGCCCTGCCTCCCGTAAACAATAAAAAAGTTTTAAGCCTGAATATCATCAGGTTTAAAAAACATAAAGCATGATGAGGTAATCCCATGTCTGAGAAATCGTTTGATTCTAAGAAGCGTGGACCCACACGACGTCGGTTTTTACAACTAGCTGCGGCTTCTGCGCTTATTCCCCTTCTCAACATTCCCAGTCGACAGGCCCGTGCTGATGCACTTCCTGCCTTAGACGAGTCAAACCCTACAGCAATGGGGCTTTCCTATAAGAAAACACAGGAAGCCGCCAAATCGATCGACGGTTATCAGGAAGGCCGGAAGTGTGAGAACTGTGCGCTCTATACCCCTGACAACAAAGGATGCAGGCTTTTCCCTGCAAATTCAGTAGAACCTGCCGGATGGTGTAAGGCCTGGGTTCCAAAGCCGGCATAGATTCTTTCCGACAAAGTAGAACAATGTGGAGTATCAACAATTCATTGGCGATACTCTTCATTGCAAAACCCCCTTAAAGGCTGTTCAGATTATTAACGCACCACTTCGCTCGTTTTAGAATGGCACTCCTGTCCGCCAAAGTTTTTTTATCCCATCCCTTGTACACCAGTGCAGTCCTGGGGTTCTTGTGCAATAACTCCCGGTGCTTTTCCATAAAGTGCCAGTAGAGACTGTTTAAGGGACAGGCGCTTTCTCCCTCTTTTTCCTTCACGTTGTAAACACAGCCTCCACAATAGTCACTCATCTTCTGCACATAATTGCCACTGCCAGCATACGGTTTCGATGCCACCATGCCACCGTCCGCATACTGTGACATGCCCCGGGTATTGGGCAGCTCTACCCACTGAATCGCATCAATGTAAATGCCCAGGTACCACTGATCGACCTGATCAGGATCAATACCCGCAAGCAGGCAGAAGTTACCGGTGATCATCAACCGCTGAATATGATGGGCATAGGCATACTGCAATGATTGAGTGATGGCATGGTGCATACAGCTCATCTGTGTCTGCCCGGTCCAGAACCACTCAGGCAAATCCTTTTCCGCTTTCAGGAAGTTCAGGGATTCGTAGTCTGGCATATTGCTCCAGTAAACCCCCCGGATATATTCACGCCACCCCAGAATCTGACGGACAAAGCCCTCTATTTGCGCCAGAGAAATAGCATCAGGATTTTCCTGCCAGGCTTTGATGGCCTTATCAATCACCTGTTTCGGGTGGAGCATTTTGGTATTCAGAGCAAAAGAGATCCGGGAATGGTAGAGACTCCACTGATGGTCACTGTTCTCGGTCATCGCATCCTGAAACTGACCAAAGCGTGGCAGGCAATGGGTGCAAAAATAATTAAGTAACTTCAATGACTCCTGACGTGTAATTGGCCATAGCAAATGAGTACCGACCTCTCCAAAGCTTTGTATCTTATGGCGTTTTAATCGCTCCAGTACTGATGCGGTTGAACTGGCAAACACTAACGGCTCTGGAATCTTCTCAAGGTCTGCAGCTTTGAGCTTGGCGCGATTATCTGCATCATAATTCCATTGTCCTCCTTCCGGCTGGTCATCACACATCAGAACATTGTGCTGTTGCCGCATCTTTCGGTAGAAGGTTTCCATCCTGCCAGGCTTACCGGGCTTGAAACGTTTTGCAAGCTCATCAAATGGGACCAGAAAATGTTCGGTATCCCACTCTTTTTTAGAGATGGTTTTCTTAATGGATTTATCGGGCTTAAAGTCTCTTAACTATTCCAGCAAACGGTATTCATCAGGCCGCTGGTATTCAAAATTGGTCACTGAATATTGCTGGCAGAGATGGGTGATCAGTGAAGGCAGGTCTTTAAAGTCTCTGGTGTCATCCAGCGTTAAGTGAAGCACCTGATGCCCCGCTTTCTGCAACGCCATAGCGAACTGTTCCATGGCCAGAAAAAAACCACAGATCTTCTGCACATGGTGCTTTACGTAACCTGTCTCCTGAAGCAGCTCAGCAATCACATAAACACACTCATCGTCTTGTTTGCTGAACCAGCTATGGCGGGCATTGAGCTGGTCTCCGAGAATGAGCCTGAGGGTAGAGTAGTGTTTATTTTTCTTCATCCATCACCCGATTTCTTTGAGACCTACAACGCCTTGAACAGTAGCGAACCTCTTCCCAGCAGCGTTCCCATTTTTTTCGCCAGGAAAAAGGGCGACAGCATACAGCACACTGCTTTTGTACAGATCGACCAGTCTTATTGTCGGCATTTCTTGATCTTTGAGAGTGTTTCACACCTTTTTTACGTCAAATTAATCAATTCAGCTCAGAATACACTCACGACACTCTTTGGCTCTAATGATCTTGAGAATGTTTAAAAACAGAAACCATTTGTCTAATCCGATTTGTTCTGTAGAATCCGCTCACTTTTACTGAACGACCAGTCAGAATTTTTGATGATACTCAAGAAACTTGCCATTGCCTCCGATAATCAGCCCATATTGATTCAGGGCGCAATGGATATGGAGACCAATGTACTGATCAATGCTTTGAAAAGCCCAAAAGAGGTCACGATAGGTTCCTGGACCTTCTGGGAAGGTACCATTGATAATTATCCCATCGTTATTTCACGGACGGAAATTGGCCTTGCAAATGCAGCTGCATCGACAACACTCGGTATCGAGAAATATGAGCCCAGGGCCATTATCAATCAGGGCACATCCGGTGGACACGACCCTGAACTCTATCGCGGCGATATTGTGATCGGTGCAACCAGCCTTAACATGGGGGCATACAAAGTCCAGTACTCAGAGAAAGGCCAGGGCATTCATCCACAGAACTGGGATAACTTTAACGTGGTAATGAGACTGCGTAAAAATGGTGAACTGGTCGACCATTCACACTTTGCTGCTGATCCAGAACTGCTGGCACATGCAATGGAATACGCCGATGACTATCAGCATGGCAAAGTCGTCAAAGGGGTGATTGGCTCTGCTGATGAGTGGAACCGTGAGGTAGATCGTATCAACTGGTTCCACAACACCTTTGGTACATCCGTTGAGGAGATGGAAACCTCATCAGCAGCACTGGTTGCCCAGGCCTATGAAGTCCCCTTTATTGGCATCCGAATTCTGTCCAATACCGATCAGCATAAACAGGACTTTGACCCGGTAACTGCAAAGCACAGTCAGGAGTTTGTGTTGGATGTGGTCAAAGGACTTATCGAAAAATCCTCTTAATGATCTGTCAGCTTCTGCCAGGCTCTAATCTGGCAGATTCGGCCTGAATGTAATCAGCAACTCCAAGTTTATCTGCCAATTGTTTTCTTGATTCGAGTAGATTAACCACCACGTGGTGATTATATTTGATGGCCATATCAATTGCAGTTTTACCAAACTTATTGGTTTCGCTGATGTCAGGGCTTACCTGCAATCGCATATTAACGGCTTCCTCATTTCCCTTCTTAGCGGCAAGTATCAGGAGCGTATTCCCATCCTTGTCACAAACACTCTTATCGGTATCGGCCCTGTCCAACAGAGCACGCACTATACGGTTTGATTGGTTACGGACAGCACACAGCAACATGCTTTCCTGCCGGTCATTAATTATTCGGTTAACGTCGAGCTCATTAAAGTGTTTGAGATAAAACTCCAGAAGCTTTGGGTCATTTAATTTTACAACTCGCTCAATAGACTCCGCGTCCAGCCTCAATAAACGCAGGAGAGCCAAAATCCGATCATTGCTCCCGCGCTCATTGTCGAGTTCTCTAAAAAGTTCTGCTTTTACTTCATCGCTCCCGATAATATGTCGAGCAATATACTTTTCCAGCTGATGAATACGGCATTCTTTTTCCGTTTTCAGGCCAATCAAGTGGAATAAAAAAGACAGTAGCCGAAAGCGTAAGCTACTCTTTGCATGGATAACTTTCGAATTATATATCTGTCTGACACTATCAAAATCATGGCTCTCGTCAATTTCTCTTTCAAGCTGGCGAGCTGAGCTATTTTCTGATTTACACCCTTTGTATTGAAGCTCCCGGGCAAGCCTAAGAGTATCCTCTGGCATTTGAATTTTCCGCAAATTGCGCGTTCGACCATAGATATGCCAAGAGCCTGATTTTAGTACTTTAGCTACAAATTTTGCACAGTTAAAACCGACAGCCCTGTAGTTTTGGTTTTCGAGTAACTTATTGGCTCTTCTGCTCATTTTGTCGACATCAACATCTGTCAGCAGAACATTACGTTTATCACTGGTGTAGTCATACTCTTCCACAATGTCTTTGCATATCTTTTTTTTGGCTTCATGATAACTAACAGTTTCTCCCTCTTTCCTCTGTACCTCACTCCAGCCAAAATTTTCTTTGAGCTTTTTCCACATCTCATCTGTAGCCCCATAGGAGAAATATTCAAATTCACCTTGGTAAGAGCGTATAACCATGGCGGTGTGCTCACCATTTCCAAAATCGATTAATAAACAGCTTCCAGGTATCAGCCTGTCCAAAATTTCTGACGCTCTTTCTTCAATTTGTTGTTGAAGCTGATGTGCAGTCGTTACTTTCGCATATTCTTTTTTATTCCTTAATGCATTTGCCATCAGACTAGGGCAGGTCACCTCCTTACCCGAATGGTGATAAACTCTGTAGAATAACTTTTGTTTGAGGTAAGCCTTGGCAAGGCCCAGAAGAGGTATAGGCAGATAAGAGCGCTTTGAGATGTCTATTGGTTGAATGTAAGCTATATCATTGGAATCATGGCCTGGAAGATCTGCAGGTTCAGGCAAAAAATTTTCAGCAATACAATGAGCGGTAACTAAATACCCATTAACGCTTCCTTTATTTATTTGAGATATAGGCTGATTCAGGCTCTCGGGAGATCCAGAGGGCAAAGATAACAATAATTCCGGTACTGCAGGCATAACGAACTCCTTTCTCATTCCTGAAGACCTATCTAACTTCTCTCCTTTACCAGCCATGTATACTTTTCATGAAAAACTCAAAATTTTCATTAACAAGTTAGTCAGCGCCTCTTACTGAAACTAACCTCTTCATTTAACCAGCTCCATTCCAAGTACTTATACTGCGCAAATTGCTAACCCAACGGATACATCGCCTAATGCCGGTTATCCCGAAAATCTGGTAGATTCCGCCGCCCCTTCAAAAAGGCACGACTTCCATCTATCTCAGGGCTTTCAGACCTCATGCTGAGCTATCAACACCACTACCACGCGGGCAATCATGCCGATGTACTCAAGCACTGGCTGTTGCTGGCCTGCGTGCGTCATATGCAGAAGAAAGATAAGCCTTTTGATTACATTGACACCCATGCCGGTGCTGGTCTCTACCGATTGGACTCAGCCATGGCCCGCAAGACGGCGGAGAGTGATGAGGGTGTCCTTAAGCTGGACTGGAAAAAACTGAAAGGTCTTAAGGACTACCACGGCCAGATTGCCGACGATATCCGTTCGAAACGTTACCCAGGCTCTCCATTGCTGGTAAAGCGGCTGTTAAGACCCGGTGACAAAGCCTGGCTCTATGAAATGCATCCGCAAACCGTTAATGAATTACGCGAGCATTGTGAACATCGACGCCTGTGTCATGTTCGTCAGGAAGACGGTTTTAAGGGGCTCCCTGCCATTCTGCCCACCGCCAGCCGCCGTGCCCTGGTATTGATTGATCCCTCTTATGAGATTAAATCAGACTATCAAACCGTGGTTAAGATTATGGAAGCCGCTTATCTGAAAATGCCTCAGGCAATGCTGCTGCTGTGGTATCCCGTGGTGGATATGCATCAGATCCGGCAGATGGAAAAGGGGTTTTCCAAAAGCAAGATGCGCAATTTGCATCTGTTTGAGATGGGTATTGCTGACAACAATGAACCTGGAATGACTGCGTCAGGCATGGTGGTAGTGAACCCACCCTGGACTCTGGCTGATGACTTTACCCGAACGATACCAGATGTTTCGGCCCATTTGGCAAAAGACCATAAACCCCGCTGGCGTCACCAACTATTGGTAGCAGAGTAATACCAGTAATCTAAGGCATGATAGGCCAGTCGGCGGCATCGACAGTGTCGAGAGGGTAAGTTTTATTACCCTCCCAACGTTTTACATAACTGCCATCAGGGTCAAACTGCCGGGTCTGCTTATCCAGATCAAAATGGCGGTACCCTCTTGGGTCAGCACCAACGCCCGCTAGATACTGCCAGTTGCCCCAGTTACTGCCCACATCATAATCCACCAGCTGCTGCTCAAACCAGGCTGCACCGTAGCGCCAGTCCATTCCCAGTTCATGGATAAAACAGCTGGCCACTATCTGCCGCCCACGGTTTGACAGGTAGCCGGTAGCCTGCAGCTCCTTCATACAGGCATTCACGATTGGCCAGGGGGTATTACCGGCGCACCACTTCTGAAACCGTTCCGGATAAAAGCAAGACAATTTGCATTTATCCTTGATGCCTCTGGATGAAAACAACCGTACGCCATGCTTCAGGGCATACCATTGAAAATATTCACGCCACAACAATTCAAATTGAATCCAGTAGGTGGACTCATTAGCCATGATCATGGATTCAAAATGCCTCAGTGCCTGGGCAACCTGTCTAGACGAGAGGCAGCCATGAGCCAGCCAGGGGGAAAATTTCGTAGTGGTTTCCCAACCCTGCAGGGCATTGCGCGTCTCTTTATAGGTGGTTGGCTGCATCGTTGAGAAGTATTGCTTTAGATGCCCTGCTCCAGCTGCTTCACCCCCTTTAAAGGGACTGCCAGTTTTGCCGGTTGCTGGTAACCAGTCAGAACGGTAATTCAACCCAGGCATTGGCCTTGGAATAATATCCGGTGCAGTGACTGCTTCTGAGATGTGCAGATTTTCTATCTGCTTTCGAAACTGGGTAAATGTTGCCGGTAGATCTTTAAGCTCAAATGGGAGTTCCTCCTGCTGAAACAAGGAATACGTTGCCACCTCTTTAAACGTCACTGTCGGAAAAAGCTGCTTCAGAGTTTGCCAATACATAGCCTCCTGATAACCCATATTCTGACTGCGATAGACAGTATCAATCTTATGAGCTTTCAAGAGCCGCCCAACAGCCTGTAGCGGGTTGTGCAAACGAATCAGCAGTTTCTGTCGTCGCTGTTCAAGCTGTGATTCAAGGCTTTGAATACTCTCCCTAAGGAAACGCCAGCGATGATCCCCCATCACCTTTGACTGGTAACGGCCGGGCTTGAACCATGCAGGGTCAACGCAATAGACACACACCAGGTTTCTGCACCTACCAGCAGCTTCCACAAAGGCCCGGTTATCACTAAGCCTCAGATCATTGGTAAACAGAAACAGCGTTGTTCCCTGCAAGAGCGATATCCTCCAAAGCAGCCAGCCCCACTACCTACTTATACGTTAGTTTTTCCAAACCAAGACAAACAACATCCAACAACCGATAACTCTATGTAATTTATAAAAAATATTGTTTCATTATTAAATATATCAAATCTGTTTTGGTTTTATGCCCTCTCAGGTAAAGTAGCCTTCACCGCAAAATGATTCTTGTATTCCTTCCAGCCATAGACCGAAATGTTCAGACACTTTACCGGTAATCAGTCTGTAATGATGATTGGCCTCGACTTTGGTTCTACTACCAGTCGCGCCATGATTGCCTCTGCACACCTTGAACGTAATCCGATGACTGAACGGATGGAGCTGGGAGAGCCTGAGCTGATTTATCGCTCTGACGCCATACTGACGCCCTTCGAAAATGGTGAACTCTGCACGGAAACCATTAATACCTGTCTCGAGCAATGGCTGGAAGAAAGCGGGATTGATTGTGATCAGCTCTTTTCAGGTGGCGTCATTATCACTGGCCTGGCGGCAGAAAAGCAAAATGCCCAGGCCATCGCCCGCTCTGTTCGGGAAAAAGTGAATCAGGCCATTGTTGCTACTGCAGACGACCCATGTATGGAATCCTGGCTCGCCTTTATGGGCAACAGTCTTGAGCTTTCACGGGCAACGCCGGAAACCCCCTTCATTAATCTGGATATTGGCGGGGGAACCACCAATCCGGCACTGGGTATAGACGGCAACGTCACAGAGTCTGGATGCTACTACATTGGTGCCCGCCACTTTCAGTTTGAGCCTGGTACTTACCGGTTGCTGGAAGTATCCAACCATGGTCAACAACTTCTGGTACAACTGGATCTGCAGTTAACCATCGGTGAAGAATGCAGCCAGAACAGTATCGACAAAATCGTCAGTTTCTATGTTCAGGGACTCGAGGCCATGGTAGATGGCAATCGTGACTGGTTCGATCATAGCAATGGACAGCAACTCTGCCAGGTGGCTTTTCAGCCGGAGATAAACTCTCTGAAAAATGCAGTGATCACCTTTTCCGGTGGTGTTGGCGAACTCCTTTACCAATACGTATCGACGGGTAAACTGCCAAGAAAAACAGCCTTTGGTGATCTTGGCATTGAGCTCTGCAAAGCAATTGCAGACTCCAAAACTCTCTGTCGTAGTCTTAGCCAATATATTCCCGAGTATAAGGGGCGCGCGACCGTTTATGGTCTTGCATTGCACAGTGCCGAACTGTCCGGTAACACTCTGTTTATGCCAAAGCCTGAACAGCTGCCGGTTAATGACCTTCCCATTGTTGCCCGCCTGGCACTTAATGCTGATGAGAACCGAATCAAGCGGGCCATCGAACTGGCCAGAAAGACCCATAATGGCGGTTGCATACGTATAACGCTTAGGGATGACAATTATCCGGGCTTTAAAGAGTTAAAAAGCTTTGGTGAGAAGCTGGCCGAGACAATTGAACTGTCTGGTTTTCCTTCAGAGTTACCTCTACTTCTGCTGGTGCCCAAAGACTTCGGCAAAGTGATTGGCAGCTACGCCAGCCGCTGGGGAAAGCTGTCAGTCAACCTGATGGCAGTGGATGAAGTTCCCGATCGTAAAGCAGGGTTCGTCAGCCTGGGCAAAGTGAAGAATTTTGTCATTCCCGTTTACTTCTATGGGATGCATTAAAATAAGGATAAAGCGCTTTGAAAGCTTTTAAAATTCTGTCACTGATAGCACTTCTCTCTGGTTGTACTGGAATACCTGAAGGCGTTACACCAGTAAAACCATTCGAAGTAAATCGCTATGTTGGAAAATGGTATGAGATAGCCCGACTGGACCATCGATTTGAACGGGGTCTCTCCCATGTCACTGCAGAATACTCAAGTAACCCTGATGGCAGTATCCGTGTAATCAACTCAGGATATTCTGTTGAGACCGATGAACGTAAGCAGGCTGAAGGCAAGGCAAAATTCGTACGAGGAAATGACGAAGGTTATCTTAAGGTCTCTTTTTTTGGTCCCTTCTACGGCTCATACATCATTTTTGAGCTGGACCAGAAAGGCTACGAGTACGCCTTTATCTCGGGGAATGACAGAGACTATCTCTGGCTTCTGGCCAGAACTCCCATCGTGAGTGACAAGGTTAAATCGGACTTTATAAATAAAGCCAAAGCACTTGGTTTTGATACCAAACAGTTGATCTTTGTTGATCAGAGCAGTCCTCTTCAATAACATCTCTCTAGCATTCAGTAGGTAAACTTTGTATATCTACGGGGTGAACCAAAACATTATCCATTCAGAATATCTTTAAATTCTCTTTAATACCCAAGATCGCTGCTTGCAATCCTCACTTTCTTGTCACGAGAGCTAGCGGAGCATCCTCCTTATGACTCAAGCTCCTCAAGAGACTATTCATACTTCTTTTAATGTGTCCTCCATGCCATGGGTCATTGATAATAACTTGATCGCCATGATAACCAACGATCAATACTAAATGTTCATAAAAACCAAAAGCAAAAATTATCGTCGCCAAAATGGGACCTCCTCTGAGGGCATTCTTTATTGCCAGCTTGTCATGCTTGATTGATTTTAATTCAAGCCTCGCCTCATTGAGTTTTTCATGGAACTCAATTTTACCAAGCCCTTCCAAAAGAGGTCGTTCTGTTTCCGGCATACGCCGCAACCCATCTGACCGAAAAGTTACAGGAGCTCGGAGACTGTCACATCTAAAATGACATCCCAACATATCCAAACAAGCATCGACGCAGCCATTTGGTGATATTTGTTGGCTGTGCGGCACAGGAAGAAGATGTAAGTCACACTCCTGCCTCATTGAGTTATTTATCGGCCTCAAATATGGCTTACGATCATCGCCTACCTGAATATCAAAACTCTCAACCCTTTGGTTTTTGCAAAGACATTCTTTATGCCCGATTGCAAGATATCTCCCTAAAACAGGTATTTTTTGCATAACCTTGATCCAGAGCCTTACCAAAGCTGATTGTGCTTTGTGATTAATGGAGTGTTTCAAACCATCCAAATTATCACCCGCATGATAATTTATCAGGAAACCAAATCGCTCTGGAATTTTCATTTTAAACCTGTAATGGATTATGTTTCGATCATTCATAGACCTGTACATAGCTTTTTCAAGTGAATTTTACCCCCCTGAGATCGATTACTCAGATACTAGCCACCAAATCTGGAGCCAATTTAATTGGCCTTGGGAAACTGGATAGATACTCGTTGGTAAGATCCAGAGAATTATTCCTTTAAAATCCATGTATATCTACGGAATGCAATTCGCCTCTTTTTGTAGTCATATAGCCCTGTCTGTAAGCCTCTAACACAGACGATCACTGAGGTGAGTCAATACCCCAGCAAGCAACATTCTATACCATGCCGGATTTTGTGTTCGGCGGAGTGAGAGCCATGCCCAAACCACTGATGACCCCACTGGACCAGATACCGGTTCCTGCACCAAAAGCGGATGAAATTTACCGCACCCGGGTCATTGGGCAGAGCTTCAGTTTTATCGGACTCAAAGCCCTGCTGGGGGCTGCAGGCTTCCATAGCAGTGGTGATCAGGTTGCCGGTCTGGCCGCAGACGATGAAGTCAGCCGGGAGGCAGCCAGGGCAATACTGTCCGACCTGACGCTGCAACACATCTACGATCACCCCCTGACCAACGACCGTGGTGAGATTGATGACATCATGCGGGTCAACTATGACATTGACCTGACCATTTTCGATGACATGGCCATGATGACCATCGGTGAATTGAAGGACTGGATTCAAAAAGCCTCCGGAGCCCAGATCAAGTGGGCAGGTAAAGGGCTGACTGGCGTGATGGTATCTGCAGTCACCAAGCTGATGAGTGTGCACGACATGGTGTACAACACCCGCAAGATTGAATGCCCGACACAGGCTCGCACTCACCTTGGCCTTACCGGCTCTCTCTCTACACGGATTCAACCCAATCATCCTACCGATGACCTGAATGCCATCACTGCTCTCACCTGGATGGGACTGTCCATGGGTAACGGTGATTTGTTGATTGGCCTGAATCCTGCGGATGACACGGTTGATAATATCGGTGCCTGCCTGATACATCTGGATAAAATACGACGACAGACCGGTGCTCCTACCCAGGTCTGTGTGCTTTCCCATATCCGTACCCAGCTGGCCTGTCTGGAAGAAGGTGCGCCTCTGGAAATACTTTTCCAGTCCCTTGCCGGAACCGATGCCACTCTGCGTGAAGCCTTTGATGTCAGTGTTCCTTATCTCGATAAGGCCTGGCAGACCATGAAAGAGAAAGGCGTACTGAATAAGCACCAGTTCATGTACTTTGAAACCGGCCAGGGCAGTGAAGTCAGTTATGGCAAACACTGCGGCATCGACATGTCTACCACAGAGGCCCTGACTTACGGCCTGTGTCGCCGATATGATCCCTGCATGGTCAACAGTGTTACTGGTTTTATCGGGCCGGAGACCCACAAAGACAGCCTGCAGATTATCTGTGCCAATCTACAGGACCTGTTCATGGGTAAAATGATGGGCCTCCCCATGGGAGTTTCTCCCTGTTTTACCCTGCATGCTGATGCCTCCAGCGAGGGGCAGGAGATTGCAGTAGAACTCCTCACCGTGGCGGGTGCCAACTACTTTATGGACATCTACATGGGCGTGGATCGTATGCTGGCCTATGCCGATACCAGTGGCCACGATGATCAGACCATTCGTGAGATCCACAACCTTAAACCATCCCCTGAGTTCTATCACTGGGCCCTGGAAAAAGGTATTTTCAAAGAGTCCCGGGACGGGCAGATTACCCGCGGTCCCAACTGGGGAAACCCTGCAATTTTTGCTGACTCCAAACAGGCATGGAATGACCTGATCAGCCGGGTACCCATGTGCTATGGCACCAGCAATGCTGGCCCGAGAATGGCCAACCATGTTAATCGTAAACTGAAGCAAAACATTGCTGTTGCCAGGGTTGCAGCAAAAAGCAAGCTTCGTTTTGACGAGCTGGAAGAGATTGATTTTCGCCTGATTCGCTCTCAGGCCAATAATATTGAACGACACCATGCAGACCCTGATGCTGGTGCTCATCTTTGTGAAAAAACCCGCAGCCACCTGCAGCCTGAAAATCGAGATATTCAGATCTTGATTACTGACGGCCTGAGCGCTGAAGCAGTACACCAGAACATCAATGAACTGCTTCCGGTTCTGGAAGATGGCTTACAAAGCCATGGTTACTCACTGGGCCAAACCATGGTTGCACCACATGGTCGTGTAAAGCTGGCGGAGGATATTGCCAGAATAGTGAATGCCAAGCTTGTTATTGTCCTTCTGGGAGAGCGCCCTGGGGCAGATGGAAAATCATCCCGGAGTCTTTCCGGTTATTTGATCTATCGCCTGGAGGATGAGCAAACACAGAAACTGGCTGCTGAATTCAGCAACATCGTTGAAATCGAGTTTGAAAATACCGTAGTACCCAATATTTATTACGGCGGTATTCCCCCTATGGAAGCAGGCTCCCTGCTGGCAGAACGCGCCATGCAGATTCTGGATAACAAGGCTGCCGGTAACCGTCTGAATGCCATTCTTGGTAGCCGTATGGGGCTCTCAGACATTATTCGCGAGAGTAAAGTTGAGCCACAGAAAACGGCCAGTACTATCCGGGTTCATGACTTCCTGGGACAAAAGTCTATCTCCGAAGCGGATGTCATGATGTTGATTCACTGGGGAGTTAAGGAGATTCTGCTCAGCCAGAGAACCATTATTTCTCCATTGGCAGGCGATCTACTGAAACAGGAAGGCATTAAACTTCGTTATAACGATGCTCTGGTCTAGAGCATCCATATCCGCTGCGTCAAGATTTGTAAAATAGGGGCATCATCACACACATGATGCTTCTCAGATAGCTATAATTTTCTGGGGCAATAGTATCTTGACTCAACACTGGTGACATTCTTTTAATGATTGAAGGTTCCCCCAAATATCATCCTGTTATCCATGACTCACAGAGAGGTGAGCAACAGCCAGAATCCCCTGATAACGACACTCAAATTTTTGGCACAAGATCCATCAAAACTGCAACATCAGAAAAACAACTAACAGAATCCCTTGAAGACAGACAAAAGAGAAGGGCCCTTATTAAATACAAATGGTTCAATGAGTTCTCTACAATCCAGTCCCTCGGAACAAGTACAATTGAAAGTCAAGCCCACTCTCTACCAGCGACAGCCACTAAGGAAAACAATAAAACCCATAAGAAACCAGCCGACTCTAATGAAATACAGACAGACATCAATGAATCTCATGTGGCAAGGTCTGAAATGAGACGCTTATTACTCGATGGATTTATATTTCCCGAATATACCCGAGAGGTTATGAATCGATGCATACTGGCAGATTGTGTCAAAAAGCACTTTTCAGAAAAACCGGGAGGTATGTTTAGAAAGAGTATTAGATTAACACCTATCAAACATGCTATTGAAGTTTTTTCCGTAAACAGGCTGTCAAATGAAGTTCTGAATAGCCCCCTTGGTTCTGCTCAACTGTTCAAAAAAATGCATGAAACACATAAGCTTTTTACATCAGAAACATTTGTTCTTTTAGCAAACGTAATTAAATATGAAGTTGATAAACCTGAAGATCAAAAAGATGACGAAATGAGAGCTGCTGAAAAAATTCTCACCAAAGCCAAACAAAACATGACCACTGATGACCGGAATCGGCTAACCGTCAGCATGAAAGTCATGAGGCATGCCTATTTCCATGCACCAATCGAATCAAAGAATGAAGACCTTGGTGCTGTTGTTTCAAAAGAGGCTCTAGCAGGATTATTTGCAGAGTCTGCATTTCCACACACTGAAGATATGTCCGCTGCCTATGGAAGGTTAGAAGATATTTCAGTTGCACAAACGTCAAAGTCAAAAGTGTGCTCATCCAATACACGGAGAGCCAACCCCCTTGCAAGACCCTTTATGCAGTGTACTTCCTCTCATAGTGAGCAAAAGAAAAAGAGCAGTAAATCTGACGATAGAAAGTTAACTTCATCTTTAATTCCAAAAGATGAAATAGCGCATCGAAGAATGATAATGGAAGTTATTCTACAAATGTCTGAATGAATATTTTGGAACGATACGAATCTATATCCTTGAAAAGCATACCAATGCTAACCAAAACCACTATAAACAAAAGCCGTGTTATCTTGATACCCATAATCCTGTAAATGTTGAAATTTATAAACGACTGGGATTTCACGTTGCAGAAAAAACAACGGTTCCCGGTGGCGAACTGAGTCATTGGAGTATGATTCGCACACCTGAATTTATCAGCTAGAAAGTGCTCAATAAACAGTCTCTTCAGGTCACTTAGACGACCTCTTCCTGTTGATGTAAGTCATGACTTTTCAGCCATTAAGTTTTATTGATTAAAGTCAATTAATTGAGTGGTGACTGACTTGCGTCAGGTCATCATCACACCTTCCCTGCACTGATAGCCTTCTCACAACTGATACGCCGCCTGGAAATGACCTGCGTTCTCCAACTTCCGGCTGCTATTTCAGAATCAAAAGCAATCGCAGTTGCGAGGAAGTCATGAGTATCAACGATATTATTCTCTATATCATGGTGGGGTTCATGGTGCTGGGCGCCGTGGATAAAATGCTGGGTAATCGCTGGGGCTACGGCGAAAAGTTCGAAGAAGGCTTTATGGCCATGGGTGCCCTGGCACTGGCCATGATCGGTGTTATCTGTCTGGCTCCCGTGCTGAACACCGTTCTGACACCGGTTCTGGCGCCCATCTATAACGCCCTGGGTGCTGACCCAGCCATGTTTGCAGGTACGCTTCTGGCGAACGACATGGGTGGCTACCCACTGGCCAAAGAGATGACCACAAACCCGGACATCGCCAACTTCTCCGGCCTTATCCTCGGTGCCATGATGGGCCCAACCATCGTATTCACCATTCCCGTTGCACTGGGCATTATCGCTAAAGAAGATACTCAGTATCTGGCACGCGGCGTACTGATCGGCTTGACTACCGTACCTGTCGGTGCGCTGGTTGGCGGCCTGATCGCTGGTCTCGGTATCGGTACCATTGTTGTTAACCTGATTCCGGTTATTATCGTTGCTGCTGCTATCGCTCTTGGCCTGAAGCTGGCTCCACAAAAAATGATCGGCGGCTTTGAAGTCTTCGGTAAGGGTGTGGTTATTCTGATCACTGCCGCCCTGGCTGCCGCTGTGATTGAAGCCCTGACCGGTTTCGTCGTTATTCCTGGCATGGCTCCATTCTCTGATGGTGTTGCTACCGTTGGCCACATTGCCATGGTTCTGGCGGGAGCCTTCCCACTGGTACACTTCATTACCACCAAGTTCAACAAGCCTCTGATGGCCGTTGGCCGTTCCATGGGTATGGGTGAAACTGCTGCTGCAGGTCTGGTAGCTACTCTGGCTGACAGTATCGCCATGTTCAACATCATGAAGGACATGGACAACCGCGGCAAAATCATCAACGTTGCCTTCGCCGTCAGTGCTTCTTTTGCCCTGGGTGATCACCTGGGTTATACCGCTGCCGTCAACAGCGAAATGATCTCTGCCATGATTGTTGGCAAGCTGGTAGGTGGTGTTACTGCAGTAATCATCGCCATTCTGGTCACCAGAGATATGGCTGAAAAGCAGGGCTCACTGAAAGCCAAACACGCTTAATCCCCATTGAGTGCTGTCGGCTCGCTGACAGCGCTTTTTTTATTTCTTTTCATTTCGTTTTCATCTCGTCTGTTTCAGTTTTTCTATTGCCTCATTTCAAGTCGTAGAAAAACTCAAGCAGATGCCTCTAAACCGGAGCAGCCATGCGCGAAGAAATTCTCAGTGCCGGCATTGATATTGGTACCTCAACCACTCAGCTGGTCTTTACCCGGATGTTCCTGGAGAACGTCTCCCCGGGCGCCATGATTCCCAAAGTGGAAATCGTCGATCGTCAGGTTATTTACCGTAGCCAGGTTCACTTCACCCCACTACTTTCGCCAACCATGATTGATGCCGAAAAAGTTCGGCAGCTGATGGAGCAGGAGTTCATTAATGCTGGCGTCAATGCTGCTGATATTGATACCGGCGCAGTCATCATCACCGGTGAAACTGCACGCAAGGAAAATGCACGACAGGTTGCTGATGCATTAAGCCTTCTTGCCGGTGATTTCGTGGTTGCCACTGCAGGCCCGGATCTTGAAAGCATTATCTCCGGTAAAGGTGCCGGTGCCGCGAAGCAGTCCTTTGACAAAAACAGTATTGTGGCCAATCTCGATATTGGCGGAGGCACCACCAACATCGCTACCTATGATGTGGGTGAAGTCGTTGACACTACCTGTCTGGACATTGGTGGCCGCCTGATAAAATTTGAGAAAGGTGGCACTGAAGTTACTTACATTTCCGAAAAATGGCAGGAAATGACCCGCCGTATGGGCATGCCGGTGAAGGTCGGCGATCAGCTGAATCGAAACCAGATTGACCGGATCATTGATCGAATGGTTGAGATTCTCGAAGAGGTCATGGGTCTCAAGCCTGCAACGGATGACCTGGCATTTCTTATCGGTCGTGGCACCAGTGACCTGCATCGTAACTACCGTCTGGATCAGATCTGCTTCTCCGGTGGCGTTGCCGTTCATATCTATGATCAGGAGCCTTCTGCCTCCGACTATCAATACGGTGATTTAGGCGTACTGCTGGGCAAAGCCATACGTCAATCGTCACTGTTCAAACAGATTTCTGTTTTTGATGCGGTGGAAACCATTCGTGCGACGGTAATTGGCGCAGGCTCTCATGCCACGGATATCAGTGGCAGTACCATCAATTTTTCCCGTGATGTCTTTCCCATCAAAAACGTTCCAGCATTAAGACTTTCCCTCAAAGATGAGTCACTGCCAGCCAGTGAACTGGCAAAAACCATCCACGAAAAACTGTCCTGGTTTGACCTTGAAACCGGTGCGCAACACGTTGCCCTGGCACTGAAAGGGCCCAAAAATCCGGATTTCCAGTACGTTCAGGAGCTGGCTGATATCATCATCCAGGGCATGGACGTGATGATTCAATTACCCCAGCCACTGATTGTGATTGTCGAAGAAGACTTTGGCAAAGTGCTGGGACAGAGTATCGAGGCGAAGCTGAAATACAGCAAAGAGGTCATTTGTATCGACAGCATCAGTGTCAAAGACGGTGACTATATCGATATTGGCAAGCCTCTGGCAGACGGCAAAGTCCTGCCCGTTATCGTGAAAACACTGGTATTTGGTTATTGAGGTTCATCTGATGTCTGAGCAGGAACACAATCGGCTGTCCAAAATTTACACGCGTACCGGAGATAAAGGCACGACCGGATTGGGAGACCAAAGACGTGTATCAAAAACCCATGAGCGTATTGAAGCGATTGGAGCCGTTGACGAACTGAACACCTGGATGGGGCTGCTGATCAGTGAGCTGAAAGAAGTTCAGCTCATGCGTCACCGACTTCAAAAACCATTAGAGAATATTCAGCACCGCTTGTTTGACCTGGGTGGTGAACTGGCCATGCCAGGCTACCAGTTAATCCAGGCTTCCTTTGTTACGGATCTTGAAAAAACACTGGATGAATTTAACGACAACCTGCCACCTCTGAAGAATTTTATCTTACCCGGTGGATCCCAGTTAGCCTGCTACTGCCATATGGTCAGAACCATTTCCCGCAGGGCTGAGCGCAGAGTGATCGCCGCTAAAGAAGCGGGTGAAGCCATCAATCCTCCCCTGATGCAGTATCTGAACCGGCTTTCAGATCTGATGTTTGTACTGGCCAGAGTGGTTGCCAGGCAGTCCGGTGGCGAGGTGCTCTGGCAGCAGTCAAAGAAGCAAAAGATTTAGTCATACATTTGAAGGCCACACTGTGAAAAAGCAGTTAATCAGAGAGTCAAACCTGCAGTCATTCTGTCAGGGGGATCAGCTCTACCTACAGCCCGGTTTCATTCTGTCACCAGGAGCTTTGGATAAAGCACGGGATCTGGGCATCAAAATCGTTCGTGATAACGCTGATTGCAGCAGTGATGAAATAGTCAGCCAGAGCCAGCAACAAGCAGCCTCAGAAGCACATTCGTCAGCATCACCTGCTGGTCACGAATTCATTATGCCCCGCCAGAGCCTGCTGGGCTTTGGGTGTCTGAACCAGGGCATTGAACGACTAAAGGCGCTTAATTGTAAAAAAGTGCTGGTTGTCACCGATGCAGTGCTGAATAAAACAGGTCTGGTGAGCTCGGTCACGGACCGCTTTGTTGCCCAAGGCATTGATGCTGTGATCTATGACGGTACTCTGCCTAACCCAACCACCGCCAATGTCAGCGAAGGGCTGGCCATGCTCAACCGTCATCAGTGCGATACTGTGGTGTCCCTGGGCGGTGGTTCACCTCATGACTGTGCCAAAGCCATTGCCCTGCTGGCGACCAATGGTGGCGAAATCAAAGATTACGAAGGTGTGGATAAGTCCACAAATCCCTGCCTGCCCCTGGTCGCTATTAACACCACAGCAGGCACCGCTTCCGAGATGACCCGGTTCTGCATCATCACCAATGAGCAGACTCATATCAAAATGGCCATCGTTGACCAGAATGTAACGCCAGCCATTGCCATTAATGACCCGGAACTGATGCTTGGCATGCCTGCTGGTCTCACTGCCGCAACAGGGATGGATGCCCTGACCCACGCCATTGAAGCCTTCCTGTCTGCCAATGCAAGCCCTGTCACCGATGCGGTAGCCAGTAAAGCGATCAAGCTGGTTGCCCAATACCTGCCTCGTGCGGTTAAAGATGGCACTGACCGAAAAGCCAGAGAGCAGATGGCCTACGCTCAGTATATGGCTGGTATGGCTTTTAACAGCAGCGGCCTTGGTTATGTTCATGCCATGGCTCATCAGCTGGGGGGAAAATATGGTCTGCCTCATGGGATTTGTAATGCCATTCTGCTTCCCCATGTCATGACCTACAACCTGCCGGTATCAGCTGAAAAGCTCTCGGATGTTGCCCGCTATCTGGGTTGTGATGTGTACGGGCTTGGCGCTCAGGAAGCAGCAGTGCTCGGCATTAAAGAAGTTTGTCGTCTACTGTTGGAAGTTGGCGTACCAGCCAGCCTTACTGAGCAGGGCGTCAAAGTAGAAGATATTCCAGAGATGGCTATCAATGCGTTGAAAGATGCCTGTGCAGCAACCAACCCAAGACAGGGAACCCAAGCAGAGATTGAACAAATCTTTAAAAATGCCCTGTGATGCCAAAAAAGCGTAAACCTCGTTCCCACGCTCTGCGTGGGAACGAGACTTTTTCATAACTTACTGATGCTTGACCGGGAGCGTAAACCGGCAAAATAGTCTGCAGCCAGCTTTAACCGACTTCCTGTCCAGCAAAACATTTCACCATCAACAAGTTTTGCCTTGGCTACAACACCAAGCTCTGCATACTCCTGACAATGCTTCTCTTTAAATGGATAAGGCTCAGAAGATAAGAGCAGTAGATCCGGTTTTTCTGCTTTTAACTGCTCAATAGTCACCTCTGGGTAACGGTCCAGGTCCTCAAATACATTCTCCATACCACAATGCTTCAGCATCTCATTGATGAACGTATTGCCTGCTGCAACGCGATAGGGTTTTCGCCAGATAAAATAAGCCACACGAAGCGTCTTTCCAGAACTTAACCGTGACATTTTGGTTCTGATGTCACTTACGATGGCGTTGGCTTTGTCTTCTGTATTTGTTAACTGCCCCACTGAAGTAATCATGGCCAGAGCATCATCCAGATTATGAATATCACAAAGCCAGGTTGGGTGTTTCTGCTGTAGTTGCTCAATGCCCTCTTTGTAGTTCTCCTCCTTGTTACCGAGGATTAAATCCGGCTGCAAGGCATCAATAGCTTCAAAATCAAACGTCTTTGGACCACCAATGACCACTTTTTCTTTACGTGCCCGCTCTGGGTGAACACAGTAACGTGTTACGCCAAAAATCCGGTCTTCCAGACCGAGATCAAACAACAGTTCTGTCATTGATGGAACCAGAGAGACAATCCTCACAGGCTTATCACTAACATCTACTGAATACTGCATCTGATCAATGAACTGGCGGGACATTCTCATGACCTCAATATTGATGTGCCGGACTGGATATTAAAAAGCCCACTTGCCAAAGACAAATGGGCTTTGCTGTATCACTTTAAACCGTTGTTTAAAGCAGCTTCTGGAAAAACTCTTTGGTGGGTGACGGTATCACGGTCTTGCCAATCAGCATACCGGCATCCCTGGCCGCCATCACACCAGCATCAACGGCCGCATTCACGGCAGAGAGCTCACCGGTCATCACGATAAATGACTTACCACCAATGGCCATAGCCAGACGTACTTCAATCATTTTAACGTCAGCAGCCTTGGCAGCAGCATCAGCAGCAATCACTGCAGAGGCAACACTGAAGAACTCAATAACGCCAACCGAACTTACCTGACTGATGTCGTTAGAACCACTGAGTCCTGCCAGCAGTTCATCATGGATATTGGCAATCAACAGACGATCGACTATCGTCTGGCGACCCACCTCTTCACCGGCTTCAACTGAAGCCCTGACCGCCGCTACATCACCGGAAACAATGATCAGATATTTGCCAGGGCAAATGGTTTTGGCTTCTTCCAGACGGATATCCGCAGCCTTGGTCATGGCGTCCGCGGCTTCCATACCCTTTGCAATGCTGGTGAACTCCAGCAGACCTAATGCTTTACTCATTCTGTTTATCCCCGGGCAATAACCACCTGACGCTCATTAACATCAACGACCTGTCCATCCATGCTGGCATGAATCATCGAGCCTAACTGCCCTTCAGGTGTTGCACCGATTAACTGCCCTTTAACCACCCGATCACCAACACTCACTACAGGCTGGCTGCTGGCACCAATATGCTGGCGAAGTGACACACTGACTTTCTCCATCACCACTTCACGGAAGTCATGCAGTGGCTGATGGTCATAGTCGTTCAGATCCAGACGTGAAATCAGTCTGGCAGGAGGCACTTTCCTGAACTCCCGACCATCACGGGCAATGATGTCACTGCCGTCGTGCTGATAGCGGATACCCTTCTCACGCAGTTTACCGGCAATGTAGAAGTTCACTTTGCGGGGAGAAATACCCATCGGACAGGAGTACATTTCACAGACTCCACAGCCGCAGCAGAGCAGGGCTTCCTGATGGCTTTCATTAATGTCCTCGGCATACTTCACCGCTTTCATCATCTTGTGCGGGTGGAGAGGATGACCGATCAGATATCGTGGACACTGTTCCGTACAAAAGCCGCACTGGATACAGGCTCTGGCACGATTCAGGATCTGGGTTTCCGTTTCAGTCGCCCAGGTAACCAGATAATGATCTGCCGGGATAACGATCAATGCGCCATCGGTTTTAGTAATGGTCATCCATGGCAGCTGATCTTTATTGATCATACCGCCCATCATTGGGCCACCACGGATAATGCAGTAATCACTGATGGTGGTACCGCCAACCGCCTCAAGGCAATCTTCAAAAGGTGTACCCAGAGGAACCCTGATCAGCCTGGGTTCTCTGACTTCACCCAGAACAGAAACGTATTTGTCCGTTACCGGTTGCCCCTGGCTGGCTTCGAACACATTGATCATGGTCATCACATTGGAGACCACACAGCCAACATTGAGTGGAATACCGCCAGGTGGAACGGAACGACCAGTGACTTCAAATACGGTCATCTGCTCGTCACCTGCAGGATAGAAATTCTGCAGGTCATGAATTTCAACGTCTGCTTCCAGACGGGCAATGGTTTCCTTCAGACAGGTAACTTCGCGGGCGTATTTCCCCTTAACGGCGATAACCGCTTTGCGTGCTTTAACCTGTGCTTTGGTCAGAAGGATACCGCCGATCAGTTCAGCGGTTCTTTCCCGCATCAGAAACTGATCGGTCTGCAGCAAAGGCTCACACTCTGCGGCATTGATAATCAGGTATTCAGCTTCAGCGTTTAATTTGACGTGGGTAGGAAAACCGGCACCACCGGCACCGACCACTCCGGCCTGTCGGACAAGTTCAACGAGATCCATGGTCTTTCCGGAATAGTGATAAAAAAGAAGGTGAGGCCGCAGAGCACGAACCTCACAAAACAGGGTTAACAAAAAGTGAACAGATAATATCGTTTGTGAGCCTGGGAGCCCCTGTATCAGGTCAATATCAGGGCATTATCAATTATTGATCTGTATCAATAAGATAAAGTGCAAGGAACTCTGAGATCTAATGATTGTCACACTACTATGGAACTTAAGTTTTACGTATCCTCATGAACACCGATGCAGCATCTCCAGGCACCTCCAGATCAAACAATCCAACGACTTCTCTGCTGAAAAATCAAGCTCATGAGAAATCGGAAAGCAAACAAAAACAATCATCTTCCGTAACTACGCGTAACTCACCAATAGCCCACCGCAAAGCATCTGCAATACCCCAGCCTCCCTTAGCAGCAACACAAGTAACCGTAGATACAAATCTAGCCACACTGGGGGCAGCACTCCTTTACTTTGATAAAAAGCGCCATTTCACCCAGGCAGAGAAGAAACTCTGCCAGGATGAAACAGACCGTCTTAGACAAGAAAACCCTGAATTTTCTAAGCTCTTGGAAGGACAGTATGAGCCAGAAATCCCTTTTCAGTTCAAGGCACTGATGGAGCTGGAAGACTTCATCGGTAAGAGTGGTTTATCTGGAAAGGAGAAAAGAAAAGAAAAGGCTAAAGCAATAAGCTATGCCTGTAGAGAAACTCAAAAAATAGAAAGCAGAAACAGTAAGAAAACCATGGGCATGGCGGTAGGTATTTGTACCAGGCTTGTATTGGATGAACAATGGCTCAAGCTAGTTAAGGAGAAAAACCGAAGTGGCCAACATGAACAAGCCCTGTGCGATGTTAATGAGCTGCTTTGTATTATTGGAAAACTAAAAACCCGACACTCTTTTCTTCCTGATATTGAGTCAAAAGCATTGAGAGAAAAGATGTCTATTTCAGTAAAATTAAGGTGCTGGACAGAAGTCACCTCAGCTCTGGAACTTATGATTAGAAAGCATCCAGAGCAAAGCTACACAAAAGACTTGCTGTTTCTTGCGACTATATACTTATCAAGAGTACTTCATGGCTCAATAGAGGATGATCTGAAACTACATTTCAACCCTGAAAAAGCATTTGCATGTATTATGGAGTGCCTACAATGCAAAAGTGCAAAATTCGAGTTATTCTATAAAAAATACCCTGAATACAGGTACCATCCTTGATGGCCTGGTTGACTTGAAATCAAACTCAGGGAAAAGGACCCGTGAGCTATTTAACCGCTGCCAAGAAGCTTTGGGTAGCTGTAAGAACCCCAATGAAATGTTTGATTTAGTCATTCTCCCTTGCATATCTGCGCATATGCATATTCATCGTGGCAATGCCGATCTGGCAATGGATGCCATTAGCCAGATAAAGGGCTTATCAACAACGCTGACTAACTATTATCTAGCACGCTTATCGAAACTGAAAAAAGAAATGGATACTGCCTTATGGATTTATAAAGACCTTGTTACCTGTGGGGTTCCGGTATACAAAGAAATGTTGGATCTATTTGTTGAACCCAAAGACTTTAAGCTTGCAGCAGCAACGGCATTTGCCGCTGAACACTTTTATAACCAGCATCACTGCGTCAGGGAAGCAGCCTACTGGGGGTTATTGGCAGAAGAGTATACACGGGAGGAAAAAACCGCTTCAGCAAGAAAGGCTCAGAAACTTAAAGCTCAACAGGGAGATCGAGCCGAAACTCAAATACAAGAAAACGCTGAAGAGAGAATACCGGCTCTCAAAGAGGCAGATGCTGCCAGCAAAGAACCGAGCAACGTTGAAAGTAAAGCACCTGTACTTCCTATGGTTGTTAAACCAAAAACAAGAAAACCAGAACAACCACTACAGAGTGTGGATGATCATTACTACTGTCTTTCACCACCCCTATCAGGAATAAACCGATTCGTAAGAAATGCCTAAAATTTGGATGATCGTCCACTGCTTTTCCTTCAAACCGACCACATGCTGTTCCTGATTATTGACCGTTAATACATTAATCCCCTGAAAGCAGAAGAAGACCCATCTTGCTGTTGGATTCTGGCAGGGCTTCTTTTTCTGGTTTGGAAACACACGACTCCGCTTTTTCAGTTCGTACCTTATTCTGTGCTGGATAGCAGCATAGACCATCAGGCAGAGTGTCATCACCATCAACAGCGCTTCAATGCGCTCCGGTTTCTTCAGATAGAGTGAAGAGACCAGAAAGTCCGGGCTTTTCAGGAAACGAAAGGC
>OODV01000024.1 GCA_900299555.1 uncultured Endozoicomonas sp.
TGAGCTATTAGAGCCGCAGCCGGAATATGACTATTTTTGCTATGTCACCACTGAGTCACTGACCCCATGGGAAACTCATAAAACCTACGGTAAGCGGGCGACCTGTGAGACTTGGATTGAAGAGAATAAAAATCAGACTGCACTTGGGCAGATCAAAACGGATCATTTCATGGCAAACAGTGCGCTTATGCAATGTGCAATTCTGGCCTATAACACAACACGCTGGATGGCTCTGATAAGCGGTAATCGTCAGTTGCTGAAATGGGAACCGGAAAGCATTCGCTGTTACATGATACGGGTGGCCGGAAAACTGTTGACAGGTAGCAGACAGTTGACCGTTGCCAGTAACAAAGAACATCTTTACCAGACCGAGTGGGATGCCTGGCTGGAATTGGGTGACTGTTTGTAAATAACGAAAATTAATGATTGAAAAAGACATTCTGCTCATGTGGAAGGGGGTGTCACGCCCTGGTATCAGGAATAGCAGTAGGAGAGGGAAAAATGCGGAGGATCAGGCGAGGTGTAATTGCTTGAACGGGCTATATTTGCTCGACAGAAGCATGACCGGAATCAGGAGGCCATGTTTCATTCCTCTATTTGACCTTTTGAAATTGGGATTGCAGGATTTAGGTTCCAAATTCAATATACGCAGCTTCAGGCGAGCCTTCTCCCGAAGAACTGAATCTATTGCAAACCTATCATGAGCAACTACCCGAAATACTCTTTAAACAGTCATTTTTCCCACCCAAAACCACAGGTGATGGCTCTATCAGGAGACAGCAACAAAAAGCGCTTGAATTACTCAAAGAGGCAGGCTGGCAAATGAAGGGAAATAAACTAGTAAACAACAAGCAGGAACCCCTTACATTTGAGTTAATCACGTACAGTCATATGGTGGACAAGGTCATCCTTCCTTATAAGAAGAATCTGGCCAGTATTGGCATTGATATGAAATACCGCGTAGTGGATAGCAGCAACTATTTCCAACGGGTCAGAACACTGGACTTTGATACTATTGGCAATGCCTATCCATTAGGACTCTCTCTTGGCAGTGAGCTTTTCCGATATTTTCATTCCAGTAATGCGGATATACCCGACACTCAAAACCTGGCTGGAATAAAAAACCCGGTGGTTGATGCTCTTTTAGAGAAAATCCCCAATGCAAAGACCCAACAGGAACTAGAGTCGATTATTCATTGCCTGGACAGAGTTCTGCTGTGGAACCACTATGGCATCCCATTGTGGTATTTCGGGAAAGTCAGAGTTGCCCACCAAAGCAATATCAGGCGCCCGGAAACAGAAACTGACTATCCGATGATAATCAATACCTGGTGGCAGGCTGAATAAGCCCTATTCAGCAACGACGTCAGGTTTTGTGAAATACGGTTCCTTTCTCAGCTCAAGCCAGACTGCTTCTGACTAGACGCAAGGACGCAGGAATAACCTAATGGTCACAAATACTCACGTCTTGAAGTCGTTGCAACAACGGCAGAGGCATTCTGGCTTGAGCCACTAAGTTTAGAACCTTATGTCAACAGAACCTAGGTACAGGCTAAAATTGCAGATATACTGAAAGGTCACTAAACCACTTTCTTTGTTAATTCTGTCAACCTGAGATAACTGATGGCTCTACTGGAAATTCTTGAATACCCTGACCCTAGGCTTCGTACAGTTGCCAAGCCGGTAGCAGAGGTCAATGACGATATTCGCCGTATCGTTGATGACATGCTGGAAACCATGTATGACGCTAGCGGCGTCGGTCTGGCTGCAACACAGGTGAATATTCACCAGCGTATTGTTGTTATGGATCTTTCGGAAGAAAGCAATGAGCCAGTAGTGCTTATCAATCCCAGCTATCAGCCCATTGGGGATGAAAAATCAGATTTCCAGGAAGGCTGTCTGTCAGTACCCGGCTTTTATGAGCTATTGGACCGCTATGCTCAAGTGCGACTTACTGCTTTGGATCGCGACGGTAATGAGTACACTCAGGATTATGAAGGGCTGGCTGCGGTCTGTGTTCAGCACGAGCTGGATCATCTGGAAGGTAAACTTTTCATAGATACCCTTTCCCGCCTGAAACAGGATCGTATCAAGAAAAAGCTTGGCAAAAGAAAGAACTGAACAAATCCAGGCCTGTCAGGTTCTATAGCCATTAAGGTTATCAACAGAACCTTAAACAACCCAATTTAGATAAACGGTGTATTAAATGCACCGTTATCGACAACTTTCTGATACATTGCCTCCTATGAAAAGCCTTCGAATTATCTTTGCCGGAACGCCTGAGTTTGCGAGTGCTCACCTTCAGGCCATGCTTGATAGTCAGCATCAGGTTATTGCAGTTTATACTCAGCCAGACCGTCCCGCAGGCCGTGGTCAGAAACTGATGCCGTCACCGGTCAAATCACTGGCTGCCCAGCATAATATTCCTGTTTACCAGCCCAAATCACTGCGCAATGAAGAAGCCCAGCAGGAACTCGCATCTCTTAATGCTGACTTAATGGTCGTTGTTGCTTATGGACTGATTCTTCCACAGGTCGTTCTGGACACACCTGAGCTGGGTTGTATTAATGTTCATGGTTCTATTTTGCCAAGATGGCGAGGTGCAGCCCCAATCCAGCGTGCAATAGAAGCAGGAGACACCGAGTCAGGTGTTACTATTATGCAGATGGATGCCGGACTGGATACTGGCAACATGCTGCTTAAGGCATTTTGCCCGATTCATCCCGATGATACAGCTTCACAACTGCACGATCGCTTGATAGCAGTGGGTAAACCCGCACTTATTCAAGCACTTGATGCCATAGCCTCCAATCAACTCCAACCAGAAAAACAAGACGACAGTCAGGCTTGTTACGCTCATAAGATG
The DNA here is from genome assembly GCA_900299555.1 of uncultured Endozoicomonas sp. Taxonomy (GTDB): domain Bacteria; phylum Pseudomonadota; class Gammaproteobacteria; order Pseudomonadales; family Endozoicomonadaceae; genus Endozoicomonas. The sequence goes on from OODV01000024.1 coordinate 2,867, forward strand.
AGCAAAGAGGAAGCGATGCTGGACTGGCAGAGGTCTGCACAGGCTCTGGACCGGCAAATTCGTGCCTTTAATCCATGGCCTGTAGCCATCACTTCTCTGGATGACACCAATATCCGGGTCTGGGAAGCAAGCGCATTGGAAGAGAGTTCCAAAGAACAGCCCGGAACCCTGATCAGAGCGGATAAAGGTGGACTGGATATTGCCTGCAGTGAAGGAACCCTTCGAATAAAACGACTGCAATTGGCAGGAAGCCGTGCAATGACTGTTCAGGAGCTGTTGAACAGCAAAAAAGCAATGTTCAGCGCCGGTAAACAATTCAGTTAGGCTACTTTTTTACAAGCTATGGCTAAACAATCCTCAGTTCGACAACTGGCAGCCCGGGCGATTACCCGGGTCACCATGGGAGAATCTCTCAGCGGTGTTCTGCCTCCCTTGCAGGAAAAGCTGTCCAAAAAAGATCAGCCGCTACTGGCGGAACTCTGCTACGGAACGCTTCGTTATTACCATCGGCTGGATGCCTGGCTGAAGTTTCTTACGGAAAAGCCTCTGAAAGAAAAAGAGCAGGATATTCATAACCTGGTTTTAGTAGGACTCTACCAGCTGTTTTACACCCGAATCCCCCCTCATGCAGCCATTGGAGAAACGGTTCAGGCAACCCGCTCCATGGGCAAAGCCTGGGCCAGAGGACTGGTCAATGGCATTCTCAGAAATGCCCAGCGCCGATTTGAAGAACTTAATGAACTGGAAGAACGCAGTCCTGTCTGTGGCTTTTCACACCCAAAATGGCTGATCAATGCCATCAAAAGAGCCTGGCCAGAAGATTATCAGTCTATTCTCTCTGCCAATAACCAGCCTCCCCAGATGACCCTTCGGGTCAATGAACAGAAAATTCAGCCGTCCAGATATCTGAAAAAACTGCTGGATGAGTGTATTCAGGCTCGGCAGTCTCAAGTTGCACCACAGGCAATCACCCTTAACAAGCCAACCGCTGTTGATAAGCTCCCCATGTTTCGTGATGGAGCAGCCAGTGTTCAGGATGAGTCTGCACAGCTGGCAGCCACATTAATTCAAGCTAAACCTGGCGATCATATTCTGGATGCCTGCTGTGCTCCTGGCGGCAAGACCTGTCATCTACTCGAACTAAACAAAGAAATTACCGTTGATGCCCTTGATACTGACAGCGTACGACTGGAAAGAGTGGGTGAAAACCTGCAAAGACTGGGGCTGACCGCCAATGTACTCTGTGGTGATGCCACGGAACCAAAAAGCTGGTTCCCGGGAAAACCTTATAAACATATCCTTCTGGATGCCCCCTGCTCTGCAACGGGAGTAATTAGACGACACCCGGATATCAAACTGCTGAGAAAAGCAGAAGATATTGAAGCCCTGGCTCAGCTACAACAGAAAATACTTCAGGCAATCTGGCCCTTATTAAAACCTGGCGGCACATTGCTTTACGCAACGTGTTCAATCATGCCACAGGAAAACCATCTACAGATTGAACACTTCCTTTCAGCAACGCCTGATGCAAAGCTGCTACCCATCGAAGGCCAATGGGGCCGTGATACAGGGTTTGGCAAACAGATCTTTCCGGGCGCCAGCGGCCACCTCACGAGCGGTGACGGCTTCTTTTATAGCCTGATGACAAAAACGGAAAATTAATGAAAATCATCATTCTCGGTGCTGGCCAGGTCGGTGGCACACTGGCAGAAAATCTCGCCAATGAGGAAAATGACATTACGGTAGTCGATACCAATGCCTCACGACTCAGAGAGTTGCAGGATAAGATTGATATTCGAACCATCCAGGGTAAGGCATCTTTTCCAGGGGTTCTGAAACAGGCAGGGGCTGATGAAGCGGACATGCTGGTTGCTGTAACTAACAGTGATGAAGTCAATATGGTCGCCTGCCAGATTGCCTACACCCTGTTTCATACACCGTCCAAGATTGCCCGTATTCGCCAGGCGGCCTACCTGAAAAATGAGAGTTTGTTTGCCAATGCCGCAATGCCTGTGGACGTACTGATCAGTCCCGAGCAAGTAGTTACCAACTACGTCAAGCGTCTTCTGGAACGTCCGGGAGCACTTCAGGTTCTTGATTTTGCTGATGGCCGGGTACAGCTGGTTGCCATGAAAGCCTATTATGGCGGTCCTCTGGTGGGTCACGAGCTTCGTTATATTCGGGAGCATATGCCCGATGTAGATACCCGGGTTGCCGCCATTTTCCGCCGGGGAAATGCCATCATGCCCAAAGGCACCACGGTAATAGAGGTGGATGATGAAGTCTTTTTCATTGCAGCCAGGAAAGATATCCGTGCGGTGATGAGTGAGCTCCAGAGGCTGGACGATGACTATAAACGCATCATTATTGCCGGAGGTGGCAACATCGGACTGCGCCTGGCCCAGGCAGTTGAAGACCAATACAAGGTCAAAATCATTGAACATGATATGGAGCGATGCCAGTTCCTGTCAGAGACGCTCACCAAAGCGATGGTTTTCTGCGGCAACGCCTCCGACAAAGAGTTATTGATCAGTGAAAATATTGAAGAGACAGATATATTCTGCGCCTTGACCAATGACGATGAAGCTAACGTTATGTCATCCATGCTGGCCAAGCGTTTGGGTGCTCGAAAAGTCATGGCACTGATTAATAACCCAGCTTACGTAGACCTGGTTCAGGGTGGCGAAATCGACATTGCTATCTCTCCTCAGCTGGCAACAATTGGTAGCCTGCTCAAGCATGTAAGGCGCGGAGATATAGTTAACGTTCACTCACTTCGCAGGGGAGCAGCAGAAGCTATTGAAGCTATTGCTCACGGTGATGAGCAAAGCTCTAAAGTTGTAGGAAAAACCATCCAGGAAGTAGAGTTACCTCAAGGTACGACGATTGGCGCCATTGTTCGTGATGATCAGGTACTGATTGCTCACGACTCTACCCGTATTGAGTCAGGTGACCACATTATTCTTTTCTTGACCAATAAGCGGAAAATCCGAGAAGTAGAACAGTTATTTCAGGTAGGACTTGGATTCTTTTAAAATGCAAAACCAGCTTCCTTCTTCTCTGAAGTTGGAAGCCACCTTTCCGAAATCATGTCAATGATCTGAAACAAGCTTTAGGGCTTTATTTTTCCCATGGATTGGGAGTAACCTCCTACTGCATAAAATGATAATTTCTTATAGCCATTATAAGAATCCACCATGGCAGGTTATTCATACTGGATGAAGCAGGAGCACCATGCAGTTTCAGGTTATTCTCCCCATTTTGGGTATTTTGCTGATCTTGTTCAGCACCTCCAGTCTTCCACCCATTCTTGTTGCCCTGATTTATCAGGAGCAGGAAATATCAATATTCATCTACACATTTTTACTTACACTGCTTCTGGGTGTCTTACTCTGGTTTCCTTTCAGACATATTAAAGATGAACTAAGAACCCGGGAAGGTTTCCTGGTTACAGCTCTATTCTGGGTCGTTCTTGGGTCATTCGGTTCTCTGCCATTCCTGCTCATGGAAAGCCCATCACTCAGCATTACTGATGCTATGTTTGAATCAATGTCAGGCTTAACAACCACAGGTGCAACAATTCTGACAGGCATTGAGCACTTGCCGCGTTCAATTTTGTTTTACCGGCAACAGCTTCAATGGCTGGGGGGTATGGGGATTATTGTTCTTGCGGTTGCTATTATCCCTATGCTGGGAATCGGAGGGATGCAGCTCTATCGAACGGAAACACCGGGCCCGGTTAAAGACTCCAAGTTAACACCAAGGATCACAGAAACGGCCAAAGCACTCTGGTTTCTCTATGTCTTTCTAACCGCCGCTTGTGCCCTTGCTTACTGGCTGGCAGGAATGAACTTATTTGATGCCATCAGCCATAGTTTTACCACCATCGCTATAGGGGGCTTTTCTACATATGACAGCAGTATGGGACACTTCAATTCCCCCATGATTATCTCTGTAGCTATCTTCTTCATGCTCATTGCCGGCGTCAATTTTGCTCTGCACTTTACGGCTTGGAGACATAAGTCATTAACGCACTATTTTCAAGATTCAGAAGTTAAATGGTTTCTGACTATCCTAGGGGTAGTTGGGATGATTACGGTAGTAACCCTCTACGTGTCTGACACTTATTCTCTGAGCAAGTCTTTCAGGTATGGTCTATTCGAGGTGGTATCTGTAGCAACGACTACTGGTTACACATCATCATCCAGCTTTTCCGCCTGGCCAATGTTTCTACCATTAATGTTGTTTTTTACCAGTTTCATGGGTGGTTGTGCAGGCTCAACAGCTGGAGGTATGAAAGTAATCAGAGTTGTTCTGATTGCGAAACAGGGTATGAGAGAACTTCGTCGTTTAGTTCATCCTAATGCGGTATTTACCATCAAGATCGGTGGCAGACCAGTGAACCCAAGAGTAGGTGAAGCTGTGTGGGGGTTCTTTGCTACTTACATTTTAATGTTTGTGCTTCTCTTCCTTGCACTGCTGGCAACGGGCCTGGACTTTACTACCGCATTCTCAACGATCGCTTCGTGTCTGAATAACCTCGGACCAGCGCTGGGAGAAGCAGCATTCAGTTACCAGAGCCTGCCCGATGCTGCAAAGTGGATTCTCGCTTTTGCCATGCTGTTAGGTCGTCTGGAAATTTTTACACTACTAGTGTTGTTTACTCCAACCTTCTGGCGATACTGACTAAATGTCTTTGGGGATGATGATTACATCGAGCAACCATCGTCCCAACTTTTCCCCTTCAGGTACATGACCAAGGCAAGCCCTCCAAGAATCAAATTCAAGATTAATGTAATGATTACTCCATCCCCAGACTTTGCTGCAATGATATTACTTCTTACTAAATAAATAGATGACTTTTCAAGAATAAAGTCCATTAGCATGCAGGAGAGAAAAACACTAAAAAATAAAACAACTGTCTGTCTTACTGTCACTGATAAACCGTAATAATTATACGACATTCTCAGCATGGGAAAGGTGAGTAGGCTGGATAACAAAAAGGCCATTACGCCTCCAGGTGATACACCATTCCACCACATCACAGCAGCCAGAAAGACATTGCCAATAGAGCAACCAAAAGTAAGAACAGCGACAATGATTCCAATAAAAGCATTCCATAGCCATGCTATAAATCCATAGTCCTGAGTACTCCAGAAGATTAACTCCCACCAGGTAGATGGCATCAAAACACTCACAGATGAAGCAATCAACAACCCCACCAGAATATCTTTACGAGTCATATTCAAATCATCACGAAAAAATACACACGCCTTCTGCCATGCATTATTACCATTAGACGTGATTTTATTTTTTTCATGCCCAGCATCTGGAGCAGGCATTCGCAAGGTAATAGCCAGAAAATAGGCAAGGATGAGAAATGCAATTGAAGTGACCACCATAATTTCCAGAAAGAGCACACCCAGAAACCCATAAATGGCAACCAACATTGAAATACCAATATTCGTGCTGGAAATCATAAAAGCCAAACTGTTTGGCCAGCTTGCTCCTTTCTGCCTCAATGTATGGCCCATCCCTATCGTCGCGTAATTACAGACAGAAGAGACAGCACCGAGTATTACTGAAAGGCTGGCGCTTTCAAGACGATTACTTCCCAATCGCTGGACAATAGTCCCTGTAGGAATATAACTTCGAACAAAAGCAGAAAACGATAAGCCAAAAACAATTGGCCATAACATGTGCCATAAAAGAAGAGCGTAGGCAGAGGCAAGTTCAGCAATAATCATGGATGAGCACTCCGAAGCTCTCGAGAAGTTGCAATTATAGTTGGCTATTTCGTACCGTATAAAAGACACCAAGAAGTGCTGTCCAAAAGTCTTACCCACGTTTTTCACAACTTATCCACAGCTTAAACTTAACCGCACAAACCGGTATAATCCCTCTCTATTTTTACAATCGAACCCTGCGAGTGGTCACTCACAGGGAAACCTATGCCAGGCAAGTTAGCTGGTCATCGATAATTGCTCGCAATACAAAGCTCAATGCTCAAAAAATGACCAGTTTGCATATGAGCCTCTAAGAGGTAAAAAAGTGACTTCCCAGAGCACGCCAGATATCAATACATTTCAGGGTCTCATTCTCGCCCTTCAACAATTCTGGGCCCAACAGGGCTGCGTAATCATGCAACCACTGGACATGGAAGTGGGGGCAGGTACTTTCCATCCTGCTACATTCCTGCGAGCCATTGGCCCGGAAAACTGGAACGCCGCCTACGTTCAGCCAAGCCGTCGTCCAACAGATGGTCGTTACGGTGAAAACCCGAACCGTCTCCAGCATTACTACCAGTTCCAGGTGGTCATGAAGCCTTCACCCGATAATATCCAGGAGCTTTACCTGGACTCTCTCCGTCAGCTGGGCGTTGATCCACTGGTTCATGACATCCGTTTTGTGGAAGACAACTGGGAGTCCCCAACACTGGGTGCGTGGGGCCTTGGCTGGGAAGTGTGGATGAACGGTATGGAAGTTACTCAGTTCACTTACTTCCAGCAAGTTGGTGGTATTGAATGCTACCCAGTCACTGGTGAGATCACTTATGGTCTTGAGCGTCTGGCGATGTACATTCAGGGTGTGGATAACGTTTATGACCTGGTCTGGACTGTTGGCCCACAAGGTCCGGTCACTTACGGTGATGTTTTCCATCAGCAGGAAGTTGAAATGTCCACGTTCAACTTCGAGCATGCTGACACTGAAGAACTGTTCAAACACTTTGACTTCTTTGAGCGTGAATCCCAGAAGCTGGTTGACATCGGTCTGCCACTGCCAGCTTATGAATACGTTCTGAAAGCTTCTCACACCTTTAACCTGCTGGATGCCCGTCACGCGATTTCTGTGACTGAGCGCCAGCGTTTTATCCTGCGCGTCAGAACCCTGGCCAGAGCAGTAGCCAAAGCTTACTTTGATAAGCGTCGTGAGCTTGGCTTCCCTCTTGCAGATGAAAGCATTCGTAATGAAGTTCTGGCTCAGCTTGCGAAAGAAAGCACGCAGGAGGAAAAATAATGAGCACCATCTATAAAGAAGACTTCCTGATTGAGCTGGGAACAGAAGAACTGCCACCAAAGGCATTAAAGAGTCTGTCTGAGGCGTTTACACAGGGAATTATTTCTGGTCTTGAAAAAGCCCAGATCACATTTACCGGCTATGAGTCGTTTGCTGCTCCACGCCGTTTGGCTCTTCTCATCAAAGCCCTGGATACTGCACAGCCTGATCAGAAACTTGAGCGCAAAGGACCTGCAGTCAAAGCGGCATATGATGCCAGAGGTAATCCAAGCAAAGCGGCGCTTGGTTTTGCCCGTTCCAATGGTGTTAATTTTGAAGACCTGGAGCAGGAAGAGACACCTAAAGGTGCATGGCTGGTCTATCGCTCTGTCAAACAGGGTGAAGCAACCAAAGAGTTGCTGCCGGAAATTATTACTCAGTCTCTGAATTGTCTGCCCATTCCAAAGCGTATGCGCTGGGGAGCCAGTCGTACCGAGTTTGTCCGTCCTGTTCACTGGCTGCTGATGCTGCAAGGTAACAACGTTATTGACTGTGAAGTCCTTGGCCTGAAAGCTGGCAATACAACCCGTGGTCACCGCTTCCACGCTAATCAGGAAATCACGATCAACACCCCCGCTGATTATGCGCAGGTTCTTCATGAGCAGGGCAAAGTTATTGCTAACTTTGATACCCGTCGTGAAATCATCCGTGAGCAGGTTGAGCAAGTTGCAACCACGATTAATGGTCACTCGGTGATTGATCCTGATCTTCTGGATGAGGTAACCGCTCTCAACGAATGGCCGGTTGCCCTTTCCGGTCGTTTTGATGATGAATTCCTTTCCGTTCCATCGGAAGCACTGATCTCTTCCATGAAGGGACATCAGAAATATTTTCACGTGGAAAACAGTGAAGGGAAACTCCTGCCTCACTTTATTACGGTGGCAAATATTGAAAGCTCCGAGCCTCGTCATGTTGTGGAAGGTAATGAGAAAGTCATTCGCCCACGTCTTGCCGATGCCAAGTTCTTCTATGACACTGACCGCAAGCAGACTCAGGACGATCGTCGTGAAAAACTGAAACCCATTGTATTCCAGGCTCAACTGGGCTCAGTGTTTGCCAAAACTGAGCGTATTGCACGACTCTCGTCTTACATATCACAGACTGAAGGTGGTGATGCAAAGCTTGCCGAACGTGCTGGCCAGCTGTGTAAGTCTGACCTGGTTTCTGAAATGGTTCTGGAGTTTCCAGAGCTTCAAGGCATCATGGGTCAGTACTATGCCGACAACGATGGTGAAAGCCCTGAGGTCAGCAAGACGCTGTATGAACAGTACATGCCTCGCTTTGCTGGTGATCAGCTGCCCTCCACGCTGATTGGCTGCGCTGTTGCTATTGCCGATAAAGTAGACACTATTACTGGTATTTTTGGTATCAACCAGCTGCCTACTGGCAGTAAAGATCCTTTCGCACTTCGTCGTGCCAGCATTGGCGTACTTCGAATCATTGTTGAGAAAAAACTCAACCTTGATCTGGAAGCACTGATTGATCAAGCAATTCAGGGCTACCAGGAGCAAGGCGTTTCTCTGCCAGCGCTGGATAACCTTAACAAGACAGTAGTCAATTATATGCTGGAGCGCTTTGACGCCGCTTACCAGGAAGAAGGAATCGCTATTGAGATCATCAACTCCGTTAAGGCACTACGCCCTACCCGACCACTGGACTTTGATCTTCGCATAAAGGCAGTTTCCCGCTTTAATGCCATGGATGAAGCTGATGCACTGGCTTCTGCTAACAAGCGTGTTTCCAACATTCTTGCTAAAGCCGGGGATATTGTTATTCCAGATACACTTGATGAGACGCTACTGACTGAAGTCGCGGAAGTTGAGCTGGCAAAAGTTGTCTTTAATAAGAAGCAGGAAATCGCACCAGCACTTGCAGAGGGCCGCTATGCACTCGCTATGGAAAGTCTGGCAGCACTGAAAGAACCGGTAGATATGTTCTTTGATCAGGTTCTTGTTAACGCAGAAGAAGAAGCTATTCGTTTGAACCGTTATGCACTGCTTAAACAGCTGCGTAGCCTGTTCCTCCATGTGGCCGATATCTCTTTGTTACAGAAATCCTGAGAATGACCTGTTAAAGTGCGGCTTCTGCCGCACTTTTTTTATGTAAAGAATGTCACATATTTTTACTTTCCAGTTATGTGAATTCATTTACATAATACTTGTTATTATCAAGCGTATTTGAGAGCACTATCAACCATTATGACTAAGCTGGTTATTCTGGACAGGGATGGAGTCATTAATGAAGACTCGGAACAATATATTAGGTCTGCAGATGAGTGGATTCCTATTTCGGGAAGTATTGAAGCAATCGTCCGTCTGACCAAGGCAGGTTATAAGGTAGTTATCGCTACGAATCAGTCTGGACTTGCCCGTGGTTATTTCACACTGAAAGAACTGAGTGCAATGCATGACAAGCTATCAAACTTGGTTCAGCTACAGGGAGGCAGGATTGATGGTATCTATTATTGTCCCCATGGCCCAGATGATAACTGTCAATGCAGAAAACCAAAGACGGGCTTAATTGATCAGATTTTTATGAACTTTGATGCTTCTCCAAACCAAACTTGGCTTATCGGCGACTCACTAAGAGATTTGCAAGCCGGAGCAAGCAGTGGTTGCAACGTTGCTCTGGTTCTGACTGGTAAGGGGGTTAAGACTCAAGCTACACTCACCAATCATCCTGAAGAACTATCTGGTACCAAGGATGTACCTGTTTATAACAACTTGAACAGTTTTGTAGAAAAACTACTCTCAGAGGGATTTTGATGTTGTCCGGTGTCGGCTCTTCAATGATGTCTATTATATTTCATATCATTTCTATAATAAGAACCACTGTCTTTTATCTTAGCTTTGCACTATGGACAGCCTTGTGGTCTACAGTGATGATCCTTTTCATCTATCCATTCCGCTTCAGGCTTCGCCATAGAGTATTTGTAAAAACTTGGGCTATCGTATCGGTTTATCTTTGTCGCTTGATTTGCGGTGTGCGATGGAATGTTAAAGGCAGGGAAAATATTCCAAATACCCCTTGTGTCATCATCAGTAACCACCAGAGTACATGGGAAACATTTTTCCTTCAGACGCTGTTAACACCTCAAACACAAGTTATTAAACAAGAGCTATTGAGAATTCCCTTTTTCGGCTGGGCCTTTAAAAAAATCAAACCAATAGCAATCAGCCGAAAGGATGCCAGGCAAGCCCTTCAACAGGTAAGAGATCAGGGGAAAGCAGCTCTTGAGCATAATGTCTGGGTGCTTATATTTCCCGAAGGAACCCGAACAAAACCAGGGGAGCCTGGAAAGTTTTCACGTGGTGGAGCTGGTCTGGCTAAGGCTGCAGAAGTTGATATTTTGCCCATCGCTCACAATGCAGGAAGTTTCTGGCCGAATGATGGCTGGTTGAAAAAGCCTGGTACTATCCAGATAGAGATTGGACCAGTGGTTAAAACTGAAAATATGTCTGTTGCAGAAGCAAATGATGCTGCTCGTAGCTGGATTGCGAACTCACTCAGCAAGATGAATTAATTCGTTTCAATAGATAAAAAAGAGGCCGGTTTTGAACCGGCCTCTTTTTTATTCCATATACTTTTCAATAAGCTGAATCATAATATGAATAGCCTTGATATGAATTTCCTGAATCCGATCGGCATAACCAAAGTGAGGAACGCGAATTTCAACATCCGCCATACCTGCCATCTTGCCACCATCTTTGCCTGAAAGCAGAATAACCTTCATCCCTTTTGCTCTGGCAGCTTCTACAGCCTTGATGATGTTTCCAGAATTACCACTGGTGCTGATCCCAAGCAGTATGTCCCCTTCTCTACCTACCGCTTCAACGTAACGAGAGAAGACATACTCATAACCAAAATCGTTGGATACACAGGATATGTGGCTTGGATCTGATATAGCAATGGCTGCATAGCCCGGGCGATTCTCACGAAAGCGACCGGTCAACTCCTCAGCAAAATGCATGGCATCACAGTGAGAACCACCATTACCACATGAAAGCACTTTACCGCCTGCTTTAAAACTCTCTGATAAAAGCTGAGCAGCAAGATCAATAGATTCAAGGCTGGCCTCATCATCCAGAAACCGGTTCAGCACTTCAGCCGCTTCTTCCAACTCCTGTCGAATAATTGCTTTAAATTCTGAAGACCTTTCTGTAGACATGGCAAACACCTGAATAGCAAAAAAGAAGGCTGAAAAGTGCCGGAAATATCCAGCACCTTACTTGGATTGATTAGATATCGAGATTCGCAACATTGAGAGCATTGCTTTCGATAAACTCTCTACGAGGCTCTACATGATCGCCCATCAGCGTATTGAATATCTGATCAGCCGCGATAGCATCTTCAATCGTTACCTTGAGCATTCTGCGTACATCCGGATCCATGGTAGTTTCCCACAGCTGATCCGGATTCATCTCTCCCAGCCCCTTATAGCGCTGGATATAGTGACGCTTGGTTGACTCAGTCATCAGCCATTCAAGAGCTTCTTCAAAGGAAGAAACTTCACGCTTGCGTTCTCCTTTCTGGACAAAAGCCCCTTCTTCAATCAACCCCTGTAGCTGATTACCCAGAGAAACAATCTTTCCATAATTCGCTGATGAGAAAAAGTCGGCATTCCAGCGATAGTGACTATCGACACCATGGGCGATAATAGTCACTTTAGGTAACCAGATATTGAGTTCCTTATCTTCCTCTACAGAGAACGTCATGGTGCTACCAGCCGCCTTTAAGTCCTCAATTCGATTACTCAGTTGAGCTACCCAGGCCTCCATTGTGCTTTTTTCAGCCAGGCTCTCAGCAGTCAATGCAGGCATGTAGATCATTTCACGAAGTACTGAGACCGGATAAATACGAGACAGTTTATCGGCAACCTTATGCACTTCTCTGAACTCTTTCACCAGATCTTCAAGTGGCTGGTCTGCAATACCAGGTGCATTTTCATTGACATGCAAACTGGCATTTTCCAATGCAGACTGAGTAAGGTAACCATCCAGCGCACCATCATCTTTAAGATACTGCTCTTGCTTGCCACGCTTCACTTTATACAGTGGCGGCTGGGCGATATAGATGTAGCCATTTTCAATCAGCTCAGGCATTTGACGGAAAAAGAATGTCAGCAGAAGCGTACGGATGTGAGAACCATCCACGTCCGCATCGGTCATGATAATGATGTTATGGTAACGGAGCTTTTCAATATTGAACTCAGTACGACCAATACCACACCCCAATGCAGTGATCAGGGTTCCAACTTCCTGAGAGGAAAGCATTTTATCAAACCGCGCTTTCTCAACGTTCAGGATCTTACCTTTAAGTGGCAGGATAGCCTGAGTTTTACGGTTACGTCCCTGCTTGGCTGATCCACCCGCAGAGTCACCCTCCACTATGTATAGTTCAGAAAGTGCCGGGTCTTTCTCCTGACAATCCGCCAGTTTTCCAGGCAACCCTGCTATATCGAGAGCCCCTTTACGACGAGTCATTTCGCGAGCCTTACGGGCTGCTTCACGAGCTCTGGCAGCGTCCAGCATCTTACCAACGACCGCCTTTGCTTCCTGAGGGTTCTCTACCAGGTAGTCATTAAGATATTTACCCATTTCCTGCTCAACAGCGGTTTTTACCTCTGAAGAAACCAGCTTGTCTTTGGTTTGGGAAGAAAATTTTGGGTCCGGTACTTTGACCGAGATAATGGCTGTCAGACCTTCCCGGGCATCATCACCGGAAGTTGCGACTTTAGCCGTTTTCTGAAAGCCTTCTCGCTCAATATAACCATTCAGGCTCCGTGTCAGCGCAGCACGGAAACCAGCCAAGTGCGTGCCGCCATCCCTCTGTGGAATGTTATTAGTAAAGCAGAACACCCCTTCCTGGAAGCTGTCATTCCACTGCATTGCCACTTCAACACCAATCCCATCTTCACGGGTCATATCGAAGTGAAAGACTTTATTAATGGTGCTCTTATTCTGATTCAGGTGTTCAACAAATGCTTTCAGACCACCATCGTACTTAAAGTCATCAACCTTACCGGTTCTTTCATCAGTAAGCTGGATATAAACCCCTGAATTCAGGAAGGAAAGCTCACGTAATCGCTTTGCCAGAATGTCATAACTGAACAGTATATTTGAGAAGGTATCAGGAGATGGAATAAAGTGGAGCTCAGTTCCTGTGCTATCAGTTTCACCAATAACTTTTAATGGCTCCTGAGGCACACCCTGATGATAGATTTGTTGATGTACTTTTCCGTGTCGGCGGATAGTCAGCTTTAACTGACTGGAGAGAGCATTAACTACTGATACACCAACACCATGGAGACCACCAGACACTTTATAAGTGTTGTCATCAAATTTACCACCGGCATGAAGCACCGTCATGATAACTTCAGCGGCAGAGACACCCTCTTCCTCATGGATGTCCACGGGGATACCACGACCATTATCCTTAACGGTAATTGACTCATCCGGATGAATAATAACGGATATCTTGTCACAGTGTCCCGCTAACGCCTCGTCGATGGAGTTATCCACCACCTCAAATACCATATGGTGCAGACCGGTGCCATCATCGGTATCACCAATGTACATCCCCGGGCGCTTGCGGACAGCATCCAGGCCTTTGAGGACCTTAATATTGGATGCGTCGTAGTTTTGTTCACTCATGCTCTATCTCCAAAGACTCAGCCCGGCGAATTCTCTGCTGACCAGGGTTCTCATCCAATTCAATTTGCCCATGTTTCACGTGAAACATTTTTACTTCTGTTTCAGGCAACCAGCAATTTTCAAGTGCCTCCTTCTCAACGCAAGTGATGAAGGTCTGGCAGCTCATTTTTTGAAACAGCTGGCACAATGCCAACCGGTGTGGAATATCAAGTTCTGATGGTAGGTCATCAACCAGAAAGATACACTGCTTACTACTGAGTTCTTTATATAGGAAACCCTGAGCCAGTTTCAGTGCACAGACCACCAGTTTTAACTGTCCTCGTGAAAGAACATCGACAGCACTTACTTTACCCATTCGAATTCTCAAATCAGCTCTTTGAGGCCCCGAATGGGTGTAACCAGACTGCGCATCTCGAGCCAACCCACTCGTCAGTACTTCATTCAGAGATCTTTCTTTATCCCACCCCCGGTAGTACTGGATAGTCAGATTTTCCAGGTCTGTCAGTTCAGATAACACCTGATTAAAGACTGGGATCAGTCGCTCAATGTACTCATTGCGTAATAAGTCTATTGCATTAGCCGCTTTTTCAAATTCAATGTTCCACGAAGCCAATTCGGAACTGTTTATTCTACCATGTCGAAGCAGACTGTTCCGCTGTTTAAGCGCCTTCTGCATTCGCTTCCAAAGGGGGAAAAAATCCTGATGTTTCACGTGAAACACGCCCCAGTCGATAAAATTCCTTCTCAGTTTTGGAGAACCTTCAAGAAGGCGGAATGTATCCGGATTAATCACCTGTAAAGGTAACAACCTTGCGAGCTCAGATGTTGACTTAAGGTTCTCACCTGAAACTCGAATCTGGAGGGATTCATCTCTTAAATTCCGGGAGACACCAATAGGCACAGAGCCGGACGTAACGCCTAAACGGCCAAAAACAGTGCATACCTCAGAATCACGGTTGATCACTGGTTTGATACGAGATGTTCGGAATGAGCGAGCAACACCAAGAATATGTATGGCTTCAAGTACACTGGTTTTACCACTGCCATTGAGCCCATAGAGCACATTCATAGAAGGAGAAGGTTTTAGCGTGGCAGAAACGATATTTCTGATATCGGTAATAGTGAGCTGCTGGATCATATTCTGTTTATTTCCGAGCCTGACGGTGAAGCTCGGGGAGGAGCTGGATCCACTCAGGCTAGTGGTGGGTATTTAGCTAAACACCCACCAAAGACTTCATCAGCCGACAGGCTGTTACAGCCTCATAGGCATAACAACATACGTGGAGTCACCAGATTCAGATTCCTCCAGAAGCGCACTGCTATTGGGATCCGAAAGAGTCATTTTGATGGACTCACCAGACAGAACAGAAAGCACATCCAGCAAATAGCTGACATTAAAGCCAATTTCCATTGAGTCACCATGGTAAGCCAGATTCAATTCTTCTTCAGCTTCTTCCTGCTCCGGGTTATTGGCAATAACCTTTAACTGACCATCAGAGAGAATCAGACGTATACCGCGATACTTCTCATTAGAAAGAATAGAAGCACGCTGAAAAGCCTGACGAAGTTCCTGACGATCCCCAACGATGATCTTGGTTCCACCTTTTGGGATAACCCGATCATAGTCAGGGAACTTACCATCCACCAGTTTAGAGGTGAACATAAAGTCACCGGTTTTAGCTCTGATGTGATTAGCTCCAAGGGTAATATGAACGCTTTCTTCACCCTCTGTCAGCAGACGCGCCATCTCAAGAATACCTTTGCGCGGTACTATTACCTGGTGTTTTTCCTGCTGATTGATGTCGGCATCAACACTGCACATAGCAAGACGATGGCCATCCGTCGCCACTGCGCGAAGACAGTTCTGGCTAACTTCAAGCAGCATTCCGTTCAGGTAGTAACGAACATCCTGCTGAGCCATAGCAAAGCCAGTACGATCAATCAGGCGACGAAGTCTTGACTGGCCGATAGTGAATGATACTGAACCAGCCTCTTCTTCTATGCTGGGGAACTCATTGGCCGGCAGAGTGGAAAGCGTAAACCGGGATCTACCTGCCTTAAGTTTTACTCTCTGATCATCCTGATGGATTTCAATCATGGTATTTTCTGGCAGAGATTTGCAGATATCCATCAGCTTTCTAGCTGGAACGGTAATCTCTCCAGCTTCTGCAACATCCTCAAGGGCAACCCGCCCAACCAGTTCAACTTCAAGGTCAGTACCGGTTAAAGAGAGTTGATCTCCATCGACTACCATCAACACATTCGACAATACCGGCAGAGTCTGTCTGCGCTCAACCACACCGGCAACCAGCTGAAGTGGCTTAAGCAATGCTTCCCGATTAATGGTAAATTTCATCGCTTTCCTTTCTCTTGGCTAACTGAAAGGCTCTCGCCTTTCTGAAAAATAAGAATAAATAAGGTATTAACTGGTCAGTGATCTCAGCAGATTTTTGTAATCGCTTTTGATCTCATTATCCACTTCAACCAGTTCTTTAACCTTTCGGCAGGCATGAAGTACTGTTGTGTGGTCACGTCCACCATATGCATCACCAATCTCAGGTAAGCTATGGCTTGTCAACTCTTTGGAGAGCGCCATGGCAACCTGACGAGGCCTTGCTACAGAACGACTGCGACGCTTGGAAAGAATATCCGCCACTTTGATCTTGTAGTACTCAGCTACCGTCCTTTGGATATTATCTATACTGACTTGTTTGTCCTGTAAAGCCAACAGGTCTTTCAGGGACTCCCGGATCAGATCGATATCAATAGGCCTCCCCATAAAATGGGCACTGGCAATAACTCGCTTTAAAGCACCTTCGAGCTCACGAACATTTGAGCGAATTCTCTGAGCTATAAAGAACGCAGCCTCATGTGGAAGTTCCACTTTCTGCTGTTCTGCTTTTTTCATCAGAATGGCAACTCGGGTTTCCAGCTCAGGAGGCTCAACAGCTACGGTTAACCCCCAGCCAAAGCGAGATTTCAAGCGTTCTTCTACACCACTGATCTCTTTCGGGTAGCGATCACAGGTTAGAATCATCTGCTGCCCACCCTCAAGAAGCGCATTAAAAGTGTGGAAGAACTCTTCCTGAGAACGCTCTTTGCCTGCAAAAAACTGAATATCATCAATCAACAGCGCATCAACAGATCGGTAGTACTTCTTAAAATCGTTAATGGCGTTTAATTGCAGCGCTTTAACCATATCCGCCACAAAGCGCTCAGAATGTAAATAAACGACTCTAGAATTACGATTTTGTTTAACCAGAGAGTTACCAACAGCATGCATCAAGTGGGTTTTACCCAAACCGACACCACCGTATAAAAACAACGGGTTATAAGATGCTCCTGGATTTTCAGCAACCTGGCGAGCTGCAGCCAGAGCAAGCTGATTCGATTTACCTTCAACAAAGGTCTCAAACGTAAAACCATTATTCAAGGAACTGTGATGCTTGATAGAGCCTTCAACTTCAACCTGTCGAGCAGGGGCCACAAGCTCCTCTGATTGCTCATTTATCTGCTCTTTTAAAGGATTTACCTTAATTTGAGGCAGGTCTTCAGCAGTCCTTGAAAGCTCTTCATTAATAGAAGACCTATTTACAGCAGTTGGTGCTGAAACAAATTCAGGCTCAGGCGTGTTGTCTTGAGCAATGGGTAAAGCTGAAACCAGCTCATGGGTAACCACAGAGCGCTCAATGTCTGACTGCTTAAGCGGGTTTTCTATAGGCTTCTCAGAAACGGATACCGTTGCAGCTTGCTGCACTTCTCTAGGTCGGGCGGAGCGCTTACTGAGGGAAGGAGGACGTCGGTTGGATACTGCCAACGCCACTGCTGGTGATTCACCATCAGACAGCTCATCCAGAATCTCCTCAATTCTTGGCAGAAACTTCTCTTTAACCCAGTCAGCAACAAACCGGTTTGGAGCCAGTAAACACAGATCGTGTTCATCCCCCATCACTTTCAAAGGGCGAATCCAGGTATTGAACTGCTGAGAAGACAACTCATCCTGCAAGATATCAATGCATTTTTGCCATAGCGACAGGGGCACAGGCACTCTCCTACTCTCCTGAAATAGATCAGGATCTGATACGAATATCACTGAAGCCGGTCAGACAGCCTGCTGAAGACCTTCAGGTACAAATTAAGGATGGATAGAAAGAAGAAATTGTATCCTTTTTGGGAAAAGTTATCCACACCTGCCTGCGAAGCAGTAAAAACCCACAAAAATATAAATATACTTATTTTTCAATTAGTTAAATTAAAAATCTATACAAAATCAAACAAATTATTATCCATAACCTCCTGTGGGTAGACCCGTTCATGAATGGCAATAAACCTTATGATCTTCCTGTGGGTAAAATGAATAATAACTACTCTGTGGATAAAACAGGCTTTTATCCACAAGCCATCAAGATCAAAACAACAGCATAAAAGCGTTATTTTTACAGAAAAACACACAGGTAGAACATCATGCTATTACTGGACAAAATGCAGTTATCCACAGAAAAGCCGGTCCTTAATAGTTATATTAAAATCAAACAAACATCACATAAGAGATAACTCTTCTATTTATATATTGATAAGAGCAAAGAATATTATTCGGATCTGAATCCCTTTTTTCACTTATATATGAAGAGCGAAAGTAAAGTAGTGGTAACAACGGGTGGTAATACGGTGCTTCTTGACAAATGCAAATTGACGCTAACTCTTCAATTACTTAGAATGCCCGTCTTTTGTAAATCCATTAAAACGAGTAACCACGATGAAAAGAACTTTCCAGCCAAGCAATCTGAAGCGCAAGCGTAACCACGGCTTTCGTGCACGCATGGCTACCAAAAACGGCCGTGCGGTCATCAATCGTCGCAGAGCTAAGGGACGCAAGCGTCTGTCAGCCTGATCAGAGCTATCAGTGTGAGCTTATCTTTTAGCCGTGAGTCACGGCTACGCTCCTCGTCTGATTTCAAACAGGTATTTGATACAACGGATATCAAGGTATCCAGCAGACAGCTTCTTATACTGGCAAAAGCTAATAAGCTTGGCCGTGCAAGACTAGGCTTGGTGGTTGCCAAAAAGAATATTCGTACTGCCGTTGGCCGGAACCGGGCCAAACGTCATATCCGGGAAACCTTTCGTTTGCAAAATGACGAAATAGGTCACCTGGATATTGTTGTTTTGGTCCGTAAAGGTTTCAGTGACCTGAATGACAGTGAACTGAACCAGCTACTCAACCAGCAGTGGCACAGGTTGAAACGAAGACTGCGAGAATGGAAAGCTTCGGCATAACTGCTAGGCAGGCTTGATATACAACCTGAATGTAAATGCCAGAGCACTGTAACAGGAAGTCCTGCGTGGTTTTTCCTGTTCGGCTCGACCAGGCTCAGAAAGCTTCCGTTATTAACAGACTCTTTGAGCAACTATTACTGGCTAAGGGCTTTTGCCCATTGAGGGCTCTTTAATAAGCACAGGGCTTTAAAAGCCTGGATGGCTCCGACGATATGAAGGCATTGATATGGCCAGATTAGCAAGTATCCCCCGAGATTTTATGATCGGGTTGATCAAGATATATCGCTATGCGCTGAGTCCTCTAATGCCCAGCCGGTGCCGCTTTTACCCCTCTTGCTCTGCCTATGGCCTGGAAGCCTTAAATCGTCATGGTTTTCTGACTGGTAGCAAGCTTACCTTGCTCCGACTACTGAGGTGCCACCCTTGGCATCCAGGAGGATTTGACCCGGTACCGGAAAAAGATTCCGGTAATCATCGGACACAATCAGACAATCATATTCATTCACCTGAATGTGTGGCCCGGAACTCATGGATTTCCAAAGAACACTCCTGATTGGCGCTATTGCTGTAGTTGGTGTTTTAACACTGCAGCAATGGAATGAAGACTACCCCGGTACCCCGAAGTCGACATCCGTCGTTCAATCAGTTTCCAGCAGCCTTGCTGGTTCCGATATGCCTTCTATCAGTGATGGCAACTCAATTCCATCTATTGACGATGGTGCAGCTAAACCTTCAGCCCAACTAATCAGCGTTAAGACCAGTACTATTGATGCTCTGATTGATCCGGCCGGTGGTGATATTATCAGTCTGACACTGCCTCAATACCCTGCCTGGTTGCCTGAAGACGGTGAGCAAGCGGTTCCATTCCAGCTTCTGGTTAATAGTCCTGACTGCAAAGGGGAAGCAACGTGTGTATTTACTGCACAGAGCGCCCTGGCCAAAAGCGATGGTCCCGATGCCAACAACCTTCGCGGTGTTTACAGTGTAAAGCAAACCAGCTATACGCTGGATGATGGTGAAAAGAAGCTGACTGTCGATCTCCATAAGAATGCTGATGGCGTCGATATCACTAAAAGCTTCACTTTCTATCGTGACAGCTATGATGTTTCTGTTAATTACAAAATTGTGAATAACAGTAGCAAAGTATGGCGTGACCAGTTTTATGCTCAGCTGAAACGTGACAATTCAGAAGATCCAAGCCAGTTAAACTCAAAAGCCCCGATGAATACTTATCTGGGAGCTGCCGTTCGTTCCAATGATGAACCTTATACCAAGCTGCCTTTTGATGATTTTGCAGATAAGGCATTTGCCGAACGGGTTCAGGGTGGCTATGCCGCAATGCTTCAGCACTACTTTGTGACAGCATGGGTTCCTGATCAGCAAAAGCCACATCAGTATTACACTAAGCAAAACAAAGACGGTTACAACTTTGTTGGCTTTTATGATGATGCCATTGTTGCACAGCCCGGTGAGACCATCGAGACTGGAGCCACTCTTTATGTCGGCCCCAAAAACCAGGAAAACCTGAAAGCATTGTCTGATGGTCTGGAGTTGACCATTGACTACGGCATGCTCTGGTTCCTGGCTCAACCGCTGTTTACCATCCTGAAGTGGATTCACTCTCTGGTGGGGAACTGGGGATGGTCCATCATTCTCCTGACAGTATTGGTTAAAGCGGTATTCTATCCTCTGAATGCGACCAGCTTCCGTTCAATGGCGAAAATGCGCAAACTGGGACCTAAGCTTCAGGAGATGAAAGAACAGTTTGGCGATGATCGTCAGAAAATGTCTCAGGCCATGATGGAACTGTACAAGAAGGAGAAGGTCAACCCAATGGGTGGCTGTCTGCCAATACTTGTTCAGATGCCTGTGTTCATTGCACTTTACTGGACGCTGCTGGAGTCTGTTGAGCTACGTCAGGCTCCGTGGCTGGGATGGATTCACGACCTTTCTCAGATGGACCCATACTTTATCCTGCCGCTGATCATGGGTGCCTCGATGTTTATTCAGCAGATGCTGAATCCAACACCGCCAGACCCTGTTCAAGCTAAAGTTATGAAGATGATGCCGGTGATCTTCACCTTCTTCTTCCTGTTCTTCCCTGCTGGTCTGGTGCTGTATTGGGTAACTAACAATACATTGTCGATAATCCAGCAGTACTTCATTACCAAGAAAATCGAAAAAGAAGGTTAAGCCTTCTGCGAAGCAGCTTTTTTACAAGAAAGCTGCTTCGCTCACCTTCCTCTCAATTCCCCCTGACTTTAACGCCTTACCTTCTGATAAGGCTGCATTTATATTCTCTATTTCCCTTAAAGCATGGGTAGAGTTTTTCTACAGTTGCTCATGGTCGAACCGATAAACAGTTAGTAGCACAGGCTTCCCAAATTTAAGCTAACTGGAAAAGATCAGAATCATGTTAAAAAAACTGATAAGCACAGCCATTTTAAGCAGTGTTATCGGGAGCGTATCTGCAAACCCCGAACTGGGATATATGACCCTGAACACTGATCGGAACCATTTCTTTAATGCAACGATCGCAATTGATGCTCTACCAGCAGAACTTGCAGACAAGAAGCTTAAAGTAAAGCTAGGCTCAATCACTGACTTTTACCGGCACGATATTGAATACGACAAGCAGGTTGGCAGTCTTAGATTCAAAGTGACCAAGGATGCCAGTGGGAAGCCGGTTATCAGGGTTCGCTCAATTCGTGAAATTACTGCAGAGCAACTGCAGGCGGTTGTTAAGCTGTATGTGGGAAGACAGAAAGTCTATGGAATCTATGACTTTCAGGTAACACCCAATAAGAAAGAGCATCATGTAAGTCTTAATTTATTAAATTCTGACCATAAACCTGAAGAAAAGCAGCGTTACACTAAAAGTGCTAAATCGAGTACAGCGCTGTCATCAGAGGCTATTAGCAGCGCTGTAAAAACATCTAGAGAAGAGGCGAAGAGTGTAGAAATTTCTTCAGACTTTCAGTATCGGGTCCTGGCAGGAAAAACCATCAGTCAGATTGCGATGGAACTGTTACCTGATTACCCAGAGACCTCGAACTGGCAGACTCTGATGGAGCAACTGGTTTCTATCAATCCGGATGCTTTTGTTAATGGTGATATCAATCAACTTAAATCTGATGCAGTTCTTAATCTGCCTGCCAGAGAAAGTGGTCCTCAAATAACGTCTAAAGATACAGACAGGGTTATTAATCCTGAAGCTGATCTGATGGCTGAAGAGTTAGGCGTTGAGACTTCAAAGAATAAAATAGAACAACCGAGCAAGAATTATTCACCCAAGATTAGTGCCAAGGCATCTATAGACGAGCCGTTAGTTCAGCCCTCTGTCGAGGAGGCAAAAAAAACTCTGGCGGCTATTGAAAATGATGGGGTGGCCCTTAGCAAAGAGCATAAGCCTGAGGAAGTAATACAGCCAGGTACAACGACAGACTATGAGTTAGAGGCAGAAGACGCCGGAGAGAGAAAAAGCTATCTGGTATCCAAAGGAGAAACCATCAGCCTGATTGCTATCAAGCTTTATCCGGATTATCCCGATCAGGAAAACTGGACTGGATTGATGGATGATCTGATTGCACTTAATCCGGATGCCTTCATTAATGGCGATATTAATCAGCTACGGGCAGGAACGGAATTAACCCTGCCTGATCAGACCCAGACTAACCATGGAGCTGTAGCCTCAAATACAGTTGATCAATCCGCTATTTCAGCATCAGAAGTTACGGGCCCTCTTTCTGAAAAGCAGAAATCAACTTACAAAATTGAACCCAAAACGGATACTGAAGCACCTTTCAAGGAACAGCATTTCTCAATTACCAGAGGTGCTGCTGCAGACCCAATAGCTGGAGACATGTATTCATCAGTCTCAGAGCAACCTGGTGAAGTTCATCAAGTTATTCAAGGGGAGACGATAAGCGGCATTGCCATGAGGCTATTTCCAACTTATCCACAGGCTAAGAATTGGAAGCAGCTTATGGATCAGCTGGTAACGCTGAATCCGGGTGCCTTCATTAATGGCGATATTACCCGGTTGCGGGCTGATACAGTCTTAACACTTCCTGAGAGAGTTGATGTAGAAGTTGAGGCGGAAAATTTTGAACAGCCTGAACCGGTTCAAGCTGATGCTCCGGTAAATAATCATGAAGAGAAAACAGATACGCCTCAAAACACTATTGATGAAGCATCTTCTTCTCTAGGCTCAATCGAGTCAGATAACCGTATCTATCAGGTATCAAATGGTGAAACCATCAGCGCTATTGCCATGAAGTTGACGTCGGAATATCCAGATTCTAGTCAGTGGCAGGCTATAATGAGCCGTCTTGTCGCATTAAATCCTGAAGCCTTTATTGATGGTGATGTAAACAGGTTGCTTGCAAATGCATTACTCATTCTTCCTGACCGAGATGATTTTGAAGTTGAAGCTGAAAATCAGGAGCTCCCTGAGGAATCTCTGGCAACTAAGGTCACTTATGAATCTGTTACTCTCGTTGAGGGAACCTCCTCAACTGAAATCGGTGACAAATATCAGGTGTCCCAAGGAGAATCTGTCAGCTCTATCGCCATTAAATTGGCTCCGGAATATCCAGAAGCTCTTGGTTGGCAAGGTGTTATGGAGCATCTGGTCAATTTGAACCCTGAGGCCTTTATTGATGGCAATGCCAGCAAGCTTCGTTCGGATGCTTTGCTGGCACTTCCTTCAAAGTCGCATTTTAATAGTGAAGTTGAGGCGGTAAATCATGTGCAACCGCTTGCTGCTGATTTCACTGAGGATGGGGGGAGTCAGACAGGAACGTATAAAGTTGCCAAGGGTGAAAGTCTGATATCTATCTCCCTGCAGATACTATCAGATTACCCAGAAGCAGGCAGTGTACAGGCCATTATGGATCAGCTGGTTTCTCTAAATCCGAAAGCATTTATTAATGGAGACCCTCGCAGATTAAAGGCTGAATCTATCCTTACTCTGCCGTCGCAGGATGATTTCATCAACCAGAGCCTCACAGAGGAAGTTGTCGATATTACCTCTAACAACACACAGGCTGTTCAACAAGAAGAGAACAGCGAAGTCAACGCAGCAATGGCTAAGTTGTCGAAAGAATCTCCTGAAAACCAATATCAAGTTTCTGCAGGTGAAAGCATCAGCGCTATCGCGATGAAGTTATTACCAAACTATCCTCAAACTCAGGATTGGAAAGCTGTGATGAATAGTCTGATCCTGCTAAATCCGGGCGCATTTATTGGCGGAGATGAGAGCAAACTGCGTTCAGATGCTGTATTGATGATTCCCGGACAGGACGATCTGGAAATAGAGGCTGAGAATCAGGAGATTCCAGAAACTAAATTGCCAGATTCCTCTTTCAATAATCTGGAAAAAGTTCCGGGTATCAACCTGGCACTTTCAGACGTACAAGAAGATTCGCAATCTTCTGCTAAAAAAAGTGAAGTAGTTTATCGGGTATCTAAAGGCGAGAGTCTCAGTGTTATCGCGTTTAAGCTGTTGCCCGAGTATCCTGAATTTGGTGGTTGGTATCCTCTGATGGAGGAGCTGGCAAGGCTTAATTCTTCCGTATTTATGCACAATGATATCGGTGTCATTATGGCTGGTACATTGCTTAGGTTGCCTTTAAAAGATCTCTTACAGCCTGAAGATAATGAAGCTGAAGTGCATACGCTGCAAACGTGGGATGAGATTGCAGAGCAAAGAAGAAAAGAGCAATCCAGACAAGTTTTAATAGAATCCAGTGATGCTTCTTATAAAAAGATCAGTCAGTCTCTTGCGATGAGAGCAGAACCAGAAAAAGTTTATTCAGTACCTGAAGGTCATTCAATCAGTATGGTTGCTATACACCTTTTTCCAGATTTTCCTGAATATAGTAGTTGGTCCGAGTTGATGAAAGTGTTGCATGAGCTTAATCCGGATGCATTTATCGAAAATGACATAAATCAGCTTCGATCAAATGCTGAACTAATACTCCCGGATATTATCCGTCCTTAACCAGTACTCTCTATGTACTAAAGATCTATCGAGGCATAGACTATGACATCGATTTAGCAGTTACCGATGTCTTGTCATGTCTGATTTCAGCAAACTTCACCAGGATACCATTGCAGCCCAAGCCACCGCTCCCGGTCGGGGAGGTGTGGGTATTATTCGGGTTTCCGGACCTGATGCTCTGCGTATTGCCAGAGAAGTTCTGAAGTTAGAGCCCAAGCCCCGTTTTGCCCATTATTGCCCATTTTATGACTCGGATGGTCAGGTTCTGGATGAAGGTATAGCACTTTACTTTCCAAACCCCAATTCGTTTACTGGTGAGGATGTTCTTGAGCTGCAGGGGCATGGTGGTCCCATTATTCTGGATATGCTGCTGAAGCGGATTCTCGAGCTTGGCGTTCGTCAGGCTAATCCCGGCGAGTTCTCAGAGCGTGCTTTTCTCAACGACAAATTGGATTTGGCTCAGGCTGAAGCGATAGCAGACCTGATTGATAGTTCTTCCGAACAGGCTGCCCGTTCTGCTCTGCGCTCCCTTCAGGGGGCTTTTTCGCAGCGGGTCAATGCGCTGGTTGAGTCACTTATTGAGCTGAGAATCTATGTGGAAGCGGCTATCGATTTTCCAGAGGAAGAGATTGATTTCCTCAATGATGGGAAGGTAACAGGAGAGTTGGAAAGCATAGTTCTGCAGTTGAATGATGTGATTCGAGAAGCGGGTCAGGGGGCTATTTTAAGAGATGGTATGACCGTGGTTATTGCCGGTCGCCCTAATGCCGGAAAGTCCAGCTTGATGAATGTTCTGGCTGGTAGGGATACAGCCATTGTTACCGATATTGCCGGAACAACAAGGGATGTATTGAAAGAGCATATCAATATTGATGGTATGCCCTTGCATGTTATTGATACAGCAGGCTTGCGTGAAACTGAAGACAAAGTTGAGCAAATTGGTGTTGAGCGGGCTTTTAAAGCTATTGAAGAGGCTGACAGAGTTTTATTGATGGTTGATGGCTCTTCAACGAATGCTACCCATGCTCATGATATCTGGCCTGAATTTGCTGATCGTTTACCAACTAGTGAAAAACTGACCATCATTCGCAATAAAATCGACCTCACTGGTGAACAGCCTGGTTTTTCAGAGGTTGATGGTGTTCCTGTTATTCGGATCTGCGCCTGTAATGATCAGAAAAATGAGTACGGAGTTGGTGCTCTCAGAGAGCACCTGAAAGCATGCATGGGATTTGAGGGCGCAATGGCGAGCAGCTTCTCTGCCCGTCGCCGTCATCTGGAGGCTCTGCGACAGGCTGGTGAGTTTATTGAAAATGGACGGCTACAGCTTGAGCACATGGGCGCAGGAGAACTTCTTGCAGAAGATCTCCGTCTGGCACAAAAGGCTTTAGGCGAAATTACCGGGGTATTTTCCAGTGATGATCTTCTTGGCAGAATTTTCTCATCTTTCTGTATTGGGAAGTAACATGTAAAAATTCAAACAATCAAAATCTAAAAAAGGGTAACTTAGATCAATGGGTTAGCTTGATATTGTCACCCTTCTCTTCCTTTTATTTCCAGTTTGTTTTAATGTTTTTTGCACCTGTATTGCACCAAGTAAGGAATAGCAGGTGCAAAAATTTGCACCTGCTCAAACACCGGAGCAGTTAATAATGAAAATAAGCATCCAGAAGAGAAAAGGGACAGCCGGTAAGCATACTTTGATGCTCTGTTATTACAGTGGCTATACCGCAGGTTAAGATGGCAAAAAGAAATACAACCGTAAATTTGAGGAACTGAAGATCAGGGTTTACAGCTCTCCGAGAGTTGAGCAGCAACGTCAGCATAACCGTGATACGAATGACCTTGCCGAAACGGTCCGCAGCAAGAGAGTGCTGGAGGTCAAGAGCGGCGAATTTGACCTGACGGATCAATCTAAAAAGAAAGGTTCTTTCATCGTTTACTTTGAAGGGTTGGTTAATAAAAAGGCGAAAAGCACATCACCCAGTAATCACAGTTTATGGGTGTCCGCCTTAAACCTGCTTACTGAGCCTTTAACCAAAAGTAAGGCCCGGCTTTCTTAAAATACGCCTAATCCTTTTTTAACAAGGTCAGGGCCTCTCTGAACAACACCGTTAAAGATGGCTCTCATCAAATGGCCAATGAAGGCGGGGCGGATATCAATGCCGCGCTGACAACAGGTGGCGACATGACGTTGGGAAAGCCAGGGCGGGATCGTACTCAGAAGCGGAGACTTCAATGAATGGCTGTGGTTATAGGGGGGGTAGATTACATCGGTATCAAGGCCAAGATGAAGCAAGGCCCTAGCTCTATTCTCCAAGGCTGATAAAACCAATTTCAAGGATATTGAACCGTCTGTAGCCACTTTGAAGGATCATCTTGATTCGCTGTGTCAGATATTCCATAAATTTTATGCCAAGTCCTACTTCTCAGGCGATGCTGTTTCCTAGCTCAACTGCCCGAAAATGGCGGCGGAGTATGTGCTTCAGACCGAGAAGTTCGAGAGGCGGTTTATGGTATTGGTGAAGCGATTGAAGGCTGCGTATGATTTTTGCTGTGGCAGTGAGTTGAGCGGCTCGTTGGAAGCGAAAGTGATCCTATTCATTTCTATATGGCCGTTTACTCTATTGTCTTCAAACTGACGAAGGGTGATATGCCGGACACGGTACAGATGAGTGCCATGGGGGCGAGAAGTGATCTCGGAAGCCATCAAGAGTGACAGTGTAGAAGAGATCCTCAAGTTGGGTGAGGACTGTGCAAGTACCATCGATATCTTAGATGATGATTACATGGAGTGGATCGGTAAGATCAAACCGCCCAACACCAAAATTGAGCTATTGAAGAAGATGCTGGTAAAAGCCTTGGCTGATTTCATGCATAGGAATTTCAAAAAGCATCCATCACAAAACATGCGCTGAAATTCTCGCTTTTTGATACTCATTCCGGGGCTCTCCATGGGGCGATTACTCTGATCCCCCAGTTAGAACAACTGCAAAACCCAGCTTGCCTCATGTATTTCAATGTTATTACTGATTTCAGACGGAGTGAGGGTGTGAATCAGGCAATGGGTTTCACTAACGCTAATACCATCCGGTATTTGTTTTGCAGTAATGGTTGTGGGTATAGGATTTGTATTCTTACGAATCCGTTGGCTGAAAGATCTCCATTATGCACGGGCTAAAAGTCGCCGCGAAGCGGTCTACCTTGTCTTTTTTCTTTTCGGTGACGCAATCTCCATTGCAGGCATTGGCAGAAGCGTCCAGCTTATGTGCTGGCAGAGCCGCTGCTTTTGGGGTTCTAAGGAACATAGCCCCACGCCAGGGTCGTGGGAAAAAACCGGAGATTTTGTCACACGAATACACTGGCTTGGAGCCTATTTTAACATTCCATATTCTGGGGTGTTAGTATTTGAACAATATCGTCATGATGTTTTTGTCTCGCAAACATCAGGGCAGTAACGCCAGTCTTCGTCCCGGCATTGATGTTGGCGCCCTTCTCGATCAGAAGCTTAACGACCGACGTGTGGCCGTTCTTTGCTGCGTACATCAGGGCAGTAAGACCAGTCTCCGTTCCGGCATTGATGGTGGCGCCCTTCTCGATCAGAAGCTCAACGACCGGCGTGCGGCCGTCCATTGCTGCAGACATCAGGGCAGTAACGCCAGTCTCCGTCCCGGCATTGATGGTGGCGCCCTTCTCGATCAGAAGTTCAACGACCGGTGTGTGGCCGTTCTTTGCTGCGTACATAAGGGCAGTAACACCAGTCTCGTTCCCGGCATTGATGGTGGCGCCCTTCTCAATCAGAAGTTCAACGATCGGCGTGTGGCCTTTCTGTGCTGCGTATATCAGGGCAGTAACGCCTGTCTCCGTCCCGGCATTGATGGTGGCGCCCTTCTCGATCAGAAGCTTAGTGACCGGCGTTCGGCCTCCCTCTGCTGCGTACATCAGAGCAGTGAAGCCCCTCTTCGTCACGGCATTGGCGGTGGCGCCCTTCTCGATCAGAAGCTCAACGACCGGCGTGTGGCCTCCCTCTGCTGCGTGCATCAGGGCAGTGGCACCACTCTCCGTCCCGGCATTGACGGTGGCGCCCTTCTCGATCAGAAGCTCAACCACCGGCGTGTGGCCTCCCTCTGCTGCGTGCATCAGAGCAGTGGCACCATTCTCTTTCCCGGCATTGATGTTGGCGCCCTTCTCGATCAGAAGCTCAGCGACTGGCGTATGGCCTTCCATTGCTGCAGACATCAGGGCAGTGAAGCCCCTCTTCGTCCCGACATTGATGGTGGCGCCCTTCTCGATCAGAAGCTCAACGACCGGCCTGTGGCCTCCCTCTGCTGCGGCCATGAGGGCAGTAATGCTATTTTCCGCCCCGGCATTGACGTTGGCGCCTGCAGACAGTTGCTCCTCCA
>OODV01000111.1 GCA_900299555.1 uncultured Endozoicomonas sp.
AACCCGATTTGAGAAGAAAGCCGTCAATTACATGGGAATGCTGGCTTTGGCGGCTTTAATACTGTGGTTGCGATGATTATGTCAACAGAGCTTAGCATTTTCAATGCCGTAGGCGCATCTGATTTTTTCTATCTGAAAGTGGGACGATATCATCGCCCCTGCTTTATGGAATGCTCAGTTATTTATGACCGATAACGACTGCCATTTCATCCCCATCAACCCAGGGATTACCGCGTAAATCACCGTAGGTTGCCTGAATTGCCAAATCGTGCAGCTCAAGTTCATTGCTCAACATGTCATGGGTGAAGTGCTGCAGCCAGTTGTAGACGCTCCATTCCCGCTGTTCTTCACAGATGACATACTTGTCCAGAGTGACCAGTTCAGGACTATACAGGAAGGAAGATTGTATACACCAATAGTCCTGCGCACTCCAGAAACCGTTCATAGCGTTTCTGGCGAGGCTGATAGCCTCTGCCTGCTTCTCAAACCGGGTAGAGGTATAGACAACCAGGGCAATCACCCCGTTGGGGTTCAGCATTGACTTAAACTTACCCAGCAACCTGGAACGTTGTGATGGGTTCAGGGCGCAAAGGTCACACATCACTAATGTGATCAAATCAAACTGACGTGAATCGTGGTAGTCCAGGTAATTACCCCGATGGAATTCGATGTTCAGGTTCGCTTGCTCTGCCTGCTGACCGGCATATTCAAGGGAGTTCTGCGAGAAATCGAGACCGACGACAGTGCCTATGCCCTGTTTTTTCAGGCGCTGGGTGTAAAGTCCGGGACCGCAGCCAAAGTCGATGGTTGCTGAAGATTGGTTAAGGCCAAACGCTGAAATAAGCCAGTTCACCGATTCGTCAATAAAATCAAATGATCTTGAGTCAGCGTTAATATCAGGATATCAGGTGATATGCCAGCATTTGTCTGGCAATATGACGATCTGTCCACAAGACTTCCGCAGTGTAAGCCGACCACACAACAGGCTGAGCCGTTGCTTCATTAAGTTGTTTAAACATGTTTGTAATTACGACAATAAGTGAATGCGCCGTCCTTACATTCTATAAAGCTGTTAATTAGCCTGAAATGATGTAGGACGCTGATAAGATTCCGGTTGATAACGATGAAGATGATTCATTCTAAGTACCTCCTTATAGGCTGAGTTTGAGACGCGCGGAAACTACCAGCGAATGGATAGGCGATCAAGTGTGCGTTCTTTTTTTCATTGTCGGCTCATTCCTTTGGTTTAGCTCAGCTTTGCTTATTCAGTGAGAATATGAGAGCTGGCAGCATTCAGTTCTGAATACTGCCAGAAGGCTGTGGTAATAGAAAACGGTGGTAATACGACTTATGGTGTCTGTGCTACCACATTAAAGTAGGACGTATCGTTCGGGTTTTTAGTCCGCCAGCGATTGAAGATGATGCTGCAGTAGATGAATACCGCCACAATGCTCATCGGTCCAAGAATCAATTGAATCAATGAGCTCATGACGTTTTCGTTCCAGCTTTCCGGGCTGGGCACAAGAGCCGTAACGGTAGCAGCGGTAAAAATGGTAACAATAGGCATAACCGCGAGTAATGCCCAGAAGC
The DNA here is from genome assembly GCA_900299555.1 of uncultured Endozoicomonas sp. Classification (GTDB taxonomy): domain Bacteria; phylum Pseudomonadota; class Gammaproteobacteria; order Pseudomonadales; family Endozoicomonadaceae; genus Endozoicomonas. Next base: position 1,591 of record OODV01000111.1, read on the forward strand.
GCCCCTTGCCCAGGAAGTAAAAATCCCGCTCGTAATCCGGATTATCGGAGTCCCAGCGAAGTTTGATATAACCAGCCACCAGAAACAGAACGGGCAGGGTGGCAGCGCCGCCATTCAGGTTTTTAACGGCTACCAGTATGGTATTCATTTCTGCACTGAACTGTCCGAGCATAAACAGAATCATGATGACAGACACCAGTGCTCCCTGCATTTTCAGGGCATTGACAGGCGTTCCCTCATGATTAACCTCGGAGAGCTTGTCGCCAAAGATACCTTTTGGCGCATCAACAAACAGCATCTTCACCGGTGCTGCAGTCCATAGCATCAGTGAGCCACAGAAGGTTGTGATCAGCATGAACAGGGCAATCACATTGGTCCACCAGGCCGGGAAGCCAAGTTGCTGGAATACTGCATAAATAGCAGACAACAGACCAAGGCTGGCGGCCTCTTCAGCAGGCAGTACCATGGCGACCATGATTGAGGCGATAATCATGATGGTTGAGAAAATAAAAACATTCAGCAGAACACCGATGCGGAAATTGCGTTCGCCACCCTCAATATTGCGCTTATATGCCGCCAGGGCTTCCAGGCCACCCAGTGATTGCAGGGCCCAGGACATGGAGGCAACTCTGGACCATGACAGGTCAATCTCTTCCACAAACTGTGGAATAACCGGTTGACCTTCAAAGGTAATGGTACCGGTCATCAGCGTGTAAGCTGCGGCAATAATGAACAGTATCGTCAGGCCAAAACCGGCATAGCCAGCCGATGATAGAATGCGGGACAACCACTTCGGTCCTTTCATAGACACCCAGATTGCTACCCAGAAAATGGCAATGGAAACCACACTGATTATGGGCTTGAACCAGCTCTCACCGGTTAGCTCAGCGACATAGGGACCGTCTCCGAACATGGTGTAGAGGAAATAAGTGATGACATTGGGCAGAAGGTCTACAAAGAAGAAAATGTTTACATAAAAGTAAAAAAATCCACCGATAAAACCGAACTTTCTACCCAGAACCAGATTTAGCCAGGTCTGGTACCCGCTCTCTGAATCCGCCAGTTTCCGGATGGACGAAAATTCGATGACCATAAACGTATATGGAATTGCATAGACCAGAGTGGCGACCGCAAACAGTATCCAGGAGTTATAACCCCACCCGGTATACTGATTGACGATACCCCTGAGGATAAATCCCCCACCGGCAATCGAAAAAAACAAGAATGTCATTAAAGACATCTTATAGCGTTGATCGGGCGTCGCAGACATACCAATTTTTCCTGTTTGGGTGTTGTTGAATCGGTTGTCCTGTCGTTCTGGTTTAGGGGGGGAGGGCGGGGAAGCCATGCGACAAAAGACAGTGTTAGTGGGTTATGTTCGTCAGTATGGCTTCTCGTGCGTCTGGCCGTTTGACAACAGCCAGATGCGTCGAGAAAGCAATGGTTAAAAAATTGGCCTATCGATTAGTGGGTCTGACTGGTTTCAGTCGGAATGAGTAACGATAGGGCTGTGCCGGTAGCTGGTAAGCCTTTGGCGGCAGTGACCCCCAGGAATTCTGACCGCCGGTACCCATCTGGGCCAGATCGATATTCCAGGTGGTCAGATTGCCGGGCTGAACATCAATGCCATGTTTACGGGTCATAGGCGTTAAGCCTGAGGCACCCATGCCGCCAACATCCGCAACAAAGTCCAGCTCTTCCGCCGCGAATGGCCAGGCGCTGGTGTTCAGCAACTGGTCTTCGGCCATGGCTTCCAGACCAAATCCATCACGATCCATCAGACGGGCCCAGCGGACATCGGTTTTATTACCACTTTCCTGAGGTCTTGGGTAAGCATGGAACTGCTCCCAGGTTGTGCCTCCGTAAATACCGGCTTTGGCACCCTTGCGATCCGCGTAGGTTTCCACCGGGCCGCGGCCAAACCACTGCATATACTGAAACTCTGCTGGCAGCGTCAGCTGTGTGCCAACCCGCATCATCATTGGCAGTTCTCGATGGCCTGGTGTGAATTCGGTTTCAACCTTGATCTCACCATCGGCAAAAATGGTGTAATTCAGGGTGTACTCACAGGTAACGGTAGGCATGTTGAAGTGGGTAGATACTTTCACTTCGTGAGTAGAAGGTGCGGTGACCTCAATGAAAGACAATTCACGTTCTTTCGCCGCATTTCTCCAGATATCGGCCCATTCAAAGGCTTTTGCACCCAGATCGTTATCGGTCAGTCCACGCCAGAAGTTGGGTTCAAGGCCTGTGCAGATCATATTACGACCAGCGACTGAGAACTCGGTCATCTGGCCATTCTGACGATCAAAATGCACCGTAAAATCGGCACCTTTGACTTCAATGGTTGCGTCAGTCTGATGAAGCTCCAGCGTCTGGTGGTCGTCGATAGCAGGCTGTTGATAAACAGGACGATCAGTGATGTTGAACTGATCCCAGGCGTATTCATAGCCAGAACCGACAAAGGCGTCTTCATTCCTGCTGACTGCGCTCAGGGTAACCAGATACTCGCTATTATCATTCAGTGTCAGGTTTTCCAGAGATACCGTCAGTGTTTCGCGCTGATCAGGAACAACGGACACAGTGCCCAGGCTGCCTTTTGATACTTCATGACCATCAGCGGTAATCTGGTAACGGATTTCCAGGTGATCAAGGCCAATAAAGTCGTAGCGGTTTTCTACCTCAAACTGACCAGCTGTTGCGTCAACCGCATGGAAGCGTACAGGCTGATACACTTTCTTTACTTCGGCCATATGAGGATGTGGTGTCCGATCCGGTGCCACCAGGCCATCATTCATAAAGTTACCATCGGTTGGCATATCCGGATGGTAATCCTTGCCGTAGCCCCAGTACTTCTGACCTTTTTCGTTGGTCAGCTCCAGGGCATGGTCCATCCACTCCCAGATAAAACCACCCTGCAGACAGTGGCTGTGATCAATGATCTTCCAGTAGTCGTTGAGGATACCGACTGAATTACCCATGGCATGGGCATATTCAATCATGATCATTGGGCGACCGTCGTTCTGCTGGGCAAAGTCTTCCAGGCGCTCGAGCGTTGGGTACATCGGGCAGATAATGTCGGTATATGGTGCTTCACCGGCTGGCTCATATTGCACAGGACGGCTGCTGTCTTTCTCTTTCACCCAGTTGTACAGGGTTTCAAAGACACAGCCTTTGCCTGCCTCATTCCCCATGGACCAGATGATCACACAGGCGTGGTTCTTGTCCCGCTCTACCATGGCCTGCATACGGTCCAGATGCGCCGGAATCCAGGACTCGGTATCACCAATCTGGGTTTCCGGTTTCAGAGCCAGTGGATGGGATTCGATATTGGCTTCATCGACAACATAGAGACCATGTTCATCACAGAGCTGATACCAGCGGGAATGGCAGGGGAAGTGGCTGGTACGCACCGCGTTGATGTTGTGCTCTTTCATCAACCGGATATCGGTGAGCATATGCTCTTCGGTTGGGACGTGACCCAATGTCGGGTGCAGCTCGTGGCGGTTCACCCCTTTGATCTTGATGGCTTTGCCATTGACGGTCAGCTGACCATCGATGATCTCTACATTGCGGAAACCGATCTTGTGACTGGTGGTTTCGATAACCTCACCCTGCTCATTGGTCAGGGTCATCAGCAGGGTATAAAGATTTGGAGCCTCGGCACTCCACAGGCGTGGGTTGGCCACTTCTCCGGCAAAGTTCAGGCTATGTTCAGTGCCTTCTCGGGTGAATGACTCGGTACAGACAATGATCGGATCAAAACCTCTGGCATCATCCAGCAGCTGTACTTTGAGGGTGAGTTGGGCAGCATCGCTTTCGTAGTGCTTAAGATCAACGCTGAGACTTAATGACCCCTGGGTAAAGGTTGCATCCAGTTCAGGTTTGCAGTGGAAGTCATAGATACGACTTTTGCCTGTGGAATAGATAAAGACTTCCCGCTCAAGCCCGGACATATCCAGCATGTCCTGCTTTTCCAGGTAGCTGGCGTTGGACCAGCGGAAGATCTCCAGGGCAATGGTGTTAGCACCCTCACGGACATAGGCACTGATGTTGAACTCGGCAGGGTTCTTGGCATTCTGGCTGTAACCGACTCGCTGACCATTAATCCAGATAAAGGTGGCTGTGCGGGCTCCCGCCAGTTGCAGGAATATTTCCCGGCCAGACCAGCTCTGATCCAGAGTGAATGTACGACGATAAGAACCTACAGGGTTGTAGTCTCTGGGCACTTCCGGCCATTCGGTGGTAAAGGGAAAGCGTTCATCCAGATAGATGGCCTTATCAAAGCCCTGGGCTTCCCAGTTACCGGGAACCTGAATACTGTCCCAGCCGGAAAGATCAAAGTTTTCCTGGTGGAAACCTCGTGGACGGGACTCTGGATTGATGGCGCAGTTAAACTGCCACAGGCCATTCAGTGAGAGATAGTTGCCGGCTTTTTCGGGTTGATTATTGATCGCCAGGGATTCATGACTGAATGGAAAGGCGTGAGGTCTTGGTGCTTCTTTATTGATGCCATTGATAAGGTGATCTTCCATAACCGCCGGCACGTGATTGATCTCTTCGTACAGATCGATGACCTTTTGTTCGTCACCTTTGCTGGAAAAAACGACTGCGCTCATACAAAAATTCCGGGTCAGTGAAGCCACCCGCCAGCTCTGCTGGCTGATGGCTTCATACAAATGGTTGAAAAGGTTGTCTGTTATCAGGAGAAAGCGGCGGCAGTAGTGCGAACCTGACCATCAGGCTGCTGGCGCTTCAGGTAACGGCTGTACCAGAGGTTGGCGGCACCCAGGAAGATCACTACACCAGAGACGTTATAGAGCAGTACCTGCATGATGTTGCTTCCAGCTGGGAAGGTGGCGGCCAGGAACCCAATGGTGAAGATGGTCAGCAGCATGATGGTAATGGCAACACCCACTCTGGCAGAGCCCATGCGGAAGTCACGTTTGATATGGTCATGCTTCAGGCGCAGCATGATGTAAGACGCCATGATGAAGATTGGTGGCAACATGGCAGTAGCTGCCGTCATATTGATGGTGGTATTCATCAGTTCCTGGGCGGTTTCACTGCCCAGTGCAGGGATGAACATCAGCGGAATCACGATAAAGAACTGGGCCCAGGCTGCACGTTCAGGCACGCCGTGCTGGTTCAGTTCAGTCGTTTTCTCACCGTAAATACCTTTGGGGATTTCAGAGAAGTGAATTTTTACCGGAGTGGCAGACCACATCAGCAGGCTGCCAAACATGGCGATAAACAGAACCACACCAACAATGCGGCCGGTAATAACGGTTGAGAAACCGTAGTGATTGGCCAGTCCGGTAAATACTTCCACCATACCACCAGTGAATGAGAGTTCAGCGCGTGGAACGAACACGTTGATCAGCAGGGAACCGGCTGCGTACATCACGCCAATGAACAGGCCTGCGGCAACAATAACCTTAACAAAGGTTTTGGCGCCACCTTTCACATCGTTCAGGTAGACCGCAACACTTTCTGCACCACCGGCCGCCTGGAAAATCCAGCACATAATGCCCAGGGTTGCCCAGTTGATGGTCGGGCTCAGAGCCTCCATGGTGATTGGGTCTGCTGGCTCAAGTCCACCAACCAGCGCACCACCGGCCAGGAAGATATAACCCAGCGTCAGAGCCAGTACGACAGAGGCAACCACAGACGTGATCTTGCCCAGCCAGCTGGCACCTCGGGTAGAGACGAAGGTTGCCAGAGCAAACAATGCAGTAGAGAGAATTGCTGTTGCCATCGGTGAGAAGGTTTGCTCGTAACCCAGCAGTGCATAAGATGCATAGGCAATAACGTTGGGCAGGAGCGAAGTAAACCAGAACAGGTTTACAAAGAAGTAGGTGAATGAGCCCAGGTAAGCCGCACGGTCACCCAGAGGCGTCTTCAGCCAGTCGTACATGCCGGACTCGGAGTTTTTATTGGCGGAAACAAATTCGGCAACGATGAAGACAAACGGAATGAAATAGAAAATTGTCGCAAAAAGAAAGATAGGGGCAGAGCTGAGGCCCAGCTCGATATTGTTGTTCACAATATTACGGACGTTGAATACTGCGGTAAACGTCAGGGCCAGCAGGGCAAATTTGCCTATGGTCCCGCGGTTGTTTTCACTCATGGTCGCTCCGCCTGGTATTTTTATCGAACAGTATGTTTGCTTCTATTTTTGCGTTTATTTTTACGCAAATTTTTACTTGGCGTGATCCTAGCGTTGTTGTGTTTGTTTTTGTTTGATCGAGATCAAGTTTTATTAGGAGGGTGGTGTAAAAAGTTATTTCTTGGTGGTGTTTAGGGGGGCCGTTCTTGAATCTCCTGACTGGCTATGGATCAGGCATTTTTAAGCACAAAATTTTCTTAAAAAAGTCTTCGATACTCATATTTTAAACTTACCTAAAACCTTTTAAATTCAATAGGTTTGGTTTTGAGCGAGGTAGGGATCACTCGATGGTTTTGCTATGGCAGTGGCTCCAGCAGGGGGGTCTTAAAAATTCTGCTTAATTCACTGGTGAAGAATGGGCCGACCATGTTCATCAGAATTACTGGAAAGATACGTAAAAAGTTACCCATTTTGGAATTATTTACCGGTCTATATGTCTATACCTGAAAGGATATGGATATGGATATGGATATGGATATGGATATGGATATGGATATGGATATGGATATGGATATGGATATGGATACGGTGGGTCTATGCAAATCATTAAAGACTTTTATTTAGCTGGAACTAACTCGAAAGAAATAACAGCCTGTTTTTCACAATTACATACCGCTGGTTATTGGCGTCAGTTTGGTTTTTGTATACGGCATGTACCCTTGGAAACTGGGTTTCTCCAAGGTGGGGTGAGTATGCCCCAAAAAAATATTGATAACTATGGGATAAGTAGTCAATGTGCAAGAGAAGACTTGTTTATTAAGAATCAAAAAATCATCGGATGCACTGTAGGTGTTTCCAATGTTGCGAACAGTCTGGGTGACGAGATCATATCAGTCGATATTATGCATTCTCTTCATAGATTGGGCTACACTGGGGATTTCGCCGTTATTTACAATTGCCCTTGCTGCGATCATATTGATTTCGTCGGAGACCCTAAAGACAAAAAAACAACCATAGGTATTAAAGAAGGGCATTACTTTAGGTCTATGCTCTTTAGGTTTATCCCATCATTTGTTATTCAATTGCTCAACAGCTGGCAAAGACAACGAGAATTGGATTTGGGGGTTCAGCAACTGGATATAGCTATTGAACGCTTAAATTTGATTAGAGATTATTATCAGTTTCACAAAGAATCGCAGTTGTTGAATGTTGATCTTTCCGTATGCTCAGGCAAACCCTGTAGTGAAAATGACTTGGAATACCCTGCACCCATTTCAGATGATCCTGATGTGTTGGATGACGCAGCCAGACAGTACTCTCGACCGGAGCATTGGAGTCAGCAAAAGTTGGGGAAGCTCTTTTCGCGGGTGGATTTTGATAAGGAGGAAGGACAAATTCATTGGGGGAGTGGCGCAAGTCATATTCGCTTTTTTCATTTGAGAACTTTGTTAGAAGATCCTGTAGTACAGAACAACTTCAGGAAACTGGATATTGATTTGTTGTTCTCTGGTATTTATGGGGGCGGATTCTCCTCGATTCTGAAAAAAACATTAGTCAAGTGCCATTTCATGTTATCTCCTTATAAGTGGTCTGTCGAAGGGCGCCAGCTTTCCATGTGTGGAAAGTCTGATGACTGTACAGCAAGCATTGAGACTTATCCCCTGAAATATGTTCATCGTGAATCAATGGTGGCGCAGGGGGCTCCGTCATTGTTTGAAATAGCGGATCAGTTTTTTCTGGGCGATATTGCAGCTGCCGGCGTGGCTGAATTGGCACGTTTTCCCTCAATGTTACAGAAACGAGCCATTATCCCATTACTGGAGCAATCATGGAAAAAGAAGGTGGCGCTCTGTGGTATCTACGGCCTTAATCAGCATCTGATTAAGGCTGACAAGTGCAACATTGCAAGTCGTCTGGTCGTGTCTATTGCAGAGTCCGGGTTGCTGTCACAGCGTAATGGCGCAATTGTCTTTCTGAATGAATTTCCAGAGAACGAGTGGAACCAGGTTGTTTCTCAACTATCGCCACCTGCTTCGGTCTCTGTGAGAGCAACCACGATAAACAAGCTTACTTCTGAGGAAGTTATGGGTCTGGCTACAACGCATAATGTGTCACAGTCGTGCTTGTTACTCATTAATACGGGGCCTGTCACTGATGCTATTTTTAAAGGGATAATGCAAAGCGCTGATTTTTTTGTAACAGAAGGTGCAAACTCAGTCAGTCAGTCCATTAAATTCAATAAATGTTATCTCTCTCCCATTTCTCAGGACAGCTATTATGTTCGCAATAATCGTTACCTGACGGAACTGCCTGATTCCACGCCTCATACCGGCAGCGTGGGTACAACCCTGTTAATGAATCTTGCCAGCCAAGCTGTGCGCGGGGAAGTTGCACTGAAGAATATCGGTCATTATCTCTCATGGGATGAAAAATTAGATAACTTTTTATTCTTCAGTTTGCTAGCAGGAGTGGATCTTTCCATGCTGTTGGAATCCGATGCATATGGGCGGATCAAACGTCTGTCTTCTTATGTGGAATCCCTGTCACTCGATTCACGCACACTAAAGTTTCTGTACTACAACGTTAAAAGCGGTTATCTCTCTATTGGGCAAGCTGTACGTTTGATGCAGGGAAAAGTACTTGGTCAGACTGAGAGTCAGGAAATACTGACCCAAATAATCAAGCATGAATATATGCCTGAAGGTAGTAGCATCAAACAGCTGTTTACCAAGCTTAATGACGCTTCAAGGAAACGTGACAATGACATTGTAGTTGGTGCCCTTGCCAGTTTGTTTGATGTGATTGGAGATACTAATGTATTCGCTGGCATAGATGTGGATTAAGTTTTTTTTCTATAAAAAATCCGGAACATAGTCAGGTAGTGGTTTAACTATGTAAGGGCATTTTCACACAGGAAAAATTCCTGCGTTCCCATATATATCTTACTACTATCGAGATAGTATGCTTTTCTACGATAGAAAAGATACATGAAACTGTGATTGGATTGCTGATTAATGCCTTGGAACTTTGAGTGGATATTTATGCAAACCCATGCATTTGCCCTCTAAAAAATTGAGGGTAGAGTTCTGAACATCAGAGCATGGGTTAAACAGCCAACCAAAAAAACATTTTTTAAAAGCATGAAAAGTGCATGATATTGTCATTGGCCTTCTGATTAACAGAATAGAATTTGGGGTTAATATTCTGCCCTGATTCACATTAGCCCACTATAAGAGCAACCCTTCAGCTGCTAGTACATCGTTTCAATGAGATTGACGTTTCCAGACTCCGTTCGCACTGAGCCCGTCGAAGTGCGGTGGTACCATCCTTCGACAAGCTCAGGATGAACGGAACCCGTCAAAGCTAATGAAATGATGTACTAGGTTGTACCACGCAGCTTGAGGGTTACAGGTATAGTCATGCACAACGGTATACGACGCTCATCGCGAAGCTGGTCTGAAAGCAGGTTTACCGCCTGAATGCCCATCAACTCTGATTCCAGCCGGAAGGTTGAGAGGGGGGGGAAGGTAAAGCGTGCCGTAGGAATATCATTGATGCTGATCATCGAGAGATCCTCAGGAATGCGGATATTGCTTTCATGAAGTGCTCTTAACACCCCAATGGCAATGGAGTCTGAAGCGACCAGAAACGCTTTAGGGTATTCTGCCTCCAGCATCTGCTTGGCCAGGCGGTACCCTGAAGCGCTGGAAAAGTCACCGCGATAAATATCTCCGGCATTCACCACTTTCCGGGACCGGCCATATTCCAGAAATGCGGACTCTCTGACATCTATGGCTTTACCGGCATCCTGCCCACCAATAAAGCCAATGCGCTGATGGCCCTGTTGCATAAAGTAGTCAATGGCGTGTTGACAGATCCGGGCAAGGTCGGTGTAAACGCAATCAAACTCATCGTGTTGATAATCGACGCAGACTAATGGCAACGTATGTTTTTTGCTGGTAGTTTTCAACGCATCGTCGTTTTCTGGACGAACTCCCACCAGAATGACACCATCAATCCCGTCAGGTACCGGTTGCTCAAATGCATCGTATTGGCGTGTTAACTGAATATTCAGCTTCTTGCACTGCAGCTCAATCCCATACCGGATGGAGAGGTAATAAGGATCATTGATTTCCACCGCTTCGGGGTAGCCAAATCGGGCAAGAAACTGATAACTGGTCGCTGGTGTTTCTTTGCGGCTACGGGTGGTGCGGTACTGCAGTTTTTCAGCGATTTCAAAGATGGCGTGGCGGGTTTCTGCTTTTACGCTGATGGAAGGGTCGTCATTCAACACCCTGGATACTGTGGATAAAGAGACCCCGGCCTGTTGGGCGATCTCCTTTAACGTGGCCATGTTTACTCCGGCATAAGTGATACCAATTGCACTTTCTAACTCATTATTGCGCTGACGGCCTGAAGCGTATTCCTGCGTTGAAGCTCCTCAACATAGCTATGACTATGACTCGTTACTTCGTCTTTATGCCCTTTAGGGTATTGTCTTACACTCTGGTCCGTCATGCTGATAACGGGTTTAGAACGTTTGATTGGTATAATCTGAATATTCAGGGTAGAAATGTACCACAGAATTATGAAGCCAGATAAAAAATAGTAAAATTTTACCTGACTGATAGAAAAGACATCAATTATTGAAACTGATGTCAACTGCTCAGGGCTTCTTAAAGAGAGTGGAGTATATGGAACTGATAATGCAGGTTGCCGCTGCCAGCAGGTAGATTGAGAAAATCACCACCATCCACTCGGCCATATTCAGGGTCAGGAAAGTCCAGTCATCGGCACCGCAGATGCCTGTAGGCATGAACATGGAGGGCCACCATTCATAAAGTGGCAGATCGAAAGGGAAGATCGGGCGGAAGCTGCAGCTGGACGTAAACGGATTAAATTCGGCATAGTCTGCAGTTTGCGCAATGGCTTCCTTCAATCCATACAGTGCACCAGCAATCCAGAGACCATAACCTGTGATTCTCAGCAGCGGATTGGTTGGTGAAACGGTGATAACCAATGGCGCAACCATCAGCACAAGAACGGCCAGCCGCTGGTAAACACACCGCTCACAGGGATCCATATGCAGAACATACTGAAAGCCCAGGGCGCACAGTTCCAGAAAGAGAGCTGTGGCAAACATGACAAACCAGGTAGCTCGCAAATTCTGCCATTTATGGATGGTTTGCAGGGGGCTGTCTTTCAGGTTTTGAAAGAGGCTGTTGGAGTTCTGTTCAGTAGCCAACGGTCGGATCCCTCTCCTATTGAAGGGCTTTTCGGTAACCCGGAAAGCCGGAAGGCTTGTTATTTTTTCTCTTCCACAGGAAGTTTTGTCAGGTAGGTGATCAGCGCATTCAGATCGTCATGAGACTTTAAGCTGCCCATGTTGATCAGGTAACGGTTGTTCACCATAAAGCTCGGTACTGCATGAACGTATTCACCATAACGATTCCAGTCCAGAACAGTTTTCATGACTAGCAGGCTGTTCTGATTTGCTTCAAAGTCTGACTGCTTCAATCCAGCCTTTTCCATGGTCTGAAAGAAGTCTTTATCATTCTGCCAGTCACCCTTACGTTCAACATGAATGCGGTTGAACAGAGCCTGTTTGACAGCGTTATGGCGGGGGGTGCCCTGGGTCATGGCCAGGGCCATAGTGGCCTGTTTGGCATACGCACCCATAAAGTTCATGTGCGCCTGCTTGAACTCAATGTTCTGCTGGCTCAACCATCCTTTCAGAGTAACCAGAGGCCCTTTTTCCCACTGGTAGCAACCACCGCAGTAGATGGAAAACAGCTCAGTCACGGTTGGCTTGGTATATGCCGGAAGCCCTTTAACGACTTCATAATGGGTTCCTTCCTGAAACCGGCTTGCATTTTGAGTGCTACCCGTTGTTTTGGCAAAAGCCATCATCGGAAATGCTAACATAAGTACCAATAACAACTTTTTCATCGGTATTATTTTCCTGTAGTCCTGTTCAACAGTGTGATTTTAGAGAGGTTAACATTGTCTACCAGACACTAACCTCAGTGTCTGGTAAATATATCGGTTATTTTTTAGCCTTTCCTGCTTCGATGGCCGCTTTTGCCGCTTCCATGGCCTTCAATTGGTTTTCAATCATTTCAGGCGTTTCCAGGGTAATGCGACCCAGCTGGCCATCTCGAAATTCATTGATCAGAATTTCAGACACCTTATGGGTATCGGCAATACCGCCCCGACGCATGCAGCCTCGGCGCTGACCAATCAGATCAAACAGCTCGATACCGGTTTGTGGGATTTCCCTAAGCTGGTAACGCTGCTGAAGTGCATCGGGGTAATGCTGCATCAGGAACTCAGCCAGATACATGGCAACGTCTTCAAACTCGATCACTGTGTTTTTGATCGCACCACTGATGGCCAGGCGATAGCCACAATCTTCAGGGGCAAGCTTTGGCCAGAGGAAGCCGGGGGTGTCCAGGAGCACAATATTATTGGGCAGCTTTATCCGCTGCTGCTGCTTGGTGACCGCTGGTTCATTACCGGTTTTAGCCACTGTCCGGCTGGCCAGAATATTGATGGTGGTGGACTTGCCCACATTGGGAATCCCAAGAATGATGGCCTTCAGCTGGCTGACATCCAGGTTTCGCTCAGGAACCATGGCGGGAGCCATGTCCAGTATGCTGCGAATTTTGTCCGGCTGCTTCAGGTTGACGGCAATGGCTTTCATGCCGGAAGTACGGTTGATATGGTCTACCCATTGCTGGGTCACAACCGGATCCGCAAGATCGCTCTTGTTAAGAATCTTGATGCAGGGCGTGTCTCTGCGCAGGGAGGCAACCATCGGGTTCTCACTGCTGAAGGGAAGTCGGGCATCCAGTACTTCAATGATCAGATCCATCTTTGGTATCACTTCACGGATCTCTTTTTTGGCCTTGTGCATATGGCCGGGATACCAGTTTATTGCCATCGTTGGATCTATCTTTGCTTAACGGGGAACTGTGCATTTTACTATGTATCGCGCGCGCCAAAAACCACCAATTTTAAAACAATCAGTTATACGAAGTGGTGGTGGTCTGCATCGAGGGAGTGACTTGAGGTTAAAGCCATAGCCCACATTAAGGGCTATGGCTTAACCTCCAAAGAAGAGTTGAAAAAGATATTGGCCGGGTGCGAAGGCTCCGATACCGGCGCCGAACAGTCCAACATAGGCTTCAATTGAATAAGTCCTGTGTCGTTTAATTTTATGGTTCCGAGTGGAAATATAGAAATAGCCATACAAATAATAATCCAGACAGAGGGTAAATGGATGGTGTCAAAACTATTCCAGATGGGAAAGAAACAGCTGATCTAGAGCGAAGAAATAGCCGTAATTGGCATCGTCACCATCCAGGTACGTCCAAGATACCGGTGCAGGGGGGGCCTTTTTTCATTATCAACTGAAGTATTTCACCCAGCAGACTATAGGCTGCTGCCAGATGAATCACTATAGGTGTCGTCATTACTCTCATCTAAACCATCTTCGGGTATTGTTTTAACGGGGCTCTGTGGCAATGCTTAATAGATAACACCGACACTCTGGATACCCCTGCTGTCCCTTAAATAATAGGCAATCCATTTCAGGCCCCTTTTTTGCAGGGGCTTCACTGGGCGACCTGCAATTTCTTCTGCTTCCTCAATCACCTCAAGATAGCTTTTGCCCAGGAACTGCATCTGGTATGTACCAATAACCATGCCTGTCCGGTCGCTGCCTGCCTGGCAGTGAACAAAGAGCGCCATGGGTCTGCTTCGTTCCTGATTGAGCCAGTGTCTGAGTTTGTCAACCAGGCTGTATACATCGCCAATGAAGGGAAGGTTGAGCATGATATGGAGCATTGATCTGGGGTAATAGTCAGGACTGGATACTGCACCATAGACCGGGTAATGGATCAGGTACATCAGATCAGGGTTGGTGTGAGTAAACATTTGCTCGTGTTTTAGCAGGTGACTCTCGTTCAGTTTGCTGATCAATGATATATCAAGAATATAGGTGTCTTCAGGCAGCGGTGTTTCAAGCTTCTCGATACTTCTCTGGTTCATGGTATTAATCAGTTCATCATAAGCGAAGCGACCATTGGCAATGGGCATGTTGCCCCTGAACAGATAGTTACCAGACAGCGGGTTGTAGTCCACCAGCCGTAATTTTTGGGGGGTGAATACCACTTCTTTTTTAGGCTTGGTAACTGCTTGTGGAGGATCATCAGGGATTGATGGTTGCTGGGTGGAGTAGCCTGCGGTCACAAAAGAGAGCAGCAACAGCGTCGGTATGAGTCGCCTGAAAATAGTCATGATCGATTACATATTGAATGGGCACAGGTTTCAGACTGTTTTCTACGCTGAGAGTTTCAAACAGTGCTGGAAACTGGGGAGGGAGCCAGAGGATGGCCTGTTCTTGGACTGGCTCTATATATCACCGATGGTTGGAAGCCTTTCAACTTCCCGCAGATAGTAGGCATACCACTGCAGGCCATGTTTACTGAAGGCTCTGATGTTTCGTCCTGCGACTTTTACTGCATTTCGATAGGCCTGATTATAGCTGTTGCCTTGATAGCGCAATTGATAGGCAGCGATCACTTCACCGGTACGATCAAAGCCAGCTTCACAGTGCACATAAATGATCACGGGAGTGTCAGCATCTTTATTCAGCAAGATATTTAGGCTATTGACCAGGTTCTCCAGTTTGTCCCTGCCCTATTTTTTGGAAAAATGTTTGCGCCACTTGCGGTGAGTATGTTTGACGCTGATAGGAATGCCATAAATCGGACGGTTGATGACTTCTCCCAGCCCTGGATTCTGGTCAAAGAAGTGTCGCTCTTTTTCCAGGTGTTTTTTCTCCCCTTTTTCAATGGAATTGACCTCAGTACAGAGGCGTGTATGGGCAAACCTTTATTTTTGAGAGATCATTCCCTGTTATCTGCTGATAGTAGCAGAGGCATTAGTCCCCAGCTTCTGGCAGGCCAGTGGGGGGCAGGTTTTCCTTGGCAAGTCAGTTGCAGAGACGTTTTCCCAGGCTGATGACATGGTCAGTCTTGTAACCGAGGGATCGATAAAACGCCAAAATCTGCTGATTCGTACTGCGAACCTGCAGGTTGATCTTTGGACAGCCCAAACTTGATAGCTTCTCTTCCAGATTCTCCATCAGTATTTTACCCAGCCCATTTCTTTGCCATTGGGGACTAACGGCCAGATAGTTCACCCAGCCTCGGTGTCCTTCATAACCACCCATGACCGATGCGATAACTTCATTTTTGACCAGCCCCACCAGAAAGAGACCATCATCCATAGCGACTTTTCGATGAATATCACTCTGTGGGTTGTTTTGTGGTGTAGTCAGGCCACATTGTTGCCAGAGGGAGATAACGGCTTCCGTATCTTCAGCTTTGAAAGCACGTACTGTCATCGCAGGTGGTGTTTTCCTGGTTGCTGAGGCCTTTGATTCTGGCGTTGTGATTGGCATCCGTATTCTGGACATCCGGTAGCTGTTGACCAGCTGCCCATTGCGAAAAGCATCACATTTACTTTCACCCTCTACCTCAAAACCAAAGCGTTGGTAAAGTGTAATGGCGTGAGTATTGTCGGTATAGACGTCCAGCTCTATCCGTACCAGGTTCAGCCAGTTATCCGCCAGATCAATCATGGCTGCCATCAACTGTTTGCCAATACCTTTGCCCTGAGCTTCCGGATGAACAGTAATACCAAAGCTCGCGCAGTGCTTGCGGCGCGGGTTTTCCTGTGTGTGTAACCCCAGATGACCAAGGATTTGTCCCGATACTTCAGCCACCAGTTGTATGTGGTTTTTGTCGTCCATATTGAACAGGCTGTTCCAATACTCCTGAGAGCGATAGGGGATCTGGCTGGTCTGGCGGGTAACTTCGGGATCGCGGAAAAACTCGCCAATGGCTTTCAGGTCCGAAACTTCAGCATGCCTGATCACTGCATCCATGACATATTCTCTGTTGTGTTTGTTTTTTAGGATTATATGAGAAAGCCGTTAGTTTTTTACAGTGAAGCTGATGGCTAAATGAGAGACAAAATAAAGAGGTGAGAATAATGTGTGCAGAAAACTAAAATATGCTTTCAACTAGGTTGATTCCACTTTTGGTTTCTGGCGTGGTACTTATAAGGATTCAGGTATATGCATGATTTATCGTGACAACCCATGATTAAATGAGCTTTCACTCTTCTCTAGAATTCTGCATTCATACTCTATTTCAGGAACCTGTCCATGGGTGCAGTCTGTTTTACACTCTTTGATCCTTTCTTTTTGTTTGTAGCTGTGATTGCCATTTCACTCGGTTACTCCAAAAAATACATCATCCCATTAACGGCACTCTTTGTTGGTTTGCTGGCAGAAACTCTGGCGGCAGAGGCCAATCAGTTCCGGTATTGGGGAGAAAGTGTTCACGTTTTTCTGGGCACTGGAATCATTCAGGCCATTCTTGCCTATTTTGCTGTTGGCTACTGGCGTCGGAAAAAACTCTGTTCCAGGGACGCTTCATGTGGCTGAGTTATGGTGCTTTTCTTTCTGCCTGATCAATGCTCTGGTATCCCGACCAAACTCTGATCGTAGCCGTTAACATACAGATAGCAGCAAACCCGAGGGCAAGCTCTGGAAAAAAGTCGGGCAACAGGCAGAAAAGGATAAACAAAAGAATGGTTTCCGTACCCTCTGCCAGCCCTCCCAGATAATAAAGGGATTTATGTTTGAAGTGCGGATCAGATAGTTGATGTTTCTCAGCCATGATGGCATAGGCAAGAAAGCTGGCTCCGGTGCCCATAAACGAGAAAATAAGTACGCATGCAGCAATAGAGTTCGCTGCTGGTGAAGCGAGAGCAAACCCCATAACAATGCCTGAATAGAAAATGAAGTCCAGAGTGATATCCAGAAAACCACCAGCATCCGAAGGAGTGCCCAGCCTTGCCAAGGCTCCATCAAGTCCATCAAAAACCCTGTTTCCAATAATAAGTATCAAGGCCAGGGTGTAATACTCAAAAGCCAGTAATGGGATAGCGATCATGCCAATCACAAAGCCGGTAACGGTGACCTGATCCGGCGTTATGCCATAGTTCTTCAGCCACGTGGCTACTTTTCTTAGTGGCGGTTGGATTAGGGGGGCTGTCCATTTATCAAGCATGTAACGTAGGAGGTATAGTTGTTGGCATGTATGGAGCCATAATACCCTTGGTTTTTTTCTGTGCCAAACAGCTTTTTCGACGGAGTTATTGTGAGCACCTTCCTGATGATGTGAAAATTTTACTGGCCTGTTTGTTATGTTTTTTTGGCTTGTGTATAGTCCCGCTGTTAAAGTTTTCAGTATAAATCTCGCCTTAGAAATTAAGGCAGTGATAGTCTTGGTTAAACAGTGGCTTGCTATTAAGCCATGGTCTGGAAAAGGTGGATATCTTTGCATCCCGACAGTGGCAAACTCAGGGTTATACGTCATGACCCGAAGCGCGATCAGTTAATTCGAATTCTTCTATTGATCACTATTGCTTTGCTGGGTGGTTTTGCCTATTGGTATGGTGGTAACCATGCGGGGCATAATCTAGATCTGGCTAAGCAACAGAATATGAGCCTGGAAAGTAAAGCCAGAGTTTTACAGGAAGAAAATAATGAGCTCCGGCAGCGACTGGCCATTCTGGAAAGTGCCAGCAAAATGGATCGTGAAGCGGTAAATCATGTTCGCTTGCTGGTAAAGCAGCTTGAGGAAGAGAAAGAGCAGCTGCATAAAGAACTGACCTTTTTCAAGAGTATTCTGGCTCCGGAAGATATGTCTACCGGTGTGCGTGTCGCTGGTTTCACTTTGCTTAAGGGCGACGAGCCCCGTCAGTATCGCCTGCGGCTCGTGATCTCCCAGGTAGCAAGAAGCAACCCGTTTTTAAAAGGGACATTATCCGTATCGCTGCTGGGAGAAACTGATGGAAAAGCACAGGCTATACCGCTGCAGCAGTTGGCAGGGCCTGATCAGGTGTTAACACGTCTGGGCTTTCGTTATTTTCAGGCTCTGCCTGGTGACAGAGAGTATCTTGATTTCAATTTGCCAAAAGGCTTCGAGCCGGCAGGGATCAAGATTGTGGTACAGATCACAAGTGGTATCAGGCAGAGTTTTGAACAAATTTATCAATGGGATAAGGAGCTGGTAGCGGATGTTCGGCAAGAGCAAAGCAGCGGGTAATGCAGGTAATAAGCATGGCAGCACCACCCTCATATCGTCAGAAACCACCATTAACGGCGATATCCACTTTACCGGTGCAGTCCATATAGAGGGGCGCGTTAAAGGTAATATCTCTGCAGACCATGGTTTATTGACCATTGCGCATAGCGGTAGTGTCGAAGGTGATGTTCGTGCCCAGCGTGTGGTGGTAGATGGCCATGTTCGTGGCAATGTTTTGGCTGAGGAACATCTGGAGCTTGCTTCCAGGGCGGTGATTACCGGTAATGTCTTTTACAATGTGATTGAGATGACTAAAGGCTCTCAGGTCAATGGCAGCCTTGAGCACCACCCTAATGGTGTGCCTGCCGGGCAGCAACCTTTGCTGGAGCGCTCTGAGGCCGCTGACGCTGAAATGCCGGTTGGTGAAGTTATTGAAGCAGGGAATAATTGACTATAACAGTCGGTTACTCGGATAATAGCTGACTGATGAGTAAATGACGGGTCGCTGCCTTAACTGGTTATAAGTAGATGACAGCGGCACGGGAGGGTCAATGAGCGTAGTAGAAACAGTGATACCCGAGCCAATCAGTGTTACGGAAACTGCTGCCCGCAGGGTATGTGAATTGCTGGCAGATGAGACCGAAGAAAATCAAAGGCTGCGTGTATATGTAACGGGTGGGGGCTGTTCCGGCTTTCAGTATGGCTTCACCTTTGACAGTAATCTGGCCGACGATGATACACTGATTATCAAAGAGGGTGCGTCAGTGGTTGTCGACTCCCTGAGCTACCAGTACCTGGTGGGTGCAGAGATTGATTATGAAGAGGGGCTGGAAGGCTCTCGTTTTCTGGTCAAAAACCCTAATGCCAAGTCTACCTGTGGTTGTGGTTCTTCGTTCTCAATATGAACGGATGGTCTGAAGTGTTCTGTGGGACTTTTTTGGAATCACAATGATTACGAAGAGCACAAAGAAGAGATTTTTTCTTTTCCTTTGTGCGCTTCATGGTTTGCAGGCTTTAAAAAAGCGAACCTATACCAACTGATCCATGGATGCTTTAAGGGTGCTGGCAGAGTGTTGGATACCCGCCAGCTCCTCTTCATCCAGCCTGGGTGCAATAATACTTTCCACCCCATCACTACCGATAACGGTTGGCAGGCTCAGGCAGATATCACTGATACCGTATTCCCCATTTAACCTGACGGTCACTGGCAGAACAGTCCGTTGGTTGTTTCGTACTGTGCGAATGATGTAGGCAATGACCAGACCAATAGCCCAGTTGGTGTAGCCTTTAGTGGCAATAATCTCGTAAGCGGCTTTTCTGACCCGGGTTACAATGCCTACCAGTGCTTTCTGGTCGTATTCACGACCATTAACGGTATTGCCCTTAATGCCGAGGCCGGCAATGGAGGCAGAGCTCCAGACCGGAACTTCAGAGTCACCATGCTCTCCGAGGATATAAGCATGAATGGACTGAGGAGATACATCATAGTGGCTGGCCAGAAGAGTTCGAAAACGGGATGTATCCAGCAGGGTACCGGTGCCAATCACCAGATTGTTGGGGCGCTGACTCAAGCTTTGCATCGCATGAGTAAGAATATCTACCGGGTTGCTGGCAATCAGTAACATGGCTTCCGGTGCATGATGATCCAGCTCTCTGGCAATTGCCTCAAACACTTTGATGTTGCGCTGCAGCAGGTGCAACCGGCTTTCATCCGGGCTGGATTGACTGACACCGGCGCAGATAACAATAATTCCAGCGCCTGTCAGGCTGGAAAAGTCGCCGGCAGACACCTCGCAACGCCCAACCAGTGGCTGGCCGTGCATCAGGTCAAGCGCTTCTCCGTGAGCCCTGTCATGATTTTTATCCACAAGAATAATCTGATTAGCCAGCTTTTGCTGAAACAGTGAGTACGCTGCTGCCATCCCAACAAAGCCGGTACCGATGATGCCAATTTTATTCATATTCATGGGGAGTGCCTGCGTATTTGAGGTGAGCTCAAGCAACCTTAAGCTGGATACCGGCGTACTTCAATAGTGTAAAGGAGAGCTTTCTCAAGGTGTTATGAGAGGGCGACTCTTTCCTAACTATGAGTTCTTGCAAAGTAAGTGCTTAGGTGAAATTTAGACTCATATATTTGTATTGGGTAGTTATCATCAATAATTCTGCTTTTAAGAGACTGAGTTCAAGCTGGATAAACGCCACCGAGCACACGAAAGCCAGATGCTCCGGTAACCGCAGGCAGGTTGCCGGGTCGCTTAGATATATTTTGTCTGGCAAGCCACGCAAAGGCGATAGCTTCAACCCACTGAGGGTCAACACCCAGCTTGGAAGTTGATTCCAACCGTCTACTGGCCACCTCTTCTTTTAGCATTGCCATCAGAGTCTTGTTATTGGCGCCACCACCACAGGCAAAAACTTCATCAGTTTCTGGAGCATGCTGCTGCATGGCATCTGCAATACAACGAGCCGTTAAACGACAAAGAGTTGCCTGTATGGTTGTCGGGGATAATCCACGAAACCCTTCAAGCATTGAGCTCAGCCAGGCAGGGTTGAACAGTTCCCGACCGGTACTCTTGGGAGCTGCCAGCCGAAAAAATGGTTCGCTTAACATGGTTTCCAACAGAATTGGGTCATGAGGTTCCTGGGAAGCATGAAAGCCATCTTTATCGAAAGGCTGATGCCATTGCTGCTGACACCAATAGTCCATTAACAGATTACCAGGACCGGTATCAAAGCCAGTTACAGAGGCTTGTCCACTATTACCTGCCGGCAAGATAGAAATATTACTGATTCCACCAATATTGACGACCACCCGGTGGGAAGTTTCACTGGTAAAAACGGCATGGTGAAAGGCGGGTACCAGAGGCGCTCCCTGACCACCGACTGCCATGTCCCGACGCCTGAAATCAGCAACAACGGTAATGCCGGTTTGTTCTGCCAGTATATTGGGATCACCAACCTGAAGGGTATAGCCCAGCTCTGGTATATGCCTAATGGTCTGACCATGACTGCCAATGGCACAGATCTGTTTTGCAGTCAGCCCTCCTTTTTCCAGAAGTGACTTGACGGTTTCAGCGGCAATATGAGCAATTGCCGGATCAACTTCAGCCATTAAACGAATTTCATCATTGCCTGGCTGGCAAAGCTGCTGAATGTTTTCCTTCAGTTTTAACGGCCACTCTGTGGTATGGCTGGTAATGAGAATCGGGTGATTGCCATCAAAGCGAACGGCAGCAGCATCCATAGCATCCAGGCTGGTACCTGACATAAGACCTATATAGATATCCGACATGGTTCACCCTTGGAAGGAACGTTTGAGTGGTCGTTATTGTTAATCACAAAGGAGCTGAGACACAAAGAAACATTGATCATTACTCTGTATCTCTGTGCCTCCTATGCCCTATGGCTATTGTGACTGACTAATTATTACGACTGATTACTGTGTGGCCAGCAGTGTATCGCTTTGCTTTTCAAGCCTGGCAATCATCAGCTCTGACCTTTTTTTGAAGTTAGCCATTTCTTTTTTGGCAATGGGCGCTGCATCAGGGAGCTTCACAGTCATCGGGTTTCTATGGACGCCATTGACACGGAACTCATAATGCAGGTGGGGGCCGGTTGCCCAGCCTGTTTTGCCCACGTAAGCAATGATTTGCCCCTGACGAACTCTCTGACCTTTTTTAAGCCCAGTCAGCTTATTAGCATGAGCATAAACAGTGACAATGTTGTTGGGGTGCTCAATGAATACCACATTACCATAGCCGTTTTGCCAGCCAGAAAACTGAACACGGCCATCACCAGCGGCTTTTATGGGGGTGTTCATGGGAGCCGCATAGTCCACTGCCCGATGGGGACGCTTTGTCTTGAAGATTGGGTGAAGTCGGTCAGGGTTGTAACGGGAGCTGATACGGGTAAAGTCGACCGGAGTACGGAGAAAGGCTTTTTTCATGCTCTTTCCATCCGGCGTATAGTAATCAGTATCCCCCTGACTATCGGTGTAACGAATCGCTGTAAAGGTTTGTCCCTGGTTGGTAAAACTGGCTACCAGAATGTCGCCATCACCCAGTTTTTCTCCTTCCAGATACTTTTCTTCGTAAAGTACATTGAAGGAATCACCACTGCGAATATCCTGAACGAAATCGATATCCCAGCCAAAAATACCGGCCAGCTCCATGGTGAGGTTTTGAGAGAGGCCTGCTTTCTGGCTGGCCAGAAAGAGCGAGCTTTCAATAGTGCCGCTGGCGTATGTTGGACGAATTTCCGGTGACAGAGTAACCAGCTCTGCCAGATAGCCATCATCTGCTTTGGTAAAGAAGATACTTTCGAGCTTGGACTTCTCGTAGCGTAACTGGGTAAGAGTGCCTTCCTGATTAATCCGGAACTCCAGAGACTCGCCCGGGCGTATACGAGCGAGAGTGTCGCCATACTTGGGAGTACTGGCAACCTGGTAAACAACACTGGCACTGAGCCCTTGAGTATTAAATAACGCCGATAAGTTATCGCCGGATTTAATGGTGATGTTATGCCACTTGCCAAGTTGTTGCTCCAGGTCGTAAGCGGTCTTTGCCAGTGCTTTGGCTTCTGCTTCCTGTTCCAGTTCTTTAATGGATGCTTCTGCTTTATCTGCAATCTGCCTGCTGATAAATGGTTCAGGCTGGGAAGTTGTGATACTGCTGGTCAACTCAGGAGCTGATTCCTGGGGCTGGAGAGCATCGATAGTCATCGGAATTTCGTTGCGTTTGGCTTCTACGTCGCCAGAGGGCAGAAGAGCCATCACTCCCATGATGCTGGCAGCGATGGTAGTTGCCAGCAGCAAATGTCGCTTGGGAAACTGTTTCAGGCGCTGGTTGATTCGTGTTGCGCCTCTAGGGATGGCTTTATTCATTAAGGTTGTTAACGCTGTCTGCAATGTGCTGATAAGTAAATTATAACGGTAAAAAACACCGTAAGTCATATCTGTCAGAAAAGGTACGTCAATACAGCGTCAATTATTATTTTTTCTGATAAGTGTTTTTATTATTACGAATTATTTTAAGTTCTTGCCACGCTAGGCAAGTGGGGTTGAGAAAACGCTTAAAGAAAGGTGGCGAACAACAATAGGCAGAGATTGTTGTTCATTGCCTGGGTCAAGACACAACATAAGGTACTAAACTAGATACGTTCTGATTTACGCTGTTCCAGAGAGGGTTGGTGCCTTCAGGAGTTGACTGGGTGCTTATGACAGGTTGTGTGTTGAGAGATGATTGATAGACGGTGGGCTGGTGAGTTGCTGGTTTAACTTGAGGCGCGGGATTTTGTTGATAATGCTGGCTCATTATTGAAGCTGCGGCTGTGACTGGTTGATGGGGCACTTGAGATAAGGAGTGTGGGGCTATGAGATTGGCTTGAGCAGGAGGAGCAGTTGATTCTTGTGGTTGCTGAGAAGTAAGGGGTGTTTGTTGTAATGAGGCTTGTTGAGAGCTTTGAGTTGTATGGTTTTGTCCAACTGTCAAAGCTTCCGTGGCTGGATTGGAAGATTGGGCGTATAGACCAGACTCGGGTTGCTGATTGGCTGCGCTATCTTGAGACGTTGCAGGCAGGGTGGGCATTTGTTCTGACTCGTTTGATAATGTGTCGAATACTGTATATGGCTTTACTCCAAAAATGCGTGGGATGTTAATAACCAGACCCAATGGGCCTAAAAAAAAATAGGGCGTGAGAAAAGCGCAAGCCATACCACCAATGGTTCCAAGTATTTTAATAGACTCTGGTACAGAGTTGAGGGCCTCTGTTGCATCCACTCTTATGTATTCTTCCAGAGGCATTTTTCCTGAAACAACAGTATCTGCTGCCTGACCAATTGTCTGATTTTGTCCTGTCTGGTTCTGTCCTGCTTGGCTCTGCACTGTTAAGGTTTGAACAGGCTGTACTGTTCGATTGTTCAAACTCTCGTTTTCATGGCAATGTCTAAGTAGCCCTTTAATTGCGCCTAAAACCAAAGCTCCAAGTTTTATTGCATATATTGAGACCGTTCTGCCAAAAAGGTAGAGAGTCTCAGTAACGGTGGCCAGCCCTCTGCATACAACATTGACAGCATCAGAAGCAGAAAAATTTGAGGAGACATCTTGAGTGGGAGTCGTTGAGATCGGCCCTTGATGAGATAGTGTAGATACTTGAGGTGTTGCAGGTTGTTGAGTATGTACTTGCGGGTATGCGGCAGAATAAACAGTTTGTGGAGATGAAGGCTGTAGCTGAGGACCCACAGATTTCTCCTTTCTATTTTGATGAAGTCAGTAAGGTGATGATTTAGAGGAAATATGAAACAGCGCTTGGTCGCACAGGTCCGGCTAGAAACTTTAATCGGCCGACGTGTCAGAAACTCGCAAGCTCTTTGGACTGGTTCGACAGTTGGGGGTTAACGTTAGTTCCAATCGTTTGAGGTAAAGGCTTGGTAAGGTAAATATACTGAAATTTACTTTATTTAGAGTTCAGGCATTTGTTCCAGCCGCATTTTGTTGTATTTTGAGCGGCTTGATTTTTTATTAGATAGTCTGCGACCCCATCTTCAGGGGTTGGTCAATATCTTCTTGATTTGGTGTGAGAGCCTCTGGCATCCACCGCGGTATTCCGGTTGAATCATCGAATCGTCGCAGGAAAAGGTAAATGTTCGATAGTCAAAACCCGTTGCTGAAAGATCTTCAGGCCCGCCAGCTCATCGCGCAGACGACTGCCGTCGAGGAACTGGACGCTCATTTGAGCGAACAGCCTCGGGTGCTCTATTGTGGCTTTGACCCCACTGCAGACAGCCTGCACCTTGGCCACCTGGTTCCGTTGCTGGTTCTCAAACGCTTCCAGGAAGCTGGTCACAAACCGATTGCTCTGGTGGGCGGAGCCACTGGCCTGATTGGCGACCCAAGTTTCAAAGCTGCTGAGCGTCAATTGAATACTCCTGACGTAGTAGCTGGCTGGGTTGAAAAGATCAAAGGGCAGGTGAGCCAGTTCATAGACTTCGATTGTGGAGAAAACTCGGCTGTTGTCGCGAATAACCTGGACTGGACCGGTAACCTGAATGTTCTCGATTTCCTGAGAGATATTGGCAAACACTTCTCTGTGAATGCCATGATTAACAAGGAGTCTGTTCAGCAGCGGTTGAATCGTGAAGGTGCGGGTATCTCCTTTACCGAGTTCTCTTATGCCTTGCTGCAAGGCATGGATTTTGCGGAGCTGAATCGTCGTTATGATTGTACTCTGCAGATTGGTGGTAGTGATCAGTGGGGCAATATTGTCGGCGGTATTGATCTGGCCCGTCGTCAGAATAAATCCCGTGCATTTGGTTTAACGGTACCTCTGATCACCAAGTCTGATGGTACCAAGTTTGGTAAGACAGAGGGTGGTGCGGTATGGCTGGATTCCAGAAAAACCTCCCAGTATGCATTTTATCAATTCTGGATGAACACCGCTGATGCGGATGTTTATCGTTTCTTGAGCTTCTTTACTTTTCTGAGCATGGAAGAGATTGATGCTATTGAGAAAGCAGATGCCGAGCGTCAGGGCCGGCCAGAGGCGCAAAAGATTCTTGCTCGTGAAGCGACTCGTCTGGTGCATGGTGAAGAGGGGCTGCAGGCCGCCGAGCGCATTACAGAGGCACTGTTCTCTGGCGATATTACCAAGCTTTCTGAGACTGATATGGAACAGCTGAAGCAGGATGGTCTGCCAAGTGCAACCATTGAACGGTCTGTACTGGAAGGTCAGGCCATGACTCAACTTTTTGCTGAAGTCGGAATGGTGAAGTCTGGCAAGCAGGTTAAAGATGCGCTGGGTAATAGCGCGGTGTTCTTTAATGGGGAAGCTCGTGGTGCAGCGGATAACATGAATCTGCCTGAATGCTTTGCTGCTGATAAAGCCATGTATGGTCGATTCTTTCTGGTGAAGCTGGGTAAGAAGAATCACTTCCTGTTTGAAGTGGTTTGATCGAACCTTTGATTGATTGCTGAAAGCTCATAGTCATCGGGCAGTCCTGTCCCGGTGACTTAATTGAATTATTACCCCCTCCTTTCTTCAAACTTAACACACTGATAGCGGAAGCACTCCATATCTTCAGGCCAGGAGCCGGGAGCCATGCCTGCTTTATTCTTCAAGTGAGCCAGAAACTGCCTTGGGTTAGGCAGCTGTTTCCATACCTGAGGCAAGAACGTTGCAGAGTATTGAGGGTTTCGGATTAATAACCCATCAGTACCAGGGCGCAGCTGTTTAAGTAGATCCCTTTCGTCAGAAATTTCCATTTGCTGCTGAGGGCTCAGTATGGATATTTCCACCTTTATTTCAGTTAACTCATTTTCCGTAACGGGCGGAAACCGTGGGTCACGAAATGCGCTGGCGAAGGCATTGTGGATTACGTCATCCAGCAGAGTCCGGTGAGCCTGGGTTGAGCCAATGCAGCCCCGAAGAACGCCCCGCTTTTGAAGAGTGACAAAGCTGGCAGCTTCTTGCAGGAAAAAATCGGGTTGGTCTTCCTTTTCTTGTATTTGCTCTGGTGGCAGGCCCCGTGTACACCCCTCACTGATCGTCTTGCGGGCAAGGCGCAGTAATTCTCTTTTCTGGTTTTCTGTGGGTTCGATTTGCACTGTAGAAATTCCTGTTTTCCTTCATTAGAAGCATGGACTGCCCCTTTCTGATTTTTATCGTCACCCAACAACGCCTCTGAATAACGGCTTTTCTATCTATAGCGGTTGAGAGCCTGCTGCAGGCTGTCTCTGAAGACTTTGCTTAATAATCTTTACTGAATAACAAAGGCGCCATAGCTCACCACTCGATTTTTATCGCCAGCTGTATCTCCAGAGTTGCGAACATCCAGGGTAATGACATCCATTCCCCGACGCTGAGCAACCTTCAACATGCCATTAAGAGGATAGCAGCCGCAGGCTTGTCCACCGGTTAAATTGCTACTGAGCTGCTCTATCTGTTTTACAGTCTGGTGATCCCGGTAACAGGCCTCTTCGTAATTGTGATAATGACTGAGATCGGAGCTGATGATGATCAGGGTTTCTTCTCCCCCCCAGAGGTGTTCGATAACTTCGGCTACAGCCAGAGGGCTGGCGTCACCAACAACAATGGGGATCAATTTGAAGTCATCCAGACAGGTTTGAAGAAATGGACATTGAACTTCAAGGCTGTGTTCATAAGCATGGGCCTTGTTGAGTATTTGCATCTGGCTGAAGGCTTTAATTTCCTCCATGGCTTCTGTGTCCAGTGGAATGGTGCCCAGCGGGGTTGAGAAAGCTTCACAGGCTGGAAGGGCCATACCTTCTAATGGAACTCTGTGAGAAGGTCCCAGAAGCACAACTCGCCGGATGTTCTTTTTCATGGAATCCAGCAATCGATAGGCACTTGCGGCTACAGGGCCTGAGTAAATAAAGCCCGCATGTGGGACTATCAGCGCTTTGGGTGAGAAATCTCTGGATTTTGCATCGCTGACGAGTTCTTTGACAATGTGATGCAGCGCGCTGGATGAGTCGGGATAAAACGTCCCGGCAACGGCGGGTTGGCGAATAATCATTATGGGTTCTCCCCCGAGAGTGGCTGGACCTGCCTGCACATTTAAGCGAAATGAACCCCTCTCTTTTTCTATCGCTCAATAAATACTGGTAGGTCCTATAATTATAGTCCTGCTTCTTAATCTCAGGATGATGATCAGGCAACGAACCTGATCCGGAGAGGGAACATGCTTAGGGAAAAAACACCCGGCGGGAATGTACCGACAAACTATTGGCACACGCTTGATGATGGACGTATTCAGTGTGACCTATGTCCCAGGACTTGTAAGCTCAGGGAAGGTCAACAGGGTCTCTGTTTTGTCCGAGCCTGTGAAGGTGGGGAAATAGTTCTCACCAGTTATGGACGCTCCAGTGGTTTTTGTATTGATCCGATTGAGAAGAAGCCACTGAATCACTTTCTTCCGGGTACCCCCATTCTTTCCTTTGGTACTGCAGGTTGTAATCTTGCCTGTAAGTTTTGTCAGAACTGGGATATGAGCAAATCCAGGGAGATGGATACCCTGGCAGCCCGGGCCATGCCTGAACATCTGGCCGCTGCTGCGGAGCAGACGGGCTGCCGCTCTCTGGCGTATACCTATAATGACCCGATCATTTTTATGGAATATGCCATTGATGTTGCCCAGGCTGCAGCGGAGAAGGGAATTAAATCAGTGGCGGTTTCAGCAGGGTATATTTGTGATCAGCCAAGAGAAGAATTCTTCCGCTCTATGGATGCAGCCAATATTGATCTGAAAGCATTCAGTGAAAATTTTTATCGGAAGATCTGCGGGGGAGCTCTGCAGCCAGTTTTGGAAACGCTGAAGTATTTAAAGCATGAAACCTCTGTCTGGTTTGAAATTACGACTCTGCTTATTCCTGGTGAAAATGATTCTGACCATGAACTGAACGATATGTGTCAGTGGATAGTTGAGCATTTGGGAACTGATGTCCCCATTCACTTCACCGCATTTCATCCCGACTGGAAAATGAGAGATCATCCCAGTACTCCCGCCGTTACGCTTACCAGAGCCAGACAAATCGCGCTTAATCACGGTATTCGTTACGCCTACACTGGTAATGTCCATGACTCGGATGGTGGCAGCACACGTTGTCATCAATGCAATAGCATGCTGATTGAGCGGGACTGGTATGTTCTGGGTGAATGGGGCGTTAGCGCTTCTGAAGGCAGTGGCAGCTGTCAGAATTGCGGAGCTGTTCTCGCCGGTGTTTTTGAAGAGCAGCCGGGAGTCTGGGGGAGTCGCCGGGTTCCCGTTAAGATTCTGACCTGAAATTTCCAGACAACACCTGTTCTGATTTGTTGTGCTAATTTATCTGATGAATGTCGTTCATAAAGAATGAACACTCCCTAAGTAAACTTTGTTTTTTACTATTTAAGCTGATGGTGGTGAAAGTGACGTAGCCTTGCATTGTTCCATCCTTAAATCCCAGTGAATCTGTTGTCTCGTACCTTCAGAACCCAATAGACATTAACTTCCCCTCTATTCCTGAGCATTGCCCCATGATTAAGAAGCTCATCATAAGAGTCTTGTTATTAGCTGCAGTGGTTTTTCATTATCCATTAGAGGCGGGAGATGTTGCTGCTAATCTGGAAATAACTCACCTGGAAAACCCATATATTAATTTTCTGAATATATGGGGAGGAAATTCGCTGAAAATTACTTTTAATTACACAACGATGAAGATAGAGGCTTATGCTGAATCCGGTAACTTTGGGGATTCTGAAAATAACTTTACTTTTATGACCATCAGCAAGAGCACAGGAGAAGCTCTATTAAATGTAAGTGCCAATAGCAAGTATGTCTCTCAGTTTACTCAAAAGATTAATGGTGCAGGCTTCAGCTTTGGCGACATTATGGCATTAAACATTAACCCGTCATCAGGACTGCGAAATCCAACTCTTAACAGCCGTGGAAGCTCGTCAACAACAAACTGTATTGGTAAAGCCCAGTATTTTGCCATCACGCCCAACGGTCTGGAGAGTTATACCCCGCATATCAATGTGGAGCCTCTGCAAATACTTGGAGAAGGCCTGGTAACAGAAGCAACAGTGAAAGGCACAACGTTGGCTGGCAATACAGTTTCTGTTTCTGTCAATGGTCAGACATTCTCTGGAGTCGCTGGTACTGATGGCCAATACACCATTTCAGTCAGTGATAAAGCTGGCTTTACCGTAACTACACCACTTATTGTCAGCGTTGGAGAGTTCAAGGTTGAGCAATACCCGGAATTATTACCAAAAAATAACCTGCCCCAGGAAACCATCACTGGGTATCGGTACATGCTGAATGCCGGGCTCAATTATTTAACGTCGCCGTTTCCTGATGAAATTCTCTACGCCACAACCCGGTTGAGCCCTGAGGCTGTAAAAGCCTGGAATCTGGTTTACAGGGCATTATTAAACTATGACAACACTGCAAACAGTTACCCCAGAGACTCAGGTGGGAATGTAATTCTCTATGTCGATTATGAATCCCATGGCATCAAAATTACCGGCAATGATGCACAAATGATCCAGAAGTATCTGGTGCGAAATTGTCCCAGAATGTTTCTGCTTAAGGATTGGGGCGCATCACCGGTTTATGATGGCCCGGCTGTTATCGGGCAAAACTTTCATATTGGAAACAGTGCACAGGATGGCAATGACTTCCAGCAGCAGTTACTGCAGACCGAAGCATCGGTTACCAGGCTATTGAGCCTGATTCAGCCTGACATGAGTATCTATCAGATTATTCAGGTTATACAGGTTAATTATGAAAGCATGGTGACGTACAGTGAGCTGAATGATAACAGTGATATCAGGGGAGCATTTATCACTCATACAGCAATATGCGGAGGGTATGCGAAAGGCTATGAATATTTGCTCCAGCGACTGGGTATAGAAAATATCTGGGTAGAGGGTCATGCTGGAGGTGGGTTACATGCCTGGAATTTTGTCAATCTTTATAGTAACTGGTATTTGAGCGACACCACCTGGGGTGGAAAAAACTGGTTTCTGGATGGTGCAGACAGCCCGTTTACCAAGAACCATGAGGTCATGAATATTTACGAAAAAATGCCAGCCCTGGCGAAAGAGAGTGTACCCTGGGGGATTGGCGACCCTGATCAGGTGATTGCCAATTTAACAGGCATCGTAAACTACGGGGTTAACCCCGGTGGTACATTGACCATAACCTATGAAGACAAACTGAATATCAACAGTTCAGTTCAGGTTAACTTAAGCACTGATGGGTATAATCCGATTGGCATGAGCAATGATGGGCATGGACTTTGGAGTGTCACTTTTCCTTCTCCCCCAAAGCTGAACCAAACGGCTGACTTTGTATCCATGGAACCTGCGCGTTTATGCCAGGCAATATCGGCAGCAGGTTCTACCGGCAGGCCGGCCACCGAAACGCCTCCTGCCTATTTCTACTTTACTATTAATAATCAGTACTACACATCCGGTGATATTAAAACCAACCATCTTGAACATGAAATTATGCCAAACGGGATGAATAATGCGGTTCTCAGGTTAACAGCAAGCTGATATTGATTATCAAATTCCACTTTACAACCTATAGGCTCTTAGAATCGCCAGACAATATCAGCACTGATTTGTTGTGATAATATATGTGATGAGTGTCGTGCATTGTAACGCAGGTTACTATCGATTAAGCCACTGGCAATCTGAAGACCAACACCTAATTCAGTGCTGCTTTTGTTCATTTCAGGTGTTGAGAGTGCAACAGACATATCCGGGTTATTTTTCAGTGATACTTCTGTATACCTGTCTTTCACCACACCAATTGATATTTTCCTGAAACCTGTTGTCAAAGGACTGA
>OODV01000267.1 GCA_900299555.1 uncultured Endozoicomonas sp.
GCACGGTTCTTTTTCTGGCTGTGCTGTCGGTGGATGCGACAGGCAGGCGCGTTCTCTGAACAACGCTCAAGGATCAGGTCATCGAGAATAACGGGAACCGGTTCCTCTTCAGGTGCTTTGGAACTGACTAACAGTGTCAGTTGATGAGCAAGATTTCGCCAACGCCAGCACCCGAAGGCAACCCAATGATGATAGCTGCTCCAGACTTTATCGTACTGGATGGCAAGCAGAGCCTGAGTCAGGAACCCCTCACCGGAGAGCATGCTACCAATGAGCAATTCGCAAAACACTGGTGCAGCTTTCGCAGAAACAGCTCTGGTAAGGAAAGTAATATAGAACGAAAGTTCTTTTAATATTTTTGTTTGTTCTAAAGAGTACATCACAACCGCCTGGATTTATTATGTGTGACGGTTGGTTTAACTCATATAAAAATTAAATCGAATGTACCAGTGAAGCTCTAAAGCTGAGATCCAGTAAAGCCTGGCTTTTATAGCGACCTTTCCAGAATCGTCCTTTGCAGCCATCTTCTTTATTCGCTTCCCTTGCCAGATGCTCGTTAAGGCAACGCATAAACCAGCTTATACCAATCGTGCTTTCTAACTACCGTAATGAGCATGGAGATATGGACGTCAGAACAAGGCAGAATGACGAGTAATAGCAGGGCTATTGCGAGGAATTCTAACGCTGGTCTGGTGTTCATATTTCCAGCGCAATAGCGTAGTTAGAAAGTTCGATTGGTATTATGTCCAGTAAACGAGAGCGGTATTCTTCAGCAAACTCCTCTACCTGCAGTAACTCTGCTTTATCAAGCGATACCCCGGAAAGAAAACGCTGTACCAGCAGAGGCCCGGTAAACAACCTTGTCCAGCGTTGTAACACGGCCTTGGTATCCCAGCTCTCCCCAGACTCACGATTGATGAAAACAACCACATGGTAATGATTCGACATCACGGCATAGGCGCAGACTTCAATAGCAAAGACTCCGGACAGATCTTTAAGGCGGTCAACCACCCATTCCCTGCGATGCTCATAGTTTTTGCCACTGAATGCATCTTTACCACAAAGAAAAGCCCGGCGAACACAACGAGCCATACAGTGGTAGTAAGGTGTACGGATTGTATCGATCAGGTTTTTACGGGCGGTGGTCATTGTTGCTTCGGTTTACTTTATGATTACCGGACTAAAAATAGACAAATTGTCTGACTGGTCAAATAATTTATGGGTGTCCTTTATATTCATTTAATTTGTAAACATCTCTAAAAAGCTCTAAATACTTTTTAGGCGAATGAGGCTGAATCGTAATGTTAATTGCCCCAATTACTAGTTTCTTATCCCTAGCCATTTTTACTCCAATGTTGATTTAAAAACATAACGCTTATTAGTGCGAATCCCCCTTTACAAGCTGGAACATTGGCTCAATTTTCTTCAACTTAAATTTGCTAACCTATTGCAAAACTAGGCTTTATTAATTAAAAAACTCATCAATTAACTATCACCCCTATATCAAAGCGAGAATCAATATTTATCGAGAATTATTAGTGTGCTTTTCAGCGCTGAAAATTTGGCAATTTTACGATTTATCATTATAACTGCATGTATATACAGTTATAAGAAATAGAAACCATCATGTCTAAATCACCGTTTATTGAGTCTATTCAACATTGGGTGAAGGTTCAGAAGAGTTGATGGCTATTAATTAAACTGAAATCTGCTACTATGCCGGTCTTTTGTTCTGTACTGCCATGGCTTTTATTGAAGTTGTCTGTATTCACTGTCG
>OODV01000012.1 GCA_900299555.1 uncultured Endozoicomonas sp.
GTTTATGCTCTCGCCAGTGGGCAGTTATACAGTAGTTAGAAAAGGCAATTGGTATAACTTGCAGGGTACCTTTGGCCGCAGGGTGTTTAATTCCAATACGTTTAGAAAGAGTGAGTGTTTTTTCCGGGTCAAGAGGGAACTGTTCACGGATATCGATAACATCTGGCATCCAGTCAAATAAAAGAAAGACTGCAAGCTCCAAATCAGAGAGAAGGTGAACAATTCTACCGTGGGTGATAGAAGGCCGCCTGTGCACACGGCCTTTACTGGGGACATCGCAAACGGTTAAGAATGGCTTGTAATCCATTCCAAAACCTTGTCCTCGTTTTTCTTTTGTCAGCCTCTTGATGATTGCTGATTCCAGCAGGTCAACAATAATCTTCGGCTGAGGCTTCAGGAAATCCCTGTAGTTATCCATACTAAGCATCCGAGCTATGCCAATAATCTCAGCATAACTCAGAATTCAGTAAAGTATGATACTTTTTTGTTTAGTATGATACTTTATTGTCAGCTTACATATAGCCAGTTACTGACAAGACTTATTATTCCACAGTCACTGACTTAGCCAGGTTCCGTGGCTGGTCAACATCCGTTCCCTTAATAATTGCCACATAGTAAGAAAGTAACTGAAGGGGAATAGTGTAAAGAATGGGCGCAATAATCTCAGGCGCTTCCTCCACTGGCAATACATTTACTCCATCACCACTTTTCAGCTTGGCCTGTCTATCCGCAAAGACAAACAGCTGCCCTCCCCTTGCTCGAACCTCTTCCATATTGGATTTCAGTTTTTCCAGCAGGTCATTGTTCGGTGCAACCACAATCACCGGCATATCGTTATCGATCAGTGCCAATGGGCCATGCTTGAGTTCACCAGCAGCATAAGCTTCCGCATGTATATAGGAAATCTCTTTGAGCTTCAGCGCCCCTTCCATGGCAATGGGATACTGGCTGCCACGACCAAGAAATAAACTGTGATGCTTATCAGCAAAGGCTTCTGCCATGGCTTCAATATCATCACTCAGAGCCAGTGTATTCTTGAGAATATGCGGCAGGTTTCGCAATGAGGAAACGACATGTGATTCCTGCTCCGGCGTCATACCGGTATGACGGCCAATAGCGGTTACCAGCATCAGCAGAGCAGTTAACTGTGTGGTAAATGCCTTAGTAGAGGCCACTCCGATCTCGGCACCAGCCCGGGTCATCAGGGCAATATCAGACTCACGTACCATGGAGGAGCCTGGCACATTGCAGATACTCAGTGAAGCCATGTAGCCAAGCTCTTTAGCCAGTTTTAACGCGGCAAGGGTATCTGCTGTTTCTCCAGATTGAGAGATGGTGACAAACAGACAGTCATCCGGCACAAAGAATTTTCGATAACGAAACTCGGAGGCAATCTCAACCCGACAGGGAATGCCCGCCAGCTCCTCAAACCAGTAACGCGCAACCATGGCCGCATGGTAGCTGGTGCCGCAGGCAACAATCTGTACCGCACGGGTTTTATTGAGAATTTCCTGACCTTCTTTACCAAGAATATCGAGATTGAGCTGATGTTCACCAAGACGGCCTTCCAGCGTATTGGCAATGGCTTCTGGCTGCTCATGGATCTCTTTCAGCATGTAGTGACGGTAAGGGCCTTTATCTCCGGCATCATGCTCAACATCACTCTCCCGGGCATCGCGCTCAACCGGATTTCCGGAAGCATCCAGAACCGTGACTTTTGTGCGGGTTACTTCCGCCACATCACCTTCTTCCAGAAACATGAAACGTCGGGTTACCGGGAACAGAGCAAGCTGGTCAGAGGCGATAAAGTGTTCACCAATACCAAGACCGATCACCAGGGGGCTGCCGGAACGGGCAACCACCAGACGTTCAGTGTCGTTACAGTCCATCACCACCATGCCATAGGCACCTTCAAGTCTGGCCACTGCTTTCTGCACAGCCACCAGCAGGGTATCACCGCTCTTAAGCTCAAGACTGACCAGATGAGCAATGACTTCAGTGTCAGTGTCAGAAGTAAAGACGAAGCCCTCTGCCTGAAGAAAGGTTCTCAGCGTTTCATGATTCTCAATAATACCATTATGAACAACCGCAATATGATCACCGGATACGTGTGGGTGAGCGTTACGCTCGTTGGGTTCACCATGAGTAGCCCAGCGAGTATGAGCAATACCAGTTCCACCCTGGAGTGGGTTTTGAGCAACCGCATCTGCCAGTTCCGAAACCTTACCGGTACGCCTTTCTCTCTGGAGTTCACCATTGACATTAATGATGGCAACACCCGCCGAGTCATAACCACGATATTCAAGGCGACGAAGTCCCTCCAGCAGAATATCTGCCACATCCCTTTGCGCTACAGCACCAACAATCCCACACATAGTTTTTTGATCCCTTATGTCATCAAAAACGTTGCCAAAGTCATCAGGGAGCGTAATGTCATCCGCTCCCTCTCTGGCAAATTTCAGTCTTCTTTTACCGGGCGTTGCCAACCTTCTATATTCCGCTGCTTCCCACGGGCAACCGCCAGCTGTTCATCCGGAATATCTTTGGTAATGGTGGAACCAGCACCAGTCGTTGCACCACGCCCAATAGTGACAGGAGCAACCAGTGAGCTGTTGCTGCCAATAAAAGCACCATCGCCAATAACGGTTTTAAATTTATTAACACCGTCGTAGTTGCAGGTGATCGTTCCGGCACCGACATTCACCTCTTCACCGATCTGGGAATCACCCACATAGCTGAGGTGGTTGACCTTACTGCCTTTACCAATAACGGTTTTCTTGATTTCAACGAAGTTACCAACCCGGACTTTTTCCTGAAGCTCAGTTCCCGGGCGCAGACGTGCAAACGGGCCGACCTCACAGCCTGCGGCGACAACGGCATCTTCCAGAATGGAGTGAGCTTTGATAATGGTACCTTCACCAATAATGGAGTTGCGAATAACACAGCCTGGTTCGATGTAAACGTTGTCTGCCAGTTGAACATTTCCTTCCAGAACGACATTGATATCCAGAGTGATATCCTGACCTACTTTCACATCTCCACGAATGTCCAAACGTTGAGGATCAATAATGGTGACACCATTAACCATCAGGTTGGTTGCCAGTTGCTGTTGGCGAGCTCTTTCCAGTTCCATCAACTGAATACGACTGTTAACACCCTCAACCTCTATGGGGATTTGTGGCTGCACATGGATAACTTGTGTGCCTTCTGCAACGGCCGTTGAGACAATGTCCGTGAGATAAAACTCATGCTGGACATTCTCATTCTTCAGGCCGCTCACCCAACTGCTCAACTTGCTGCCGGGTATCGCCATAATACCCGTGTTGACTTCATTAATAGCCAGCTGTTCAGACGTCGCATCCTTATCTTCGACAATCGCCTTAATGTTACCGGAGCCATCGCGGATAATACGGCCGTAACCAGAAGGGTTGGCCAGGTTGATGGTCAACAGCCCCAGGCGCTCACCATTACTGGCCGCCAGAAGTGACTGTAAAGAAGAAGAATGGATCAAAGGAACATCGCCATAGAGCACCAGTACAACATCAGCGCCCTGGCAGCCTGGCAGAGCCTGCTTAACCGCATGGCCTGTGCCCAATTGTTCTTCCTGTACGACCCAGTTCAGATCGTAATGCCCCAGTTCAGCTTTTACTTTCTCAGCCCCATGGCCAATCACCACATGGATCTTTCCATCACCTACTTTTCTCTGAGTATGCAGGGCACTAAGGATGACGTGCTCCAGCATGGGCTTGCCAGCAATGCGATGCAGCACCTTCGGCAGGCTGGATTTCATACGGCTGCCCTGCCCAGCAGCAAGAATAACAATATCAGCTCTCATGGTAGCCTCTGTGTAAAAAGGCGCCTGTTATAAAAAATCAGGCTTTTACTTCTTAACTGTGTCGTCTGGTAAGACAAAAACAAAAGAAATATCGGGCCTCAGGCCTGATAGAACAGAACTTTCGTCAGGGGAAAATTACCAGGACAGTGAATCATGTTTTCCGGAAGTGTCAGGAATGCTATGCCACTCAGGCTTATCTAACAGCATACTGCCGTGGTGGATTTACCGCGCCTGAACGTTAAAAAACCTGATATTGCTCATTAGAATATCTTCAGGACATGAAAAGACAACCCTGTTTGTCATTAATTTATTGACAATAAGCTGTCGCACAATTTTCTCCAGCCATTTATCCTAGGTATTTCAAATGTTAAAAAATCCTGATCATGAATTTTGATACTCTGGAAAACCTGGGACTAAACCAACGGGAAATCAGCACCTACCTGGCTCTCCTTAAGCTTGGATCAGCATCAATCAGGGATATCGCGGCTCAAACAGGCATTAACCGCGGCACCACCTATGAAACATTGAAAGATTTGGCAGGCAAAGGCGTTGTCAGTTACTTTCCCAAAGGTAAACGCCGTATTTTCTCGGCTGAGCCACCAGAAAAGCTCCTCGAACTGGCAGAAGAAAAGCGCCAGTCACTGGAAGCGACTATTGAAGAGATGAAGATCCGGCTGATCCCACAGCTGAATCACCTCAAACCAGATTTCAGTGCAGGAAACGTCCGTTTTTATGAAGGTGATTGCGGTATTGAGTTTGTTCTCAAAGATATTCTCAATACAGTGGCTCAGCAGAAAGAGCGGGAGTACAGCGTATTCTCATCCAAGTTGATTCGACAACATCTTTACCGCCCTTTTCCCAACTACACACAGCAGCGCATCCGGAAAAATATTAAGGTTCGGGTTATTGCTATTGGTGAAGGGGGTGAGGATGCTGAGCTCTCTGAGCGAAAATGGATCGATGCCAAGGGACGAATAGATGCCAGTTATATTGCAATTTACCCACCAAAAGTCGCAATGATTTCTCTTGGTTCCAGGAACTATCCTGTAGCAGTGGTGCTGGACTCACCGGAAATTGCTGCCGCTCAGCAAATTATATTTGAGACGCTCTGGAGCACTCTTTAATTTCATAAGCTGGGGCAAAAGGCTGTTAAATTCTTTCCTATACTTGACGCAACCTGGATCAGGGTTTGCATCATGCTCGCCTGTATCCACTTCTTCATTTTTTAACACTCCCCTACTCATCTATTGAGTCGGAAATGGAGCCTGATCGTGAAAAACCTCTGTCTGAAATTATGCTGGATGATCAGTATCATCACACTTGTCCCCTTAGCTTTTGCCACAGATTATAACGATGGCATCCCGCCCAGTAATGACTTTAAATGGATGAACCTGAATCTGATGTATGCCTATAAGGAGCTGCCAAGGCCAAAGAGTACTACCAATGATGGGCATGACTATCTGGAGCTGGAGTTTGGGGGGCGCTCAGGTATTCTGGATCTATATGGATATGTTGATGTTTTCAACCTGACCAATCGCGATAATAGCGACAAGAAGGGTCAGCCCAAGATGTTTATGAAATTCGCCCCCCGACTTTCTCTTAAAAGCCTTTTCAACAACCTACCATGGGGCCCCGTTACTGATATCTATTTTGCTACATTGTTTAACTGGGGAGGTGGTGGTGCCACGGTTTGTGATCCGGACGACTCCTCCAAATGTTTCCCAGCAGAAGATATCAACAACTCCTTCTGGGGTATTGGCTCTGATATTCAGATTCCCTGGTTTGGCAAAATGGGCCTTAACCTCTATGGCCTCTACGACCTGAATAAAAAAGACTGGAATGGTCTGCAGATATCGACCAACTGGTTTACCCCATTTTACACGTTTGATAATGGCGGTTTTCTCTCCTACCAGGGGTATATCGACTATCAGTTTGGTGCCAAAGATAGTTTTTCTGGCAACCCACAGGCTAAGCATGGCGGTGCGATGTTCAACGGTCTCTACTGGCACTTTGACAAATTTGCCCTTGGCTATGGCCTGAAGCTTTACTCTGATATTTATCTGGTCAAAAACAATACTCTTGCCTTTGGTTCTGCAGCAGGGTCGATCAGATCCTCAGGTGCCAGCCATTACTTTGCTGTAACTTATAAATTCTAAGAAACATTACAACGAAGATCTCTGCCCGCTAAGTTATTACCGGCAAGGATGCCATATTTTGTATCTTAAAGAGCCATAGGTTAATTCAACCCACCTCTGACTACAATTTTTTGACCAGTATAAAAAATAACAAGCTATAAGGAATACTTGTTTGTATAGATTATTTAGCGCTTACAAAATGCTTTCAGGATAATTAACTCACAAAGACACACGTACCAAAGAACAGATGTTATATTATTGATAACTTTTCCCGGAAGCTGTCTTTATGCACTCCAGACCAGCGGGTTCCTCTGTTAAGAAGCATAGATCCTGGTCAAAGCTGATCATCAAAACCTCTCTGACATCTATGTTTGTTGCGCTGGCTTATTTCTGGAGTGCTAATGAAAGCCAGAAGCCCAGTTATATTCCTGATAAAACATACAAACTCACCATTCTAAACACCAGTGAACTGACTCGTGAATATGATCATGAAAGGGCAGATAGTAATGCGCAACTGATTCAGAAACAGAAGCTTATTAATAAAATACGCAAAGAAGTAGAAGCCGATGGTGGCAAGCTGCTATTACTGTACGGAGGTGAGCTCAGCACTGATGATGACATCCTGAATCTGAAACAGCTCAACCAGCTGGGTTATGATGCCATGGCGGTCAGCCCATTATTATTTGATGAACCCATGAATAATATCCGTACACAGGAAGCTACAGCAAATTTCCCATTCCTTTCTGCCAACCTTTATGAATCTGAAACAGGCAGACCTGTATTTGATGCCTATGCGTTATTTGATTTCGACGGCCTCCGTATTGCCGTTATGGGACTCACCAGGCCAGAATATCTCAATGATGAAATTGCAGAGTACCGGCGAGGTATTGAACTCATTGAACCAGAAGTAGCCGCTTCAGAGCTTATACCCTATCTCAGACGGCAGGCTGATATTGTTATTGTTGCTACTCATGCAATTCATTACCCCAAACCTTC
Organism: uncultured Endozoicomonas sp.; assembly: GCA_900299555.1. Taxonomy (GTDB): domain Bacteria; phylum Pseudomonadota; class Gammaproteobacteria; order Pseudomonadales; family Endozoicomonadaceae; genus Endozoicomonas. Next base: position 6,967 of record OODV01000012.1, read on the forward strand.
AAATCATGGAAATAAGTCTGCTTCCCCGGTTTCAAAAATAGAAGGTATTGACCTCATGGTAGGAAACAGCGCCCAGGCAACCAATGAAGTCTATCGTGTTACTGAAACAAGTACACCTTTAAATACCTCTGCATGCTGCCCAACCATTCGTCGCATTGATCTGGAGTTTCGTAATGGTGAGTTAAAGAAAAAAAACTCCGTACAAATAAACCTGATTAGCAAAATAGAACCTGAACATGGTTACTGAGTACTTATTTAAATACGGCAAACCATATTAATAGGACTATCGTAACAAAATAAAATCCTTATCCTTCATTTAGCTTTAAATTCTTTTTTTATTCTATCGGTTAATTTCTATCAGCTTCTGCTACAGCATCTATACTTGCTTCACTCAATCACTACCATTGATTTAGCAGGTACTTCCATTGTCCAGTTTAAAACCCTCTTTACTATCCTGTGCTGTTGCTTTTTTCAGTCTGCCTGTTTTGGCCAGTGACAGTTATGATTCATTTATCAGTGATGCCAAAGTTGATGGAAAAGTTCAAACCGTCTTTTTCAATGATGAGAACACTACAGATAATAAAACCAAAGGTGCCTGGACAGGTGCTATCTGGTTGAATGCCCAAACTGGTTATCTGGCTGACTTCATGAGTGTTGGTGGTTCAGCCTATCGCGTAGCCAAGCTGGATATGAAAGATAGTAACGGTATTCACTCCAGCGGTTTGTTAAACGCTAGCGCTGAAGGCTTTGGTAAACTCGGTCAGATATGGGCTGATTTCAAATTACCTGAGAGCTATGACGGTGTGTCTGCAAATATCAAAATTGGCCGCCAGCTGGTTGAAACAGGTCTGGTTACTATATCCGGCTCCCGCTCTGTTCCCAGTGCGTGGCAAGGTGTGGATGCCTCTGTTGAAATGGATGGCTTCAAAGGCAAAATTGCCTGGTTGAACGAGGTATCCAAAAGATCCCAGTCAGGCTTTCACCACATAGTGAATGAAGAAGGAAAAAAAATTGACTGGGTCATTGGTATGCAGCTGGGCTATACCTTTGAACTGGCGAACCAGCGTAGTCTTGAATTTCAATACCGGAACGGCCTTGCAGACAATTATCTAAATGCCCACAACGGTAATGTCTGGTTCAAAATGCCACTTTACAATGGCTCAGAGCTGACTCTGGGTGGTATGTACTTCTATGCCAAACAGGATGGTGATCTCTGGGGAACCATTGAACGAACAGGGTCTTTTGACAACAAGGCTGAATCTGGAAACCTGAATGCAACCCTGAACAATGGCCCATGGACGTTCAATGCGGCCTTCAACTATACCAAAGCCAATACTGCTCCAACGGCTAAAGCAGATGATGGTACTTATCACACCATTGGTTATTACAACTACGGCTTTGGGGAAAACACTCAGGGCGTATGGGATGTACCGACCTCAGCCATCGTATCCGACTTTAACTTCAACAAAGAAAAAGCCTGGTTGATTGGTGCGGAGTATGACTTCAGTTCAGTTGGGATTGAAGGACTATCCCTAGGTTACACCTTCTTCTATGGCTCAGGTATGAAAGCGAAGGAATTTGCTACCGGGCATGAACATGATGTCGCTGAACACGAGCACGACCTGACAATGAAATATAACTTCTCCCAATGGGGCATGAAAGGCCTGCAGTTTAAACTGCAGTATGGTTACTACAGAAATGATGAAGCCTTCCGTAAGGCAGCTGGTCAGAGTGAAGCAGAAAACCTGCGGGCCTGGTTAAGTTATAACTTCACTATTTGATGACAGATTTCACTTAACCCGCTTTCACAAAAAGCAGCTCTTTGAGCTGCTTTTTGCTTTCTGTTGATTCAGTGCATTGTTTTAGTTTTACTGACTCTCTTTTTATAGCTAACCGATACTATAATTAGCGAGAATTATCATAAGTACCCACCATATGGTAAGTAGTTGGACAAATGGCATCGAATATTTCTGGATGAGTTGACAGTTACTATGCAATGCACAGCGGATGGAACATAGCCATAGCTATGTGGCCAGAGTTGTAACGCCGCTGAGTGACCGGCCACTTGCTCTGAAAATATGATTTCATTTGGTTAAGTCTGTCTTTCACCACCTCTATCAGGAATAAACCGATTCGTAAGAAATGCCTAAAAT
>OODV01000328.1 GCA_900299555.1 uncultured Endozoicomonas sp.
CTAAATCGGTAACCCTTTTCTTTTTTTGAAAAGAAATGTCAGATTAAGTCTGAACTACTCCATCTCAAACGTCCGTAATGTCTATGCTCTAAAGCTGAGCAGCCTGTACAGCTGTATCGATTTCAGCAGAGTCTAAATATCTCGGATCAAAATCAGGACTATTAGATAGCTGCCTTGAATCATTAGAAACTGAGGCGCTTGTTTCCTGAGAAAGATCAGGTATATGTGTACCTGAAAAAATAGGTTTCAGGATAATACTGCCATCCTTTTTTTCACCTTTTGCTTCATCAATGCAATATTTATCAGATGGGTAAGTACCTTCATAGATTATATCGAACTCGTCTTCTTCCACTACATATATACAGACAATTCCGTTAGCATCAGCCTGAACGCTACTTGAGGGCTCGGAACTTTCACTCAGAGAAAGTTGATCTTGATCAGATACGCTACATACCCGAGAATCTAAACCAGAGTTTGAAGATGAGACATCTATTGAAGGTGAACTTGAATCAGGATTTTTCAGCTTTAGTTCAGGCTTATGTGCCTCTACACTAACCCCATTAATCTTTGTTTTTTCCGAACCATTTGGGCTTCCATCATCATTACTTCTAGGAACAGATGCCTCTTCATAAGCACCGTTAAATAAATCTTTTACGACTACTCCTGAAAGACCGCCACCTTCACTTCCTGATGCCTGCATAAATTCTCTCCTGCAACTTATAGTTTTTAAAAAATGGATAATCCAAAAATGTCCACAACAAAAACTAGACCATCATCCTAATTAGAGAGTTCCCGATGGCTATTTAAAACCTGATCAAACAAATGTTTGAAACAGGGTGACAAAAAATTCCTTCCCGAGAGCTAATCCCCCCCCACCAATGTCTAATTTCCAAATAATAAATATCTAACTATTATTTAATTTTCAGGCAGTTAGTGGGTGATAACAATGAGTTCTTGTCCGTTATCTAACTTTATCGGTAATCGCTGTATGCCAGACCCTGTGCAACCAGAGTCTTTTGCAGCCAAAAACCAGAAATTTGCAGAAGAAGCGAGCTTTTTCGCTTCTATTTTCAACCATCACCCAGTTAGACCGGTGCCTGATCCCGCTTTGATACTGGTTCTTAACAAGCTATGGCTTGAAAAGAAAAAAAGAAAAGTTACGAAGAAAGGTAAGTCAGAGCAGTTGTGGCTGCGCAAAAAACCAGAGGATGAGCCATCTGATGAGATGGGTAGGTACGAGGAAGTTTGACCAGCCACCGATGTCATTTTCTTCTGACTGCCCCATTTTCAAACGCCGTATCTGAGCGTCCACCCACCTGGCAGGTTTTTGTCTGGTGGAAAGACACTATTTTATTGATTCCAGCCATTCCGTACAGTCGGTTTGATTTGTCCGTTACATCGGCGCGATAATACGCTTAACATTAACCGTGAGAATCCAGAAAAATTTTCAGGACACTTTCACGCAGTACCGTCTCCCACTCTCATTATTTCTAAGGTGGCAGCGTTACATACCAGCTAACTTCTTCCTCGCCCATCTCTGCGACGACCAGGATAAAGATTATATCCTTCATAGCTGGCTCACCCGGCTTTCAACAAGTAAAGCTATTTTTCAAGACTGAAAGGAACGAGAGTAAGGCATTGAGTGGTTTTCTAGGATTTTTTAAGAAGAGAAGTGCAAGTAAAGACTCATCCCCGGCCGAAAAGGGTAAAAAAGAGTCTTCTGGCAACAAAAAACCGGCTCCACGTTCCAGGAACAGCAGCCAGAACAAATCATCAAAGCGCCCCAAACAGACGAGCAACAGAAAGTCAGCCCGCCAGGTTCAGGCCGAGGAAAACTGGAGTATTGACCAGTTTCAGGTAGCTCCAGACCCTGAAAAGACGCGTTTTCATGACTTTGAACTACCCAGTGAGCTGATGCATGCGATTGCTGATCAGGGCTTTAAGTACTGCACACCTATCCAGGCAGAAGTTCTGGGGAGTACCCTGACAGGCCGCGATGCTATTGGCAAGGCCCAAACCGGAACAGGTAAGACCGCAGCGTTCCTGATCAGTACTATTAAGCAGCTGGTTGACACCCCTGCGCCTGACAGCCGCTATCTGGGTGAGCCTCGCGTCGTCATTATTGCGCCTACCCGCGAGCTGGCCCTGCAAATTGGCAATGATGCTGAGGCCCTGACGAAATACCTGCCTCTTCATGTTGTCACCGTTGTGGGCGGTATGGATTATGAGAAGCAACGAAAACGCATCAGTGAAAACTATGTTGATATTCTCGTTGCGACGCCTGGACGTCTTCTGGACTATTGTGAGCGAAAAGACCTGTTTCTGGACCTTGTTGAAATCATGGTTATTGATGAAGCTGATAGGATGCTGGACATGGGCTTTATCCCACAGGTCCGCCGTATCATTCGAATGACTCCCAGGCCCGGAGACCGGCAAACGCTGTTGTTCTCAGCCACCTTTACTGATGACGTACTACGACTTGGTGAACAGTGGACCTGGAACCCGGTAAAAGTGGAAATAGAGCCTGACAGCGTGGCTACCGATACCGTGGAGCAAAAGGTATACATCCTCTCTTCTGAACAGAAGTTTCCTCTCCTGGTTAACCTGATCAACCACCACCAGCTGGAAAAGGTCATTGTATTTACTAATCGCAGGGATCAAACGCGAAAACTGACAGAAAAGCTGCAAAGAATTGGCATCAAGGCAGATCAAATCTCTGGTGAAGTTCCCCAGAACAAACGCTTGAGAACTCTGGAAAATTTCCGGTCTGGAAAAATTTCCGTACTGGTGGCTACCGATGTCGCTGGCCGGGGAATACACATTGACGGAATCAGTCATGTCATCAACTACAACTTGCCTGAAGCTCCGGATGATTATATACATCGAATAGGTAGAACTGGCAGGGCTGGGGCAAGTGGTGTCAGCATTAGCTTTGCCTGTGAAGATGACTCATTTCTTATTCCTGACCTGGAAGCCCTGCTGGGAGAAAAACTGAAGAAAGACTATCCACCGGAAGAGCTGCTGGTTGACCCCCGAAAAGGCAAGCGTTCTTAAGCTTCTGCTGCAGGCGGACTGTATATATCCGCCTGCAAAAATACGCTGAACCATTAATAAAGAAAAGAAATAAAAAAGCAAAGACTAGTAAACTTATTATAATAAAAGGCGATATAAATTTTTAATTCTAGAAGTAAAAGGCTTTAATTTAAACCCTTTTGGAGGACAAAAAAATTTTTTTATTCTTCATCGAAATTTAACCTTGCCGGATTAAATCTTTTCGATAAGAATCAAATATGAGTGAACCCAAAAACAGACAAGGGAGCTGCCTATGGGACATGCCTTGGAAACCAGGCCAATAAACTCACCCACCACTACCACCTACATTTTGGACAGTAATGTCCTGATTCATGACCCCAACTCGATTCTAAATTTTGAAGAACATCAGGTACTGATCCCCATCACTGTCCTGGAAGAACTGGACAAACTCAAGAACGGAAAGCAAACCATTGCGGCTGACTGTCGTCAGGCCATTCGACTGATCGATAATATTCTCGGTATAGCGACACCTGCAGAAATAGAGCAGGGTGTGCCCATCCAGAGAAATAACGAAAATGAAACGTCCGGCACCCTGTCTATCATGATGAGTCATGCCGACGATAAGATAGCAACGCTACCCAGCAGCAATAACGACAACCAGATAATTAACGATATCTGTCAGTATCAGAAATCCCACCCGGATCGGCAATTCATACTGGTAACCAAAGATATTAACATGCGACTGAAAGCCAGAGGCTGCGGCATTCTCACAGAGGATTACCACAGTGACCAGCTAGTCAGCGATATAGGTCTGCTGACCAAAGGCTATCTTCACTACGAAGATAACTTCTGGGATCGCGTTAATGAAGTCGAAACGGCTCAGTGTGATAGCCAAACCATCCATACAATACCCAAGAGTGAACTTTCTGAAGAGCTTTATCTCAACAAATTCCTATTAGACGACCAAGGATTTGTAGCAAAAGTGGTCGATATAACAGACGACCATGTAAGCCTTCAACACTACAGCAGAGAAAGCTTAATGAATCAGGAGGTATGGGGTTTAAAGCCACTAAACATCCATCAGGCCATGGCATTAAACTTGTTACTGGATCCCGATGTACATCTCGTCAACCTGAATGGTGCTGCGGGCTCAGGTAAAACAATCCTGGCTCTGGCAGCAGCCATCGAGATGACAATTGCCAGCAAACAATACCGAAGGATTATTGCCACTCGTTCGACACAGGGACTGGATGAAGATATAGGCTTCCTTCCGGGCACAGAAGCAGAAAAGATGGAACCGTGGCTGGGTGCCATCACGGATAACCTTGAAGCATTGCATAATGATGATGAGTCAACCAACAGCAGTGTGGAATATATCCTTGATCGAGTACCGCTCCACTTCAAATCCCTGAATTACATTCGAGGAAGGAGCTTCCAGCAAAGCCTGATCATCATTGATGAGTGCCAAAACCTGACACCTCATCAAATCAAAACCATCATCACCCGTGCCGGGGTTGGCAGTAAGGTTATCTGTCTGGGCAACCTTGCTCAGATTGATACGCCATATCTGGCAGCTACCAGCTCCGGTTTAACTTATATGACTGAACGCCTGAAGCATTTCCCTCATGGAGGTTCAATGCAGCTTCAGGGAGTACCCAGATCACCTCTGGCAGCTTATGCCGAAGCTCACCTTTAATTAACTCACCTTCACCATATACAAAGCCCCGGAGTTTAATAGCCGGGGTTTTCTGCTTTTCCTGTAATGGTTACAGACACCTGAGAGAAGAAACTGATAAGCTGAGATTGCGGTACGGCAAAGCAAAACATAGATAGTCAATCACTCTTTTCCTCCGAGTGTCTTCCATGTTCTCAGCTTTAGAGCTTAGGTATTACGGACGTTTGAGAAGTTTATTTCTGAAATTAATAAAGCATTTCCAGTGTAACTTCTGAACTGGCCAATTCTCTTATATTACCGACTCTACAAGCAGTCTATGCTGCTCTGGGTTTCGAGCTTAATGTTCG
>OODV01000039.1 GCA_900299555.1 uncultured Endozoicomonas sp.
TGATATTGAGGTATCGCTCAATGTCTCTGACACCAGAGCCATTATGGGTTAGCCGAACAATCCTTTCATGTATACCTGGTTGGTTAGCGTTGTAGAGATAATCCAGCTGAAAGGTCTTGTTGCAACTTCGGCACAGGAACCTTTGGAGCCCTGATCTGGCCTTTCCATTTCTGACAATATCATCAGGTTTACGACAGTGAATACAGACAACTTCAATAAAAGCCATGGCAGTACAGAACAAAAGACCGGCATAGTAGCAGATTTCAGTTTAATTAATAGCCATCAACTCTTCTGAACCTTCACCGGATGGTTTTACACAAATAACAAATCGCAATTGAACTAAAAATGAATTGGGCGCTCTTATACTTATAATTCTGTTAGAGCTTAATGGGTTTGTATGACCAGTGATTCAACTATTTCGACCAGCTCTTATTTTCGTTATGCCCCAGGAGATAGTTGCAGGATTTGTTTAGATGGGTTTGAAGAAAAGCCTTTAGCTATTGTAAAAACATGTAAACACTTATTTCATAGGGACTGCATTAAGGAATGGCTAGAATCTAAGCCTCTTAATGCAAGAACTTGTGTGCTGTGTCGAGGAGTAGCGCCAGCATTGGTGGGTCCTGATGGCCAGGATATAGCACTCCATGAAGCTATCCCTCAATCATCTACTGAAGCTATCCCTCAAACATCAGTGGAAGTGCATTACTACAGATTAATAAATCGACAACTGCGTGTATTCGCTTTTGCCAGTTATCGTTTTTCTTGGCCGGATGAGCTTACTCAAAGATAAGCTTTACTTGCACTATGTCTAAATGAGCTTTGAAAGACTTACCTAATGACCTTATATTAGAATCCATTCTGGTTGAATAAAAAGCAATATCTAAGTCTTGCGGCCCGTGTCGGCTGCATCACTTGTGAGTTATTCGGCATACACGACACACCCGCACAGCTATACCATCCCCGATCAGGACAAGGCATAAGTCAAAGGACATCAGACTTTGATGTGATACCGCTTTGCCCTTATCACCATACCGGCACAGCTCTTTCTGTTTATATGACTCCCGTTGATTTCAAATGTCTGTTTGGGACTGAAGATGAATTAACGGAAATGACAAGGGAGCGTGTGGCTGATCTTGAAATGCAAGCCGTTGGAGGCGATTATGGCTGATTTTCTTTGTTTTGCTGCTTTCTCGGCCTCTATTGGCTGGGTAGCTTGGATCATTCTTGAAGGTTTATAGATGTGATTGTTTCGGTTATTCCGTTTGTTCTGCTCCTGTACTAAGGATTATCCTTTGTGCCCTTGCTGATGCAGACTGCTTTATCGACAGTTCACGTCACACACTGGCTGACAAAACGTAGGAAAAAAATGAGCGAACACGACCAATGCATCCATACTGGCCTCACAGGCCGTTTGCTGCTGGAAAACTCCCTGCTGAATAAGGGGACCGCTTTTTCTATGGAGGAGCGGAGTGAGCTGGATCTTCACGGTCTTCTGCCACCAAGGGTAGAGTCGATGGAGGAGCAATGTCGTCGAGCTTATAAGTCCTTCTCAATCAAGCCTACGCCGATACTGAAGCATATCTACCTGCGCTCATTGCAGGATACCAACGAAACACTGTTTTACGCTCTCCTGCAACGTCATCTTCAGGAAATGCTCCCTGTCATCTACACGCCGGTTGTAGGTCAGGCTTGTCAGCGCTTCAGTGACCTCTACCGTCGACCAAGGGGCATCTATATTTCCTACCCCCAGCGCGAACATATCTCAGCCATGCTGGCTAACTTTAAGCGTAACATTGAAGTAATTGTTGTCACTGATGGTGAGCGCATCCTGGGTCTGGGTGATCAGGGTATTGGCGGTATGGGAATCTGTATTGGCAAGCTGTCTCTTTACAGTGCTGTTGGTGGGATTGCGCCGAACAAAACACTGCCTATCGTACTGGATTGTGGAACCAATAACCGGCAGCTGTTGAATGACCCGAACTATCTGGGCTGGCGTCATGAGCGTATTGGTGATGATGAATACTTTGCGTTTGTGGATGACTTTATCCGTGCACTGAAACGTCGCTGGCCAAAAGCGCTGTTACAGTTTGAAGATTTTGCCATCAACCACGCTACACCACTGCTGGAAAAATACCGGGATGAGCTCTGCTCATTCAATGATGATATTCAGGGCACGGCAGGGGTTACTGCAGCATCATTGCTGGCGGCAGCCAAGGCAGCGGGTAAATCTATCGAGGACATGAAAATTGCCTTCCTTGGTGCAGGATCGGCAGGTTGCGGTATCGCTGAGCAGCTGATCCGCCTGATGGTTGGCCGGGGGCTCAGTGATGAAGAAGCCCGTCAGCGAATATTCATGGTTGATCGCTATGGAGTGCTGAATGATCAGATGGAAGACCTGCGGCCGTTCCAGCAGCGGCTGGTACAGAGCTGTGAAGAACTCCGTCAATGGGGTTGTGACGAGAACCCAGGATTGCTGGAAGTTGTCACTCATGCAAAGCCTGACGCCATTATTGGGGTATCAGGCCAGCCAGGACTGTTCACTCGGGAAGTCATTGAGAAAATGGCTGAAAACCATGAGCGGCCTATTGTCTTTCCTCTGTCAAACCCGATCAGCCAGGTTGAAGCAACACCGGAAGATATTATTGAGTGGAGTGAAGGTCGAGCTTTAATTGCTACTGGCAGCCCATTTGATCCGGTTGAGTACAATGGGAACCGTTACCCGGTTGCTCAATGTAACAACATCTACATATTCCCTGGGCTGGGTCTTGGTGTTCTGGCCAGTGATGCTGAAAGAGTTTCTGATGGAATGCTGGATGCAGCGGTCGAAACTCTGGCTATGGCTTCACCAGCTGTTATGAATCCGGAAGCGGCTCTTCTGCCTGAGTTGAACCGTATTCACCAGGTGACCTGTGAGATAGCGATTGCCGTAGCCAGAAAAGCGCAGGAAGAGGGGCTGGCACCAAAATGTGAGCAAACTACATTGGAAGCCAGAGTCAGAGGCAAGCGTTGGAGCCCTGAATATCGCAGAGTTTATCTGTCTGATTCTTGAAAGCAGTGCCTAGGAGAAAGGGATTTTTTGTATTGGTATAAAGAAGGATAAGCAGATAAGTTTACAAACTACCAGGCATCTTTATTGTTAGTATTGACTGACAGATGTCTGGTATGTTCTGTTGCCTTCCTGATGGTGCAGTCTTCGAAGAAGCTGCGGCAATCTTTTTAACATCCCATCAATTTGCCAGTTGATGTCCTTCAGTATCCTGCAAACTTATCTGCTTTAATCACTGACCTGTTGTTTTTGTTATTGGTGGTCAGGATATGCCATGTTGTTGTTATTGTTTGGCATTTTTTGCTTGCGACTCGTCATACGCAAAGGGTGCGCCAAGAATTTTTGATGCCTCTTAACTGACTGATATTTAATGATAAAATATTTTATCAGTCTTTCGATCGATGCTGCGGGCGAGAGATTATCTGTTACTTGTTGAGTACTGGGTTGTGAAAATTGTAACCAGAGTAACAGGTTAGAATGGTTCAAGCTTTGTGCACTTCTATACGACTGATCAGTCCTTCGTTAGAGAAAAAGATCCTTTCTATGCCTGGTACGGATATTGACTCATCCAACTCAATATCCGTACCTGTTCTAACAAACTCAAGTTCTACACAACCGCCATTCAGGCTTCGGTAGCTGTTGACATGCCAGTTCACGTCGGGGATTTTTGAAAAAAAAGCGGTCATCATATTGAGAATGGCACTCTTTCCCTGGAAGTCACCAAGAAATGCAGAGTAGTAGCTGGCACTTTCATCAAGCATCGGAGATATCCAGTCCAGCCTGTGGGCATTGGACAGAGCAACATAGGCTCTGGCGGCTTCAACCTGTTCATCGTTTGTCATAATGTGAGATGCCAATGGTTTGTGAGTAGATACCCAAACTCACAACATAGCACTAACTCGACATATCGAGCTGCTTCATGTTGTCACAGGTTGGATAGAGGCTGGGAGCCAGGTGGACTTAACACTGAGCTAATGCGAAAAAATCGGGTTTGGTCCTTTTTTATGCTGCTTTTCGTTGAATAGAACACTGCTGTCCGGTTAGAAATCGGGAAGAAGCTTAAAGAGCCTGTCTCTGCTGCTTTGCGTTAGAATAGCCATTGTCCAGACAGCTTTTACAGCTGGTACTACGAAATGACGAATTAGGGCACCCGGTTCGTGGTGAGAATGAAAAGCTCTGCAGTCCACGAAGTCATTGATGCGCGGGAAACCACGAAGGATTTCATTCTGGAATGACCAGATTATCCGCCTATCGTCAGATAAAGGCTGGAAAGCCTGCCCAACAGACCTTCGGCGAGTTCGCATACGTTGGGAAGAAGACGGAAGGGTGCTGACTTCATCAGTAATGACCTGAGCAGGACAGCGGTAAAGATAGCAGCCCTTTATAAATCCCACTGGCAGGTCGAGCTGTTTTTCAAATGGATTAAACAGAATCTGAAGATCAAACGCTTTCTGGAGCTTCAGAATGCTTAACCGGAGAGTAGTGTTTTAGTTCTACTTAAAAGTCGAACATCGCGTTTGAAGTAGATCAACAGCAATTTGGACGAGCCGTAATACAGGGAGCATTCTTTGCTCCCTGTATTAAAGAAATGGCTGGCGCTATTATCATCGGGCACTGGTAGGGGCCGTCAGAACCGCTTTAGCCAGCGTGTGCTGCAAAATATAAAAGCCTGCCATTGCCGGTGATGCGCTACTGTTCACATCCAAGTTGGGGACATCCAAAGCATAGACCGTAATGTGATAGTTGTGGGGGACTGATTTTGGTGGTGGGCAGGCACCTCCATAACCTTTAAAGCCGAAGTCATTCCTCAGCATACTTGCCCCTTTTGGGAGATTCTTTCCACCTTCCATACCTGCATTCAATGGAAGGCTTTTAATATTGCCAGGAATATTGATCACAACCCAATGCCACCAACCACTGCCAGTTGGTGCATCCGGATCATACATGGTTATCGCAAAGCTTTTTGTTCCCTTGGGTATATTGGTCCACTTCAGTTCTGGAGATGTGTTTTTACCTGTGCAGCCCCATTGGTTGTAAATTTGCTGACTCTGAAAGGACTTGCCATTTGTTAGCTGGTTGCTCATCAACGTCATGATGTCTGAGTCGGACTTTTTTCCCATGCCCGGAGTAGAAAGACTGATAGTCAGCAGCCCTATACCAACAAGAGGAACTAAACGTTTCATCGTTCAACCCTTTTAGATTACCCTCTCGAAGATTAGCTCTGGATGTATGAGTTGCACGATATTTTTTATGACGGATGTCGTTTTTTAAGTGCTTATTTGCTGGCAAACAATTGATAACAGATTTACTCAGGTTCGAACATTCTGCTTTGCATAGAGGTTCATTTTAATATTCTAAATTCGATGAAATATGCATTTTTAGTGTTTTTTTATTCATTTGTTTGTTTTTTAGTTGTTTGTGTTTTTGCTGGTATTTCCATAAATTTTTTTGGGTTTTCTCATCTTTTTGTGAAAAATGGATGGGTTTTTTGCATTTTGTGTAAATAAGTAATCTCACTGACAAGTGTTGTTAATTACCACTTTTTCAAAAAATAACTTACTATGTGTGCCCTGATTTTATGAGAAGGGTTTAGTGCGGTGGTTTGCTTGTATGGCTCTCCATCTTATGTGGCGGTTCAATATGCCTGTACTTTTGGTGTGAGAATGCAGTCGTGTATTCCTTGTCACGTTCTGGTCAAAATTGCCTAGTCAACGTGCAAAAGAGGTAGGAATTACCTTCGTTTTCACAGTAAAAGTTCCAGCAGATTGGATTGGGTCAGCATTCTTAGCCATGAATAAAAGATACCCATTTGGTTCTTTCGGCATGTTTAGGAAAGCTGGGTGCTGATGCACTGAACGAAAAGACTATTAATTTAGCTTCCTAGCTAGGTGACCGTATGCGTATAGGGATCCCTGGAGAAGTCCAGGAAAACGAGAATCGCGTTGCTGCGACACCCGACACTGTGGGTAAGTTACAGAAACTCGGTTTTGACGTCGTCATTGAACGAGGTGCAGGGATAAAGGCGAGCTTTGAGGATGAGGCATTTACTCAGGCTGGTGCTCAGATAGTTGATCGTGATGAAGTCTGGAACTCAGACATTATTCTCAAGGTTAACGCTCCGGTTGATGGTGAGATTGCACTGCTCAAAGATGGCGCAACCCTGGCCAGCTTCATCTGGCCTGCCCAGAATGAAGAGCTGATGAATAAGCTCAGCCAGCGTAATGTAAATATTCTGGCTTTGGACAGCGTGCCTCGTTTGTCTCGCTCACAGTCGCTGGATGCCCTGAGTTCAATGGCAAACATTGGTGGCTATCGCGCAGTTGTGGAAGCTTCCCATGAATTTGGCCGCTTCTTTAACGGCCAGATCACTGCGGCAGGCAAAATTCCCCCGGCCAAAGTACTGGTTATTGGTGCCGGTGTTGCTGGTCTGGCCGCCCTTGGCGCAGCGGGTAGCATGGGTGCCATTGTTCGGGCATTCGATACTCGGCCTGAAGTAAAAGAGCAGGTTGAGAGTATGGGTGCTGAGTTCCTTGAGCTGGACTATGAAGAAGAGCAGGATTCTTCGGATGGTTATGCCAAGGAGATGAGTCAGGCATTTATTGATGCCGAGATGGCGCTCTTTATGGAGCAGGCTAAAGAAGTTGATATCATTATCACCACAGCCCTGATTCCTGGCCGTCCTGCACCCAAGCTGATCACTGAAGACATGGTTAAGGCGATGAAGCCTGGCAGTGTTATCGTGGATCTTGCGGCTCAAACCGGTGGTAATTGCGCATGTACGGTTAAAGATCAAATTACCGTTGCACATGGCGTTAAAGTCATTGGCTACACTGACCTGCCAAGTCGTTTGCCTACCCAGTCTTCACAGTTGTACGGCACTAACCTGGTAAATCTGCTGAAGCTGCTCTGTCCAAATAAAGATGGACAGATTGATATCAACTTTGATGATGAAGTTATTCGCGGTCTGACAGTTATCCGTGAGGGCAGCATCACCTGGCCTCCTCCCCCAGTTAAAGTCAGTGCTGCCCCCGCTGCCAAGCCTGAACCTGTGGTTGCAAAAGCAGTGAAAGAGGAGGCAAAGCCCAAGCCCTGGCTGAAGCCTCTGTTGATGTCTGTAGGCGCAGTGTTGTTTGGCTGTATTGCCAATTCAGCGCCAACCGCTTTTCTGGAACACTTTACGGTCTTCGTTCTGGCCTCGATTGTTGGTTATTACGTTATCTGGAACGTTAAGTCTGCTTTGCACACGCCGCTGATGAGTGTAACCAATGCCATTAGTGGCATCGTAGTTGTTGGTGGTCTGGTTCAGCTGGGCAGTGATAATAATATCGTGCTGGCACTGTCGGGTATTGCCATCACGGTTGCCGTCATCAATATTGTTGGTGGATTCGCTGTTACCCAGCGGATGCTCAAGATGTTCCGTCTGGATTAACAGGAGTCGCTCGCAATGTCTGAAGGATTACTGGTAGCGGCTTATCTGGTTGCTGCATTAATGTTTGTTATGAGTCTTGCCGGGCTCAGCCGTCAGGATACGGCGAAAAACGGCAATATATACGGCATCACCGGTATGGTGGTGGCTGTTCTGGCAACCCTTGCCCATGCTCATATTACCGGTATTACTCTGGTAACACTCTGCATGATTATTGGTGCTGGTGTTGGTCTCTATCTGGCGATTAAAGTCCAGATGACGGAGATGCCTCAACTGGTCGCCATATTGAATGGGTTTGGTGGTCTGGCGGCAGTATTGATTGGTTTTGCCAGCGCCTTGGAAGTGAATGACTCACTGGCTGGCCAGTTCAAAAATCTCGTCATGACGACTGAGCAGTTGATTCACAGCTCTGAAATCTTTATCGGGATTATTATTGGTGCGGTGACGTTTAGTGGTTCTGTAGTGGCTGCGCTGAAGCTTCATGGAAAAGTTTCCAGCCGTCCAGTATCGCTTCCTGGAAAGCACTGGACCAATCTGGCTATTCTTGCCCTGGCTATTTTGATGGGTGTTGTTTACGTTCAGCAGCACAGTATTCTGGCCCTGTTGCTGGTAACCATTCTCGCCTTTGCTTTTGGTATCACGCTGGTGCTGGGCATTGGTGGTGCGGATATGCCGGTAGTGGTGTCCATGCTTAATGCCTATTCTGGTCTGGCTGCAGCGATGACTGGTTTTATGCTGGGTAACAACCTGCTGATTATTACCGGTGCGATGGTAGGCTCGTCTGGTGCCATTCTTTCTTACCTGATGTGTTCGGCCATGAATCGTTCGTTTGTTTCGGTGATTCTCGGTGGTTTTGGTACAGAAGAAGGTACGATAGTCGAAGGTGGTGAGCAGGGTGAGTACACTGAGGTCAGCGCTGAAGAAGTGGCGGAAAGACTGAAGAACTCCTCCAGCGTCATCATTACTCCTGGTTACGGAATGGCGGTTGCCCAGGCTCAGCATCCTGTTCGTGATCTGGTGAATAAACTGCGGGATCGTGGCATCAAGGTTCGTTTTGGTATTCATCCAGTTGCTGGGCGTCTGCCAGGTCATATGAACGTACTGCTGGCAGAAGCCAAAGTGCCTTATGACATCGTTGAAGAGATGGATGAAATCAATGATGACTTTGCGGATACCGATACCGTTCTGGTTATTGGCGCAAACGACACGGTGAACCCAGCTGCTGCCGAAGACCCTACTAGCCCAATTGCTGGCATGCCGGTGTTACGGGTCTGGGAAGCCGGTGAAGTTATCGTATTCAAGCGTTCGATGGCTACCGGTTATGCAGGTGTCCAGAACCCATTGTTCTTCCGCGAGAATAGTCGTATGTTGTTTGGTGATGCGACTGACAGCGTGGAACAGATTCTTAAGCAGTTCTGATATTCCTTCCTGTTAACTGGCAGCTTGAGCTGCCAGTTAACACTTATCTCCCGGTTCAAACGATGATGGATATTCCCACCCTTAAATCCTGGTGTGATGAACTGTCAGGCATTCGCTTTGATGTTAAGTGGGGTGGTGTCGAAGTGTACAGTGTCCATAAAACAAAGATGGTCTGCATCTTTTATGATGGCTGTAAGATGGCCTGTAAGGTGTCAGATGATCTTTTTCTGATGATGACGGGAATACCTGGCTGTCGACCCGCACCGCACTTGGCAAGAGCGGGGTGGGTTGAGTTTGGCAGTGATTGCCCTCTGTCAACAGCAGAGTTGCAAGACCTGATCACTCAGTCCTGGAATCTGGTGGTGGATAAGTTACCAAAGTATGCCCAGAAAGCCTTAAGACCATCCTCCAGTACACGTAGCTCTAAGTGAGCGTACTGAAATCCTCACAGGCTTGTTTAAGCCATTGTGAAAATGCACATATTCTTGGATCAGACTGACTGTTTGTACGACTGACAAGGTAGTAGGAAAAGATTGATTCCAGAACCAGTTCAAAAGGCTTGATCAATAGCCCTTTATCCAGATCATTTCTAACCAGCGATGCCCTGCTCAGTGCTACGCCCTGACCATTTCTGGCCAGATCTAATAAAAGTCCAGCGTCTGTTATTTGAGTGCCGTAGCACACCTCGAGTTCGGCATCTCCGGCTTGGTTCAGCCAATCCCGCCATGTTATGGCGCCTACACCGGCATCCTGTAGTAGTGGAATACTATCCAGTTCATGAATGCCGGGTTTGTCACTGTCAAAGAAGTCAGGCCTGCACACTGGAAAGGCTTTTTCTTCCATCAGAAACTCAGTATTAACTCCCGGATAGTTTCCAGTGCCAAATCGAATGGCCAGGTCAATATCTTCCTTGGAAAAATCTGTCAGTGCAAATGATGGTAATAAACGAATTTCTATATCCGGGTGTTGCTGAGAAAACTGGCTCAGTCTTGGTATTAACCAACGGGATGCGAAAGAAGGAAGTACGGATATGTTGAGGTAGTGGTAGCGATCATTACGGATTTTGTGAAGGCCTTTTTCCAGCTCCCTGAACGCTTTCTGTACATGGAGGAGCAACCGCTCACCATCGTCAGATAAGTGCAGCTGACGGGTTGTCCTGCGAAATAGCTGTGTTCCAAGCTCCTCTTCAAGGTTTCGCATCTGCTGGCTGACAGCTGCCTGTGTGACACTTAGTTCATCTGCAGCACGGGTAAAACTGAGATGTCTTGAAACTACTTCAAATGTTTGAAGCCCTTTCAAAGAAGGGAGCCGGGCCATGGAGCACCTATTTATTAGTTTTTCTTATGAATGATGAAAAAATATATCGTTTGTCCGGAGTGAAGACCAACCTTAATTTATAAACACATGTCAGTGATGTTCTAGCGAGTGGAGTTTATAAAGATGGATACTTCTGCAGGTAGCTACTTCTCTTACCTCAATTTAAGAAAAAAATACTCAAGAGATTAAAATCAATTTTCATTACCTGGAAAATACGAGCTCAATCACGCAGGCATCTTGCTGAAATGGATTCGCGTCTGTTGCAAGATATCGGATTAACCGAAGTGGATCGCTATCAAGAAATTATAAAACCATTTTGGAAAGAATAATTTTTAATTAACAGAGCAGGTAGTTATCCTCCTGTTAAAATTGTAGGGGAATGATGCCAGACAGCTTCTCGTTCAGGTAATTTCTTTCTCATCTCCTTAAGCTTCTCTGGGTCCCAGGCATTGGTTTGCCAGAAAACCTTATTGCTAACCCATAAATAGAGTTTTAGTACATTGATCATGAGGTTTTTGAGTTTGGCTTTAAAGCCTTCCCAGCGAGCTCTCCGGCTGGCGTATTTCTCATAGGATTTTCCGGTTTTGGCTAGTTTTGCCCTGGTTGCAGATCCCAGTTTTCTGCCAAAGTCTGCACCAACGACCAGGAAGTTATTCAACGATCGGAAATAGGGGAGCGAGGTGGCTGCATCTCCTAGAATACAGATAAGCTTTCCTGATGGAGTTATATGGTGAACTTTTCTGGCATGAAAAATAGACAGGGTATAGGGGGTTAATTCTTCAGTGTCAGCAATGATGGTTTCCTGACAGAATTTATGTTTTATAGCCTGCCAGTTTTTTATTTTCTCTTTCAGGAGGTCACTAACCTTACTATCGGATAGATTTCCAGCATTGCCAAGGTTATAGCCAGACAAACTGTCATACTCTTCTTTCGAAATAAAAAAGTCGATGGTGACTTCACTGGCCTGTTCATTGAGTTTTCGAATTCTCTCTTCAACAGGTGATAACATCACTTTAAAGGTCGCATAAGCATAACGGAAAAAATTAAGCCAGCCACTGGCCAGCTTCTTAGTTTGACCCTGGACCTGGTATTTTACTCTGACTCGATATTGAAGGTCTTTTTTAGCTTTAAACTCACTATCTTCATCTGTTGATGACAGTTCGGAAAAAACAATATCTTCTCCCTGATAGTTTGGATTATCTACCATTTTTAATAAAGCTTTTCTACTTTTTGAATGTGCCCCATCTGCACAGATAAGGGCATCAAAGAGGGCTTCTCCTGATTTCAATTTGACCTTATCATCACCAATCGAAACGACTTCGTAATCACTGCCAGCATGCATGATTATACCCATTCTTTCTGCGATTAACTTCAGGTCTGTTTCAAACTCTTTACAACTGATATAGCCATGCTGTTTCAGGATTTTATTTCTAAGCTGATCTATCCCTTCTTTTAAAATCTTATTGTCATAGCTCTTTAATGACCTGAAACATTTATCATCAATGTTGACAGTGTGATTTCGAACGTATTCCGTTCTCTTTTCAAACATTTCTATATCTGTATCAGAACACTTTGCCTTCGTTTGCAATGCATTCCAAAGGGCATTAGGACCTATGCCAACATAGACTACTTTGAGGGTGCGATGATCCAGAGGTTTGCCAATCCGTGGCATTGGTTCTTCACTGAGCCTTTTCCTATTGTTCTTCAGTCCTGCTGATATGGCTATTTCAGGTAGAACCTGATCTGCAAATAAGCTTGGATAGAGCTCATTTTTTTTACTTACTGTTGCTTCCCGGCCCATATCTTATCAGCTCCCTCTGAGGAAAAATTCTTTAATTTCAATCAGTAAGGTTGATTTATCTGTTTGGAATAAGTTGGTGAAATGGTTTATAAAGTTACGTTTATAAAAGTTGGACAATTTATTTAGAAAAACGTTCGTTTTAATTTTTTATTTAATGTTTGATTGTGTTGTGAAGAAATCTGGTTCAATTCCCTAGTGGGGAATAGGTTATAAAATATGATGTTTTACGAATGATTGATTAGTAATTGGCTGGTGTTTTTTCTGAATAGAGGTCATTAAAAAATTTAAATGGCTGTTTCGAAAGGTCGATGAAGCTCCGGTAGTAAGCTTGTCGCGCTCTACTGGAGCCATTAATATTATGTAGACATCATTTTCAAGGCATTAATTTCATCAGCCCAGATAGTTTCATCAATAGTTTCCAGAACCATGGGAATACCATCGAAACGGCTGTCAGTCATGATATAGCGAAATACCTCCCAGCCGATTTCGCCTTGTCCAAGGCTGTGGTGCCGGTCTTTTCTTGAGCCAAGCGCACCTTTGGAGTCATTCAGGTGCATACCTTTCAGGTAGTTAAAACCAATGATTTTTTCGAACTTGGCAAACGTTTTCTGGCAGGCATCCTGAGTCCGAAGGTCGTAACCGGCAGCAAAGGTATGACAGGTATCCAGGCAGACCCCAACCCGGCTTTTGTCTTCAACCTGATCAATGATTTCGGCGATCTCTTCAAATTGCCACCCCAGGTTGCTCCCCTGGCCCGCTGTATTCTCTATCACCGCAATCACGCCCTGGGTTTGTTCGAGAGCAATATTGATGGACTGAGCGATCTTGCTCAGACAGTCTGCTGTGTCAATTTTTCTCAAGTGGCTGCCCGGATGGAAGTTTAGGCGGTCAAGCCCTAGCTGCATGCATCGTTCCATTTCATCAATAAATGCAAGGCGGGACTTCTCAAGTGCTTCCTGCTCCGGATGACCCAGGTTAATCAGATAGCTGTCGTGGGGAAGAATCTGTTCAGGTTTGAAGTGGTATTTCTCACAGCGTTCTCTAAACAGCTCAATGCTCTTCATTGAGAGCGGTTTGGCATTCCACTGTCTCTGATTTTTTGTGAACAGGGCAAAGGCAGTTGCGCCTATTTCATGAGCATTTAATGGAGCATTTTCGACCCCACCGGCTGCACTGACGTGTGCTCCAACATATTTCATCTATCGAGACTTCCTGTAGGTTCTATGCGATATGTGCAACGGCGGGCACCCTCTAAGATGTATTCAGTACGATTTACCGTTGCTTCTGGCGCAAAAAGTGTTCTGAAAATCTGTAACTCAGAGCGACAGAACCCTTGGCAGGCTTGTGCAGCTGCGCAGATTGGACAATGGTTTTCGATAAATAAAAATCCATCATCTTCTTTGCTGTAAGCAGCCATATAGCCCTCATTGGTTCTTATCTTGGCGAGTGCGGCTATTTTTGATTCCAGTGTGGAATGCGCTGCAAGCTTTTCCTGATAGATCCGCTCTGAACTCTGACTGCGATGTTCAATCAGTTGAGTCAGACCCTCGTCTCCAAAGATTTCTTTTACGGAAATGATCATCTCCAGAGTCAGTTGGTCATGACGATCAGGAAATTGGGATTGGGCTCTTGGGGTCAGGTGCCATGTTTTCCTTGGACGTCCCACGCCACTGCGGATAGTTGTGGTATCCACCAATGCTCTGTCCATCAGTTTTTCCAAGTGGCCACGAGCACCCATGCTTGTGATATTTAGCCGTTTGCCCAAATCACCAGCTGTCAAAGGCCCTTCTGTTTTTAAGTAATGAAGGATCTGGTCCAGAGTTTTCTTATCTTTCATAGCTTTGGATTATATGGAGTACTTATTGTTTTGTAAACCAAATGCTTTACAAAATAAGATTGTAGTCGTAGGCTGAATATGTAAATAAAAAAGTTTATAAATGTGAGGTGTACTGATGAGTGTTTACCTTGAACACGCCAACGTCACAGTTCCATCGATTGATGAGGCTATTCGTTTTTTGACTGCAGCATTCCCGGAGTTCTCTGTCAGAGGTGGGGGGAAAAGTCAGAAAACGGGTCGAAAATGGGTTCATGTGGGCTCTGAGAAGACGTATCTGGCACTGAATGATCAATCAGGTCACAAGCTGGGCAGTGATTATGAAGAGCATGGATTGAACCACCTGGGTTTTGTCACTGATGAGCTGGATTCAATTGATGAAAGACTGATTGCTGCAGGCTACCAGGAAGATGTTTCTTTCCGTGAAGAAGGGCAGTATAGACGACGCCATTATTATTTAGACGGCAATGGTATGGAGTGGGAGTTCATTGAGTATTCTACAGCGAATGCTTTATTGAGAAATCAGTACTAACTATGTTTGGTGTTCATAGACTCTGAAAGCCATCGCATATAATACTCCCTAGTTTTCTGAAGTTCATTGGGCAGATGGTGTCGTGCGCCATCCAGCCAGAGCACCTGGGGTGATTTGTAGAGTTTTCTTAAAGCCTTAATATTATATTGTCCGTCAACAGTCGTATCATTTGTGCCCTGAATAATTAATGGGCTAATAGCTATCTGTGTGGTCGACGACTCTATTCGGCGAATCCAGCGATCCAGTGCTGACACCCACTGGGTTGGTAAAATTTTTGGTGCCAGAGGGTCATTGTGAGCTTTATCCAGGAAAGTTTCGTCTCTGCAGTTATCTTTGAATTTACGGGGTATTTGGCGAAGAAATGGTCTTGCCAAATAGAGTTGGAAGCGGCTCAGTTTCCATAACCATGGGCGAACAAGAGGCGCAGAAAGGATAACCTGCTCAAAACGTAAGGGCATCTTGTTTTTGGCTTGATGGTTCAGAAGCTCAGTGATGATGGCACAACCTGTACTTTGCCCATATGCCAGCCATGGTTTTGGCAAGATTGGATCGCAGTAGTTCATCAAGTCTTCCAGAACCAGGCGGTAGGTCTCAAAATCTTCAATAGTTGCTGGCTTGCCACTGGAAAGGCCATGTCCCGGAAGGTCATACGCCAGAACGTTGTAGCCTTGTTCCAGAAAGAAACGTATGACATGCCGGAATAAACCAACATGGTCATAGTAACCGTGCAGGAGGAATACTGAGCCTTTTGCTTCCAGTCTTGTGTATAAGTGGCAGGCAATACGGTAGTTGTTGCTGCTTACATACCCAAGGCAGTGACTGATACCCGGAATACTGTTTTCCAGATCTATTTCATAATATTGGAAATAGGCCGTTTCATGAGGGTGAGGTGTGACCTGGCTATAGGAAAGCGGGCGCATACCTGAGATCAGCTTGAGTCTGTCCATTAACTCTCTTCGGATACTTTCTGTAAGTCTTTCAAAGGGACTTCGATGTGTTTTTTGGCAATAACCTGTTCTTCTATTCCTTCTTTGGTGCGCAGGCTCTCAATAAACTGAATGAGAATGATGCCACGATCCATGTTAACACCTTTTATGAAGGTACTTTCAAGGTGGCGAAAAAGCGGATTGTCGTACAGTACTGACTCACCTTCACGAAAGCGAATAGAAATGGGCTTCTCATCAGGAATGCAGCCATTGTACTTCCAGACGAATGCTTCGATCTGATCAATCATCTGGTCGCCATTGGGTATTGGGCTGGGCAGTAACTTGCCCAGTTCACCCTTTGGCAGCTTGCCTTCGTTATAGAGTTTGTGGCTAACCTTATTAAACCGAACAACCTGTGTGATTCCACGGGTTGAGCGGATCTTGTGATATGAGGGGAGATCTTTCTCGCTCAGCCGTATAAAAACATAGCCCGGGAACAGTGGAGCACGGCAGCTCTTTTCCTGAATCAATGGGCAATAAGCCTCAAACCCCTGACTTTCAAGGTTATCCTGTGCCTTAATCTCTGCCCTGTACTTGGCCTTCAGTAAATACCATCCGTGTTTCAACGCCGTTTCTCTAGATGACATAACAAATCCTTTTGGCGACATTTCCCGGGAAAAACCTGTTTGCAGGAAAAGAAAGTTGCATCTTTAGTGACCATTCCCTGCGGTATTTGAACTTCATAACCAAGTTTATTGCTATATTGGCAAGCTGCTGAGCTGTCGTATGGAAAGTACTCTCCCTGTTGCCCTTGGGCTGCATATAACAGTACAGGCCAGTGAAAGTCCTACAGACAAGAAGTGTGCCAGATAATGTTTTGAAACAGGCACGCTGGTGGTTCTTGGTACCAATATGATCGGCTGATCTACGGGTGTTCAACGGGAGCATTCTACAGGACTCTAATATTCAGACAATACTCTGGATGCAGTAGCATCCTGCAAGAAAAGACTATTTTGGCTGGGAAGCAAGTAGAACAGGGCGTGGAGGGAGGCCAAGAGCCGGAAGAAAATACACTTACCTCCGGCCTTTGGATACAGATGATTAGCGCTTGGCTGCTTCTTCGAGCATCGCTACTGCAGGGAGCACCTTGCCTTCAACGAACTCAAGGAATGCGCCGCCACCGGTAGAGATGTACGACACTTTTTCTTTAATTTCGTATTTATCAATGGCTGCCAGGGTATCGCCACCACCTGCAATAGAAAATGCATCAGAGTTTGCAATAGCCATGGACAGTGAACGTGTACCTTCACCAAACTGGTCAAATTCGAAAACGCCAACAGGGCCGTTCCACAGAATAGTTTTTGCTGCGGTTAGAACATCGGCAAACAGCTTCTGGGTTTCAGGGCCAACGTCAAAGATCATGTCATCATCTTCTACTTCATCAACAGACTTGATGATAGCAGGCTCTTTCTCATCGAACTTTTTGCCACAGACAACATCTGTTGGCATTGGGATATCGCACTTCTCCATCAGTGCTTTAGCCTGAGGGATCAGATCTGCTTCATAGAGCGACTTACCAACATTCTTACCGGCGGCAGCCAGGAAGGTGTTGGCGATACCACCGCCTACGATCAGTTGGTCACAAATGCCTGACAGGGATTCCAGAACGGTCAGTTTTGTGGAGACTTTGGAGCCACCCACTATAGCAGTCATTGGACGTTGAGGCTTATCCATAGCCTTGCCAAGTGCTTCAAGCTCAGCAGCGAGCAGAGGGCCTGCACAGGCAATAGCAGCAAACTTGCCAACGCCATGAGTAGAGGCCTGGGCACGGTGTGCGGTACCAAAAGCATCCATCACATAGATGTCACAAAGGGCTGCCATTTTGCGGGACAGTGCTTCATCATCCTTCTTTTCACCAGGGTTAAAGCGGCAGTTTTCCAGAATAACCAGTTCGCCGGCTGCAACTTCAAAGCCTCCGTCGACCCAGTCTTTTACCAGACGAACGTCCTTGCCCAGCAACTTGCCAATATACTCAGCAACAGGCTTGAGAGAGAATTGCTCTTCGTACTCACCTTCGGTAGGACGACCCAGATGAGAGGTGACCATTACATGAGCACCGGATTCCAGTGCCAGTTTAATGGTAGGCAGTGATGCCAGAATACGGGCGTCACTGGTGACTTTCCCGTCTTTTACTGGAACATTGAGGTCTTCACGGATCAGTACGCGTTTGCCTGCCAGATCCAGATCGGTCATTTTTAAAACGTTCATGGAGAGCCCTCTTGATATTCACTCATGGCTTATTTTTTACATATGGCAACATTTGTATTAATGCATACTCGGTAAAAAACAGCCGGGGATAACTTCGGAACAGCGAAAAAACGTCGGGGACAATAGCATATAAATTGCGCTTCAGGTATTCATTGATACGCTCTAATGACTTGAATCAAATGGTATTTCAAGAGTTTTCTAAGGTTTTCAGTATTAAGGTAATGATGTGTTTGCTTTTGTGAAACTCAAGGAGGCATCAAAACCGAGAAACTGAATTATATCAATAGTTAAAGTATGTTGCGTTTATGATTTCAAATTCTTGTAATGGACTCTTTTCTAATAAAATAATCTAATAGTACTTATACCAATCGCTTTTTCTAAATCCTTTAGCTGATGCCAGCTATGCTCAGACATCATTATCAAGCGTTTTATCTGGAACAGATGTCTCGTCGACCACAGCTACCCG
>OODV01000043.1 GCA_900299555.1 uncultured Endozoicomonas sp.
TCAGTCCTTTGACAACAGGTTTCAGGAAAATATCAATTGGTGTGGTGAAAGACAGTCTTTGAGTGACTCATCTAGCTTTTTGCCATCTTTCCCAAATGCTTTTTCTAACTCACCAGATTCTTCTGCTTCACCAGGTTTGCCAACCAGTAACTCCAGTTTTCCTAAAAGCTTGCCCAAGCGCTTTTCACCAAGTTTTTCATCAGGTGGAAGAATGCTAATTTCTTTACCAGAGCTTGAGACAAATGTAATAACAAAGCCGCAGTCTCTATCAAAATTTTTAGGGGCAGCCATGAATTTGCGTATTGTTTCAAGCTGTTGAGAGACTTCTTTTCTCTCTTCTAGTTTGGCTTTAAGTTTGCAGTGGTCTTTATACTGCTCTTCAAGGCTATTAATCTCTGCTCTTTTGGAGCTGACGTTAGAAGCTGGTTCCGTGCTTCCAATATGCCTGCTTTTTAGTGGAGGGGCATCATCTTGAGAGCCTGCTCCTGTAGCTGTTTGCTGCCGAGTTTGGTTAGGTGCAGACTCTTCAGGTTTTTCATGAGTAACTGTTAATTGGGATGAAGAGGTTGTTTTATTAATCCCTGCTCCGTCTTGCATGTCCTTTCCCTGGTCAAACTGTCATCTTTTGAGTATAGCCAAACAGTGTGTTAGAGAGAGAAGCTATAAGCAGAACGAAGTGTTTTTTGCTGAATCGTAATATAATACGCCGTTTCTTATTATGTATTTCCTTATAAATCAGTGGCTTGCTTGTATTTGATCGGTGGCTGTGATGCTGTCGTCAGTTTTTTGATAAGCCCGGAACGGAATATTGCTCATGAGCAGAACTGATAACGCAGTACAGCGCTTTATATTTGAAAATACCGATATTCGTGGTGAAGTCGTCTCTCTCAACAACAGCTATGTTGATGCTTTGGAGGCTCATGAGTATCCAGAGGTTGTCCGGCGCATTTTAGGTGAGCTGGTGGCTTCAGCGGTGTTGTTGAGCTCTACGCTGAAGTTTGAGGGGCTTCTTACCCTTCAGGCCAGAGGCGATGGACCACTATCTCTGCTGATGGTGGAGTGTACAGACCAGAAGTCATTCCGTGCTGTTGCCCAGTTCAGGGATGATATCGTAGAAGCACCACTTCAAACGCTTTTGGGCAAGGCAAGTTTGTTGATTACCGTAGATCCCGTGAAAGGTAAGCGTTACCAGGGAATTGTTCCCTTGGAAAAGGAAACGCTGGCGGCAAGTCTTGAAGATTATTTTGCTCAGTCCGTTCAGTTGCAGACTCGCCTATGGCTGGCCTGTGATGGTCAGTCTAGTTCTGGTTTGCTGCTACAGGCACTGCCTGCAAGTGCTGAACTCTCTGCAGATGCGCGTTTTGAGTCATGGAATCGCATGACAGCATTGGCAGAGACTGTTCAGAGTTCTGAGTTGTTGGATCTTGACCATGAAACACTGCTTGTCAGGCTGTTTCATGAAGAAACGGTTCGTATTTTTGAAAAAGAGCCGGTTCATTTCGGCTGCACCTGTTCTCAGGAAAGAAGTGCGAAAATCATTAGTACTCTGGATCGAAAAGAAATCGAGTCAATTATTGAAGAAGAAGGTCAGGTTGCTATGGACTGCCAGTTCTGTAATCACCAATATGTTTTTGGTAAAGATGATCTAGATTCAATCTTTAACGAAAAACCACAAACTCATTAAGGCTTTTAGGTTCCTCTCCTTCTTGTTTAGTCGGGAATTCAGTTAAATTCCTGACTAAATGGTCAAGTGCTGTTTTATTTTGTTTTTTCTTGCTTGTTTTTGTTGTTTGGCGCTGGATTTTAACGGCTCTTTATGAGTTCATTAGCCAGAGATAATGATGAGAGTGTGCACTTGTGTTTTCTTTCAGTGACCGATGATAAGTTTGACGCGGGGCAACACTTTTAAACTGACAAAGGTTTAACGTCTTTTACCAGACTCAGTTAACTATCAGGCGTGAAAAGAGGGCTCTATAACCTGTAATTTCAGAGTTATATTTAAATAATAGGTTCAATACCCTATCATAGCGCGCCACAAGAATTATCATAATCTAACAACATGAAACGTTAAGTTGAGCGTATTGCCTTAGGAGAACTTTGCATGGCCCATGTAAACGTAAAGGAAGCTCTGGCTGCAGTCGGAATCAAGGATGTCCTTGATGTGGTTTACAACCCTTCGTATGACACCCTGTTTAAAGAGGAGACCCGGCCGGAACTGGAAGGCTATGAAAAAGGAGTGGTTACTGAAATGGGGGCCGTGTCGGTGGATACCGGTATCTTCACTGGCCGCTCTCCAAAGGATAAATACATCGTCAAGGACGATACGACCCGGGATACCATCTGGTGGTCTGACCAGGGGAAAAATGACAATAAGCCCATTACTGAAGACGTCTGGGCAGATCTTAAATCACTGGTAACCAATCAATTGTCTGGCAAGCGCCTGTTTATTATTGACGGTTTCTGCGGTGCTAATCCTGAAACACGTTTGAGCGTGCGTTTTGTGACCGAAGTGGCATGGCAGGCTCACTTCGTGAAAAACATGTTCATCCGGCCCAGCGAAGATGAGCTGGTGGGCTTTGAACCTGACTTTATTGTGATGAACGGTGCAAAGTGCACCAATCCAAAATGGCAGGAGCATGGCCTGAACTCTGAAAACTTTGTGGCATTCAACCTGACGGAGCGGATTCAGGTCATTGGTGGTACCTGGTATGGCGGTGAAATGAAGAAAGGTATGTTCTCTATCATGAACTACCTTCTGCCGCTCAGGGGCATGGCGTCTATGCACTGTTCTGCCAATGTGGGTGAACAGGGGGATACAGCAATTTTCTTTGGCCTGTCCGGAACTGGTAAAACCACACTCTCTGCAGATCCAAAGCGTGCTTTGATTGGTGATGATGAACACGGCTGGGATGATGATGGTGTTTTCAACTTTGAAGGTGGTTGTTATGCCAAGACAATTAGTCTGAGGGAAGAAAATGAGCCTGAGATTTTCCATGCCATTCGTCGAGATGCGTTGCTGGAGAATGTAACCGTTGATGCTCAGGGCAAAATTGACTTTGATGATGGCTCAAAAACTGAGAATACCCGGGTCTCTTATCCCCTGTACCATATTGATAATATTGTTAAGCCGGTTTCCAAGGCTGGTCACGCCAAGAAGGTGATCTTCCTTACTGCCGATGCGTTTGGTGTTTTACCTCCAGTCTCCTGTCTGACACCTGAGCAGACCAAATACCACTTCCTCTCCGGCTTTACTGCGAAACTGGCGGGTACTGAGCGCGGGATCACTGAGCCAACACCAACCTTCTCTTCCTGCTTCGGTGCTGCATTCCTGTCCCTGCATCCAACCAAGTACGCAGAAGAGCTGGTTAAGAAAATGGAAGCTCATGGTGCTACTGCTTACCTGGTGAATACTGGATGGAACGGTACTGGCAAGCGTATCTCCATCAAGGCAACCCGGGCAATCATTGATGCCATTCTGGATGGTTCTATTGATAAAGCAGAAACCAAAACTCTACCTTTCTTCGGATTGCATGTACCACAAACTGTTGATGGTGTTGATGACAGTATTCTGAACCCTCAGAATACTTATGAAGATCCTGCCGAGTGGGAACGTAAGGCTCATGACCTAGCGGATCGCTTTATTACCAACTTTGTTAAGTTTACTGATAACGAAGAAGGCAAGGCTCTGGTAGCAGCAGGCCCATCACTGGGCTGATTTAAGTCCCATAAGAATAGCCATGTTATAAAGGGAAGCTCTGTCTTCCCTTTTTTTATTATCCAGTCTCACTATTTCTGCCTTGGATCCGGCATTTTCCGGTACTCTGATGGTTTGCTTGCATACAAACGGGTCAGTTTCGTTATAATTCCCGTTCACTTTTGTAAAGAGTTTGTAATTGGTTTTTTTTGTCTTTTTCTGTCTTTAAATCAGTCATTTATATTTATTAGTATGTTCGTACTGGTACGTATGTGTATTTCTTGGATGGGGTTGGTGTGTTGTAAAGTGTTGTGAAATCGTTGTAAAAAAAATACTGTTTTGAGGAAAAAGAAAATTTTACAACACTCGAAAAA
Source organism: uncultured Endozoicomonas sp. (assembly GCA_900299555.1). Classification (GTDB taxonomy): domain Bacteria; phylum Pseudomonadota; class Gammaproteobacteria; order Pseudomonadales; family Endozoicomonadaceae; genus Endozoicomonas. Next base: position 4,069 of record OODV01000043.1, read on the forward strand.
TAACAACGGTAGTCATCAATGAAAAACGCTCAACAGGTCAAGGCATTATTAAAAAAGCCAGGTATGCACAGTTGCGGTAAGAACTTGCTTCTTTCTGTGGGGAAAAAAGAAGCACTTGGTATGGAAGGGTCTTTATTGATGGTAAGCGTAAGGATGTAAAGGTTGGGGACTATAAGTTTTTAACGCTGTCGGAAGCCAGGGCACGGTTGTCAGCTATACAGGACAGTCTGGCCGTTTCTGGTACTTTTGAGGTGATTGAAACATTCGGCGAAGCCTATGAGCTTCTTAAAGAAAAAGGGGTGAGTGAAAGCTATGACTCGGCTTATAGAACTTATCTTGAAACTGATTTCGGTCCCATGAAGTTAGATGCCATACAACCTATTGTTATTGAGAGAAAGCTTAACCAAATACGCAAGGCTGGAATAAAAACCACGGGCAAGAAGGTGCTGAGCGTGATCCAGCGGGTCTATAAATTGGCAAACCGGTTGAGACTGACAGAGAAAAATCCGAGTTTTGGCTTTGAAAGCAAGGATGCCAGTACTCATATCTCTAAAAACACTCGTACACTGTCGATGGATGAACTAGAAGCCGTCTTTGAACATTTCAGAAATCAACGTCTTTATAACCGTAGGAACTATTTGATGCTGGCGGTAAAAACGGCATTAACCCTACGGGTTAGAGAGTTGGTTGCCATGAAAATGAGTGATGTTGATTTGAATAAGGGGTGTTGGAGAACTCCTGATTTTTTAAGGAATACAAAAAAATGGATTCATGAGCTAATCCCACTAGAACCAGAGGTAGTTGGATGGATAAAAGAAGCCAATGAATTTTATCCAGACAGTGACTATGTATTTGCAGTGGATGATGGTGGGGTATGCCCCAATACCTTGCGTAATTGGGTTGAGTATCAGTACAAAAAGGGGAAGTTAAATCATATCAAGGTATGGGCTCCACACTCCCTGCGGCGTACAGGAAGGACGTTTATGTCCAAGAACAAAATATCCTATGAAGTGGCAGAAGCGTGTCTTGGGCACAGGAAAAAGGGAGTGGATGATGTTTACAATACGGATGATCATTTTGAGGAAAGAAGGGCGGCGCAACGTATTTACCTGGATACTATTGCGCCGTTTATAAATGCATGAATGGGCATGCCTGTCAGCAGCCAAAAAATGCTTCAACATCACTGCGGCGGTATAATTTTTGAATGCCTTTACCCAATGATACCGGCTCAGGAAACTCACCATTACGGATGATTTTGTAAAAGGTCGATTTCGAGAGATGGTATTCCCGAAGTATATCAGTCACCCGCATTAGCTTTTTCTGTTCCATATCCCTACCCCTACATAAAAAACTTCAAAATGTCGTAGCCAAAGACAGGCTGGCATTGGGTGGTCATCACCCGCTTACCCTTCTCACGGAACTGCTTTGTTGACGGGTCATACATTTTTCCGTAGTGCCAGCCAGTGTCGGTCAGGACGAATTTGCCGCTGTGCTTCATGGGCTTCCATTTAATGATGCGGTGCTTTTTCAGTACGTCCTCTATGTAGCCTTTTTGCAGCTCCAGCTCGTCGGCCAGTTCATAGATTGAAAAGTGATCCGGCAGGCCGTAGCGGCCCCGCATCCGGTCACTGCTACGGCGACTTTTATGCTGTCGGGTGATGGGCGGCTTGCTGGTGTCAGGTTGATCCTCTGCAACGGGTGGCGGTGAGAGCTTTGGTTCTGGCGCTGGTGTCTTTTCTGCCGGTTTTGGCGTGACGTAACGCCGCCATGGTTTGGTGAGCGTCGGCAGTACGGAGGCATACCACTTCAGTTGCTTGACGGGGGTGCCGTCACCATGATGCTTGCCCACGTCGAGCATTTCACAGAACGGCTTGCCCTTGTCGGTAGGCGTCCACTGATCACCCACCCTGACCTGCAATCCGTGGTCGTGAAGGTGCAGGTTCATATTGACGGCTGAGAAGACCGGATCGGACAGTTTGCCCAGCTCGGTAACCGTGTAAAGCGGGGCTTTGACCGGGGCGATCAGGGCGGGGTGACCCATTTCTTCCAGTGGGGAAAAGTCGAGGCGTTTCTTGACCATGCGATCTGCCGCCAGCATGGCCTGGTTACCGTCAAGGCCGAACTCTCTGGCAAAGGTGATGGCTTTGAGGCTGGCGTCCATGTGGAGCTCCAGCAGTTGGTGCGGGGAGGGGTGATCCTCCTGCTTGATCATGGGCTGTGATTTGCCGGACTCCAGATCGTGCCACCGCTGGATGATCGCAGCTCGACGTTTAACGTCATAGCCAGTGATCAAGGTCATGCACTCATAGAAAGGCAGGTTGTATTGGCAGTATTCCTGGCCATTTTGCTGGTTAATATAGGTGTCCTCAAATTTGGGGAGGCCCCATTCCATCTGTTCGCACATGACTTTTATGTCTCGAACAACATGGTCATGGCGTTTACCAGTGATCCTGGCAATATCACGGCTGGACATTGTTTCAACGTCTGAATTGATATTAAGAAAACCAAGTGCAGTATTTTGTTGTTCCATAACATTTGCCTTTTTTAATGTTGGTTTTGTTACTGGAGACTGGCCGCCTTACCTCCGGTTCAGGCGACGGGCGACTTTCTGGGCCTTGAACTTTGCCCGGCGCTGGGTCAGCTTCAGACGCTTCTTCCGTGGATGGCGATCCAGTGGAGTGTTTTCAGTAATCATGCTTCGTCCCTGATCAGTGGGTGGTGTGCCGTGAGCCGGGAAAGACGGCGAAATCCCCTTCCTTGCCCTCGTCGTGGTTCTCCAGAGCGGTCTGAATTACATAGGCCATAATCAGCCGTTCCTGCCGCTGCCTTTCTCTCTGGGATGCATTGTCGGGAATCGTCAGGGTCAGCAGGGCATCCAGTGCCGCACCAGTCAGGCACCCTTTACAAATTTTCTTGCCCGGTAATGAGTGGAGCAGATCGTTGGTCTGGTTTTGTGCTTTGACGCGATCCAGTTTAAGGCGGAGCAGTTTGTCCTTGTCTTCAGGCTCGTTTCGGGCGGTGTTATCAACAGACCGTGCGATACGCAGATCATTGATGGATAGCTTTGGCATCCTTGCCTCCTTATAGAAAAGCTACGTTCTTCAAAATGGGATGTTCGGGTCATACTCGTCATAACCCTGCTGGGGGGCAGGCTGCTGACTGTTACAGGCTTGCTGGTACTGGTTGTTCTGCGGTGCCTGTTGTGCCGGGTGGTTGGCCGGACGCTGCTGAGGTTGCTGTGGTGCCTGCTGGTACTGGGCAGGCTGCGGGTTCTGACCGTCCAGCATCTGGAACTGGGTATTGATGCCATTGACCACCACTTCGGTGGTGTAGCGATCCTGACCGCTGTTGTCCTGCCACTTACGGGTCTGTAGCTTGCCTTCGATAAAGACTTTGCTGCCCTTGTGCAGGTACTGCTGGGCAAGCTCGGCAGATTTGCCGAAAAAGACGACACGGTGCCACTCGGTCTTTTCCTGCTTCTGGCCGGTCTGTTTGTCGTTCCAGACTTCACTGGTGGCGATGGACAGGTTGGCCACCGCAGCCCCTGCCGGGGTGTAGCGGACATCCGGGTCATTGCCCAGGTTACCGATCAGGATGACTTTATTAACGCCTCTGGCCATGATGGCTCTCCTTTGGTTCAGATTTAGTTCATATAGCTGAGAAGCTGGGGCAGGAATTTGCGGAAGGTGCCGGTCATCAGGGCAAAGTCGGCGTCCAGTGCTTCCAGCTTGGTGTCTGTTTCTGTCTCGTCCCGTTCCGCCAGCAAGACATCGGTAATGGTCATGCCGGTGAGGCGCAGGTTTTCGTTCAGGGTAAAGGTGAGGGAGTCCTGCCAGGTGAGCAGCAGTGAACAGACCAGCATCCCGTCCTTCAGATGGGGTTCGATGGAGCCGTTGATCAGGTCAAACTGTTTGGCCTTCAGGTGTGCACCTTCCTCACCGGGTTCCCGCAGTTCGCACTGGTCACCGAGCAGCAGGGGTCTGGGGAGTTCCTGGGTTTTCAGCCAGTCGCTCATGCAGGTGGCGGGGAAGGTTTTGGTCTGAGGGGGGAGCACTGGCAGGCTGCCGAGGGCTTCCCGCAGTTTGCTGGTCAGTTCTTCGGCCTGTTTGGCTGAGCCATTGACGATGAGCAGGTTACGAACCAGATCAATGTAGGCATGGGTGTATTTACTGCGGGTGAATGCTTGGGGCAGCAGCTCCATAACGATGTCTTATTTGATGCACTTCTTTTCCTTGGCGAATACCTTCCGGTCTTCGTTCTGCTCAATCTGCTCGACCTTTTCTGCCAGCTTTTCGTTGATGACCTCATTGGGCAGAATCTTTTCTTCTTTATGGGCGCGGATCAGCATACAGGCGTTGTTCTGGTGAACCAGGGCCTCACTGCGATGGCCGAGGGCAGAGACAAAGCCATAGCGGCTCATGTCCTGTGGACCGCAGGGGATGAATGCGCCGTTCTGCCGGAGCGTTTCTTCCAGAGCCTCGCCGGTCAGGGTGAAGTCTTCGGTGAACTGGTAGACGTTGAGGTTTTTGAACCACATGGCGGGTTACCTTTTTGTTGTTATGGTTTTTAGAAACAATGGGTGGCCGTTTTCGGAGGACAGGTGGCCAGCCTGTGACTGATGGTCATGCTTCTTTCAGGGTGAGTTGGTCGGTGGAACTGATGATGCCGGTACGGCGGATCACCAGCTCAACACCGTATTCGTTGCCGTTCTTATCGAAGCGGTAACAGTCCAGTGAGCCTTTGCCGAGCCACTTTTCCATGGCGTGGATGTCATCGGTGAGGACTTCTTCCGTCACCTCGCCATCGGTGTAGAGCAAGTCCTGCTGGTCTTCCGTGATGTCCGGCTCGGCAACAGGAGCCGGTACCGGTGTTGCCGGTTCATTGGCTGGCTGGGTCTGCCGGGTTTTCTGATTCAGGCGCATTTCGATAACAGCCATCAGGTCCATCGGGTCCTTGTGCAGCAGGGTGTCCAGATCGGGAAAGAGGTAGTCCTTGTCGGCAGCCATCTTCTGGTACACGGCCAGATTGTTTCTCACCGCTTTGGCCTGCTGCTTCTGCTCGATACGGGCCTGCGCCAGCCGGTCATTGACGGCTGATTGCATACTGGAGATATTCCGTTTGCCCTTGATCACCTCCTGGAACTCGCTGGGGGTGATGACGGAAGCGATCCAGCCGGGCGTCAGCTCGACATTCAGAGCCTGACGTTCCTTTTCCAGTGAGGTGACGGCTTGCAGGACGATGCTGTCCTTGATGTGCCTGTCCTGATCCTTAATTTGATCGGCCAGCAGCTTGTATTTGTTTTTTACGTCCTTCGTCAGGCGATCAATGGCCGCAAAGAGCCGGAATATGTCCGGTACTTGTGCCAGTGCTGCCTCCTTCCCATCCTTCAGCTTCTGTTCCGTGGTCTTCAGGAATTTCACAGCGGCTTTGGCATTAACAAAGTCCTGATCCGTGACCAGTGCGGATTTTATGGAATTAAGGCAGTGGTGTACCTGTTCTTCCAACAGGTGCAGATTGGAGCTGGACACGCTTCCGTTGATCTGCACCGCCAGAGCCGTGGTGTCCTGAATGACCTCGCCCACCAGTGGCTGTGCCGGTGCTGGCTGGGGCTGGTAGTTGTCGAGGTCTTCCTTGAACTGGTGCCAACCGGCGATCAAGGCCTGACGACGATCATCACGGGTCTGGTAATAGACCCAGCGCAGTTTGTCACGGGTGCCATCAGAGCAGACAAAGATGACGCGAACATTATCCTGTCCAGTCACCAGGAGCTGATGTTCCAGTTGCCAGTAATAGGCAGGTTCTAAGCAATCTCCCTCGATCTGTGCCGCAACTTTCTTGTTCCATAGCTTGTGCTCGAAGATTAGGGTGCGATCCAGATCAAGGCCGTCAAAACTGGCCAGCAGAGGCAGGCCGTCAACATCACGGGTGCCAGTGACCGGGAACAGTTGTTTCATTTCCTGTTCTTCAATGAGTGGACGGGCCAGTGCTTCAGCGGCGTGTCCATCATCAAAACGCTGTTGCTGCTGTGGGGTTACTTCCTCGGTGCTACCAGTGGCTTTTTCATGGAGAAGCCGGTCACGGGTTTTGAAGGGGCTATCCCCCATCATGGCCACCGCTTCACTGGCGGTGAAGTGTTCCCGGCGCAGGGCCAGCCACTCAGGGCTGCCCTGTCGAACGTTGATCAGTTGCATTGGATTATCCTTTGTATTGGATGGACTGGAGGCGTTGGACTTGTTCAGGGGTCGCGGGGGCCTTGCTGTTGATGCTGGTCAGAATTTCGTCCACGGAGTTGCGACCGGATTCTATTCGGGTGGTCCAGTCTGGCAGGTTGCGCTGAAAGTCATCCTCCGGGTAAGCGGATGCCTTCTGTTGTGGTATGTCCGGTGAATAGCCGTCCAGGTCTTCGTCGGTGCAGGCCACGCCGAGGATACCCACCAGTGCGATCCGCTTCAGGTAGGTGATGGTAGAGGATACCTGTTGGATGCCGTTTTTATTGCCGCTGGTATCAATAGGACCTGTCACTACGTTGTTGATGCTGTGGCCTGATACGTGGCTGACGGTGCAGGTTACCGATATGGAGGGGCCTTCCTGCTGTTGTTCAAACCAGTAGCTGAGCCCGAATTTGTGCAGTACGGGTTTTACTGCTTCCACCACATCATCCAGTGAGGCGTAGCTGTAGGACATCGTGCTACCGTTACGGGTCGGGAAGCTGGCCTGTTTGCTGCGCTTAACCTTGGGCATTTCGCTCTGGAAGGCAGCAAAAGCATGGTGGAACTGTTGCTTGGCCAGTATGTGCTGGCCCTGTTCGTACAGTTTCATTACCCGTTCCAGGGTTTCGATGTTGGCGTTTTGTTCCATTGCCCGGTTGAGAAGCAGGCCGATTTCGCTGACCGACTGGGTGTTTGGCGCGGTCATGGGCATGGCTCCCTGGGGCATCATCGGTTGCTGTTCTTTCTTTTTAGTTGGCATTGCGCAAGCTCCTGTCACGTAACACCTGAGCGCGACGACTAAGCGCCCTATCGCAGATATCAGTGGTTAAAGTGGTCACTATATTTCTGGCAATTTTTTGGTTCAGCTCATACCAGTCATCTACAGGGATAAAGAGAACATCCTCTATTTTCTGGCGCTTGAACCATGCCCCCATGGTTTCCCTGACGGCGGTGTGAATTTGGTGTTTGGTCATGGATACGGAAATGCCAGCAGCGATTTCATCCACTAAATTCAGGAACACCGTCAGGTCGTACATCACCCTTAACTCTTTTAGCCAGTCGCTAACGCTGTGAAGCACGGATGCGTGTAATTGGTTGGTGTTATCCATGGCAATAACCTCTCTCTATTGCGTAGTTACGGATGTCCCGACCGGTCAGCCGGGTGTCTTCGTCGTGGTCGCAGGCATGAGCCAGGTGCTGGACAGCCAGCCACCGCAGCCCTTGCAGCGGGTGAAATTCTTCCGTGGTCAGGAAATTGATAAAGCGGAGCAGATCAATCACGCCGATGCCGTTGACGGTGCAGGCCGACCGGCTGTCGAGCTGATCTTTCAGATTGGTTTCGATGGCTTCCAGCTCGGATTCAATGAACTCGGCCTGAGCTTCTTTGCGGTCAGCGGCATCCTGAATGCCGTAGGGGTCTAGACGTACTGCGTCCATTGAGTTGCCTTTATGTTTAATTAAATTGTTATCTTTATTTACATAAAAGATAGCAAAGCTAACATAGCTAACCTTATCGTATTTAGTAATTAAAAATTATATTGTGATTATTGGAAACTATTGGTGCTGGTGTGCAAGGCTTAGGGGCGGGAATGAAACTGAATAAATGGCTGGAAAGGCTGCCGGAGGACTTACAATTGGTAGTCGCTGAAAAAAGCAGAGACAGTTTGTTAACACTGGTTAACGACCTCCCCATGGGAAAGGTAAGGTCAAGATTTACCCGTACGATCGTTGCTATAACCAATGGATTTCAAGTTGTTACGTGGTGGTAAATGAGCGAAGCCATGAGACATAGAAATACTATGTGACAATGGTGAGCGAATGCAGCCAACAACGTAGCAACTTGAAAGGCGACGGGTAAATACACCGGAAGTGACCAGACAGGCCGAGCAGGTGACCAATCTGGCCGCCATAGGGCAGTCCAGACTTACTGGCTGGTTAACTTGGGGAGCTGGTGCTGGCGGTGTTTCCAATTACGAAAAGCTGGTCAAAGAAAAAAAATCGGTGAAGCCGGATTTTGATAATGTTGCCAAGCTCTACTGCGATGCCCTGAATGGGCTGATACGGGAGGATGACAAGCAGATTGTCGATGGCCGCTGCATGAAGGTATATGGGCAGCAGCCGGGTGTATTGGGGCTGGACTAAAGGGTGGTGAAGATGGACACCGCTTTGCCGCGATAGATTTTTTCCAGTGGCCCTTCGTAATCAATGGCCAGCATATTCTGGTAAAACGGGTTGATAACCAGCAGGCGGTGGTACTGCCCTTCGGCAGGACGCCAGACCCGTAACCGCAGCTCGCCTTCGTACTCGATCAGGATAATGTCACCGGGTTGAGGAGCAACGGTGGTGTCGATGCGAACGGTACTGCCCACTGGAATATTTCGGTGTTCGCCATCATGGGGATTGAGCATGGCATCACTGGTCATGCGGAGCAGATACCCCTGACTGTCCTTTTTCAGGATGGTGATACCGGTGTTTTCGGATGTGGTTTGTTCCCTGGCTTCCAGGTCCGCCATTGCCTGAATGAACTTGCCAACATCAACTCCGGGAATTTTTTCAGGTGCTTCCTCGCCGGTTTCCAGCCAGTGTGCCGTGACCCCTAGAATGTCGGCAATGATGTAGCGATGCATTGGCTTAGGGGAACGCTTCCCACTCATCCAGTTACTGAACGATGCCCTGGAACAGGGCACCCGCCTTGCGATGTCGGCATCGGAAAGTTTGAGTTCAGACGCCCGTTGTCTTACCCGTTCTGCCCAGGTTGTCACGTTCTTATCCTTACTTGTCTGATAACCGGTTTTATCCATTGTTTACTGATTGTAAACCAGCCAAGAAAAGAAAAAAGCAGCAGGTACGATGGCAGACAGGCTCTGGCCATTTGGTTGTTTCGCATAGTTCGTTATCAAAATATTCAAGGTGTTAGCAAGTTGAGTTGTTTGTTTACAAAGTTAGCTTTTGAATTTACCGTGAATGGGTAAATCAAAAAAAGCCTAAAGGAATAAACAGTGACCATCCCATTGCAGCCCCACCATAACCTCCAGACCACCCGTGAAGCCTCCGGTGTCACCCTGAACGGAATGGAAGCCATGATCGGCATATCGGCGTCCAACTGCGCAAGGGGGAATAACGGCCAAGTGACCGGTGTGACATGTTCCACGGAGACGGGCCGTCTGCCGGAAAAAGAGTATAGCGAAAAGGTTCCGCCCCGTGCAGTGGCGACCCTGATAAGGGATGGGGTTGAGTTCACCATCGAACAGGACGAGTGCCACCTGATCGGCATCGCATTGCAGGCCAAAGGAGGTGGCGCGTGATAGACCCGGTAGCTGAAGGAGTAAATCCGAACCCGTTGGCATGGAATGAGATTTCATGGCCGGTTAAGGACAACCCACCACTGAAGACCAATATTGAGTTTGTTGAGTATCTCAAAGACCAGTTCCCACTGATCGCAGATCACATTGAAGACCACATGATCAATGCGTTCCATTACATGATTGACCGCTGGGATCAGCCGGGCTCACGGGGCAATGTGTTCAACTTTATCGAAAAGTGGATGTCCCGTAACCAGGAACAGGTCCGCAAGATTGACCGTTTCTTTCCGGGGGCTAATCAATGAAAGACTTTGGCAAGGTGTCCTCCCGGTTCTGGATTAGTGACGATGTTGAGCTGTTGTCAGACGAAGCCAAGCTGATGGCTTTATACCTGCTGACCTGCAGGCACTCGAACATGGTGGGCATTTATCGCCTGCCCCTGAACTACATTGCCGCCGACCTTGACTGGGACGTGGCGAAGGTTTCCCGAACCCTCTCCGAACTGACGGCGAACAACTTCCTAACGTATGCCGAACGGCAAAAGTACGTCTGTATCCATAAGTTTATGGAGCACAATCCGGCAGACAATATTGCCCAGATGGATGCCCGGTTAAGGGTGCTGCGCAGTCTTCCTGCTGCCGTGGTTTCTGTCCTGCCTGCCGTAGTGGATGTGATGCAGGTGACGTGCGTTAAAGCCAGCAGTATCAAGCCCTCGAAGGACACTAGTGGATTAATTGAAGACGTTCGGAGGTTGTTCGGGAGTTGTTCGGAAGAAGTTCGTCCAGAGAATAAGAGAAATAGAGAACTAGAGAATAGGTTAAAAGAATACGTGCAGTCTGACGACCGCACGACCCCCAGGACGGGGGAAGTGCCATCAAGTGGCGGGAGCACAACTGGTGCGACCCCCAGGACGGGGGAAGTGCCATCAAGTGCCGGGAGCACGACTGGTACACCTGAATCGCCCACGGCAGTCCCTGAGAATAAACCGGAAAAAATCGCAGTGCCCTATGCCGGGGAATTTGAGCAGTGGTGGCAGACCTTTCCCAAGCGGGAGGGCAAGAAGGGCTACAAGCAGAAAACCTTCAGCAAGTACCAGAGGCTGATCCGGCAGAAACTGTTTACCCCGGAGCAACTGCTGGCCAACCTGCAAGCCTACGCCCGGTACTGTGACGAAATCGGTCAGACCGGCACCCAGTACGTGATGACCACGGAACCCTACCTGAACAACCCAGACAACCTTAAGAATCCATGGACGGTGAATTATGCGGCAAGGCAAAGAGCTGGCGGCCAGCGCAGTGCGCTCGATCAAGTCATCGAAGCCAACCGGGAATACCTCCAGCCTGAACCCGAGTTCGCAGAAACCACAGGGTACGACCTCCAGGACGGGGGAAGTGCCACCAAGCGCCAGGAGCGCGACGGGTATAACCCCGAAGCTGATCGCGGAGCTGTTTTCGACCATGACGGGCCTGTACGGTGCGAAGTGGACGAAGGAGCACGGCCTGGCGGATCGCACGGGGGCATGGCTGAACACCCTGAAGGATTTAGACCCGAAACTGCTGGCCCTGGGCATCAAGCGGTGTCAGCGGGAGAAGGACTGGCCGCCGTCAGCCCCGGAGTTTCTGAGGCTGTGCCAGCCGAAACCTGAGGAGATCGGACTGCCCCCGATGGCGAAGGCGTGGCTGGAGGCCAACGACGGCGCAGGTTCGCCCAGTCACCACCCCTGGAGCCATCGGGCGGTGTATCTGGCGGGGAGGGAGACGGGCTGGCATGAACTGCGTTCTGCCCTGACGGCTCAGGAGCAGCGGGACGCGAAGGTGCGGTTTGCCAATGCCTATCAGGCGCTGATCATCAAGGCGGTGAACGGTGAGTCTCTGGAGCCGCAGAAGGCCATCGAGCGGCAGTTTGACCCGACCATTTACTCCGAGCAGTTGCAGCGGAAAACCATGAAGGAGCAGGGCATTGACCCGCTGGACGGGGCCGGTGCCAGGGCAAAACTGAAAGGGATGTCGTTCGATGGGTAACTCACCAAACGATGCAGTGATGCTGGCCGTGGTCTGGGTGGCTCTGGTGATGCTGGTCTTCTGGTCCTTTCTGGAGGCGATCCAGTGAGTGCCACGCTGGAACTGGTCAGGGGAAATGACCCTCAACCGATCCTGCGACCGGTATCGGCCGGTGACGAGCAGTATATCTACCGGCTCAGGCCTGGCGAGATGATTTCTGCCGAGGTGCGCCGGGCAAGGAATGCACTGTTCCACCGGAAGTTCATGAAGCTGTGCAGCATCGCGTTCAACGTTTTCGAGAGGTTGCCCCAGCCGCCGGTCAGAATGGCTCGAACCGGCCAGTGGGTAACACCCCGGCGGGACTTCAATGAGTTCCGCTACTGGGCCATGGTGCAGGCCGGGTTCTATGAGGTGATTGGGTATCCCGATGGTGGGGTGCGTGCCAGGGCGAAAAGTGTGGCGTTCAAAAGCATGGAGCAGGTGGAGTTTGAACAGGTCTATTCGGCGGTGCTGGACGTGTTCTTACAGCTCGTACTGAACAGGGACCGAAACCACGTCTGGAGCCGGGAAGAAGTCGAGTCGCTGGTTGAACAGTTCATTCACTTTGACAGGGGGCACGGATGACCCGGAAAGAGAAAGACTACCTGCGGGACGTAGCCCAGTTGAGCTGCATTGCCTGCCGGATCAATAACCGGACCACAACCCCGGTGGAAGTGCATCACCAGCGCAGTGGTACCGGGCTGGGCAGGAAAGCCAGCCACTTTGACACCCTGCCGCTGTGCCCCCTGCATCACCGGTTCAGTAACTACGACTCTGTCCATCTGGCCCCGGAAACGTTCAGGAAACTCTATGGACGGGAAAGCGATCTGGTGAAGCAGACCCAAACAGATGTGGAGAACTACCGCAAAACCTTTGTCGGCTATGTGGGGGAGGGCTGACCATGTACCGGGCACTGGAACAGGCACTGCACCGGATATTCGGCGTGCCGGAACCGATGATGAACAACGCACGCTGGCAGAGAGATATTAATACCGGGTATCGCCGGACATCGGCCAACCCGGTGGCAAGCACCCGTGACGAACGGCTGGGGGAGGATGGCGTTTATCAGGGCTATCTGCGGCAACGGATGACCCCGGAGCTGCACGACATTCTGACCATTCGTTATGACGAGGATCACAGCAAGCGGGTCATGGCCTTTCAACGGCTACAGCACCACTTTCGCACCGATGAGAGACTGCCCAAACCGTTTCGAAGCAATCCCGTACTGTTGCGCCTCTGGCTGATGCACGAGCTGCAACACCCGCAGTTACGTCAGTACAAGGGCAGGGTGACCATCAAGGACAAGGGCGAAAGTACCGTCTACCGCTGGCAGCAGAAGTGCCGGGTCGTGTGCAGTGAGTGGGTACGACTGGCGGAAGATGAGGCACAGGCCCTGCTGGAACAGGCTGGCGTGATTCAATATGGAGAATGAACATGGATGACAGATTGGCATACGGTGATTTCAGGTTTAGCAAAAGGGACATCAGGATCGTGGATGTCACTGTGGTCAACCGTTATCGTGACCCGAAACGCGCTTATCTGCCCATCGACGAGGAACAACTGCAAGGGATCATCATCAGTAGTAAGGAAGTTGTGGATAAGGCTATTGAAGAAGCTATTTTTCAAGCCCGTTTTGCACAAAAGGCTGAACGGTGGAATCGGCAAATAAGGTGCTTGGGTGATTTACCTGATGAATTTCTTTCGGATACTCACCAGACTCCAGAAGACACGATCCGCGCCCTAATGAGCAATCCGAAACTGGTTAAGAAATTAGTGATCGAATCGGACGATACCAGCGACATTGAAACCCTGTTGCTGGATAAGGTATCCAGAGCGTTCAGGCAGAACCCTCAGTTAAAAGCCAGCACCCTGATTGCCCAGTGGTATGGAACCCCGGAGGGGGAGTTGTTGCAGGGGATTGTGAGCCAGTAAATAAATTATAAGAGTTCGGAGCGCCAGCCAAGCTGAATACGCCCCTAAGCCTACACAAAAGAAGCAAGTACAATTACTGGCACTACACGTAAGAGTGCTATTAATACGGTAGTAGTCAGTGTTAGTGAGTAGGCTACCGGAGCAGAAAACTCTTTAGCTAAAACTGAATATAGACCAGCAAAGGAAGTCAGGCTTCCCGGCAAACTTGCTGAACTTGAAGATAATGGAAAGGCCATAAGGTCCCCTTATCAACGGGATCTCAGTCTTTTGGATACCAGGAAAGAGATCGTTCAGACTTTTGCTGCTTTTTATAAACCCGCCTCTGAGCACACTGTTTAAGGAAGCAGCAAACCTGGCGGGCCTTTTGGTGAAAAACTGCCAAAGGCAGTTATCACACATTCTTTACAATGTTGAAACTATACTTTATCGATAGAGTATTCTGATTCTTTATAAAATATGTCTCTATAGTGGATTGCCGTAAAGCAGATAACACCTAATTAAACAGCTGCCTTAATATTCATAACTGTCTGCCATTGGACTAGTAATGCCAGATACGCCTGACTCGATAAGACCTTTCTTGATGGCATGGTATATTTTCATGAAGCTTGGTATTTTTAAGAGACGTTTTTTCTTAATCCGGTTAGTGTCACAATACTCAACAAACTCTTTTTTATTCAGGCTAAAAGGCTTTGTATGCCAGCATGGCAACCTATGCGAAGCGAGCATGTGCCCACGCTTTTTCATTGTGGTGTAAATGTTTGTCACTAGCCAGCCATCAAGATCACGAAGTTGATCTTCATTATTAATAATTGGATAGAAACTCATAATTCCTTTAAAGAATATTCTGTGGCTTCTACCTGATAAATAGGTAGTAATCATATCATCGTTTAGATTTCCATAAAGGTACCTTCTGATCTCACACATAGCACTTAATAAAGCATCATCCCTATCGTTGGATGGTATTTTTAAAGCCTTTAATGGTGAATTGTTTAATGGCTGAAGAAGGTGCTTGTACAAAATATAAGATATCTGTTTTTTGATTTTGGTAATTGAAGCATCTTTTATTGAGACATTATTAGCTGAAATTGCGTAGCCTAGAAACTCCACTTGAGACTTTCTACTAGCAAACTCTGACGGCATTTTCTCATCACATAATAGACTGATACCTTCAGACTTATCCATGTTTATGGATACGCCAGCATCATTTGAAAACTCTGTAATTATGTCAAAGGCTCTGCTTATTTTAGTGTAGTCTCTGGACCAAATTACAGTATCATCAGCATATCGTGCGAACTGTAAACCTTCTCTCTCAAATTGCTTGTCAAGTTTCCAGCATGCCAAGTTTGCAAGAAATAAAGAAATAGATGTTCCTTGAGGAATCCCTTGTTCTCTATTTGAAAGAAATGCTTTTATTACAGTCCGCTCTTCTTTGCTGATGTAAAATCCGTTTTTATCGAATTGACTGAACAAATACTCATGATCAATTGAGTCAAAGAATTTTGAAAAGTCGAATTCAGCAACAAATATTCGCGAGCTTTGAGATAGTTCTACAGCGATGTCTTGAATCGCAAAGTGTACATTTCGGTCGTTTCTATACGCATATGAAAATGAGCTAAATCTGTGTCTATTCTTCTTCAAAAGTCGATGATAGAAGAATGTCGATACTGCGGCATCAGGTATTTGATACATTTCAACATCACGTGTGCCGCCAGATTTTTTGGGTATTTTTGCTACAACAGGATCAAATGGTTTATATTCACCAGATAAAATTTTTCTTGTGATAGATTTTGCAATACTATCAGCATTTTTATGTACGTAAAATGGATTGAATTTTTTATCTGAAGCCCAGTGCTCAGGCTTTTCTATATCAAGAATCTTAGGGTTTTTTAATCGGTCTTTCTTTCTATTGTTTTCTAAGGCAATGGCATTGTGGTAAGCGTGATGCCTAAGGGCTAATTTTTTTGCTTCAAATGAAATATATTTAAGAAGGTTATTTTCTAAATTCATGAGATATCCATAAAGAAACCCAGCACCGCTGTCTTGGGTGCTGGGTGACCACGGGTACAACCTACGTAAAAGTTAGTCGCTACATACCTTGAAGATAAGCTTTATCTCTTCAAGTTCCCTGCATCAGCATAACTGCCTCAGTGCAAAGGGTCCCGCTCTCCCCCTTGGGGAATACAGCAATTCAATCCTATAAACTATACGACTGTCAATGTGTAAAAAGAGGGTGGGTGTATAAGTATTTGATCTTTGTTAAGTGGGTTTCAGCGAATGTTTAAACTAGCAGTCCCGCAGTGTGCGATGATAATAACATCGGTATTGACTCAAAGTGAGAGTAAAAGTACGGTAAAAGTACATGCTGGGAAATTACCCGGTCACTTAACCATTCCCTGCTTGCATCCTTCAGAAGAACCCGCTTAACGGCGGGTTTTTTTATGGTTGTTTGGCGGCAAATCACTTCCCAAGCTACACCACTAAAAAAAAGGACACCATGTACCGCTTTTCCGCTTCGTCCAAACGGCATCTGGCCAGTTGCGATGAACGGCTTCAGCTTGTCTTCAACAAAGTGATTCAGCACTACGACTGCACCGTCATCTGTGGCCATCGGGGCAAGGCAGCCCAGAGACTGGCCTATGAGGGCGGCAGGTCCGAAGTGCAGTGGCCGAACAGCAAGCACAACAGTCTGCCAAGCAGGGCGGTGGACGTGATGCCCTTTCCGCTGGACTGGTTCGACTACCAGCGAGCTGCCCACTTTGCCGGGTATGTGCTTGGCATTGCCGAGGGCATGGGTATCAAACTGCGCTGGGGCGGTGACTGGGACAGGGACGGTGAAATGACCGACCACAAATTCATTGATTACCCACACTTCGAGCTGATGGATGATTAATCTCAACCCCATGGCAGGGATCGCCAAGGCGTTGATGGGGGGACTCGACAGCCTGTTTACCTCTGACGAGGAACGGGCAAAGGCGGAGCTCTCGCTCAATCAACAATTACAGCAGCCCCATATCTTGCAGGCACTGGCCAACATCGAGGAAGCAAAGCACCCATCGGTATTTGTCTCAGGCTGGCGGCCTGCTCTGGGCTGGTTGTGTGTTTTTATCCTGGCGTGGACGTGGATTGTCCGTGACCTGATCATCATCGGGCTGAATCTGGCGGATCGTGCCGCCATTGCCAGCCAGTTACCCGTCGCCGACACCAGTACCGTCATTACCCTGCTGCTTTGTCTACTGGGACTGGGGGGAGCGCGAACGGTGGAGAAACTGAAGGGCGTTGCCCGGAGGTAGTCATGGCCGACGAAGACCGCTTCAACCGGATTGAAGAAAAACTGGATGGCATTACCCAGATACTCCAGACGCTGGCCAAGCACGACGAGCGAATGGTCAACCTGGCACTGCGGGAGCAACGCAGCGAGGAACGGCTGGACACCATCGAGAAGGCTGTGCAGAAAAACTCCGTGATCACCTCAGTGGCGCAGTGGGTGGCGATGACCGTCACTGCTGGTCTGATCGCCTACGCATTCAGGCACCTTATTTAGTCATGGCATTCCCCAGCAAATTCAAACCCGCGATGTGTCAGCAGGTGAAAGAGCTGATGGCCGAAGGCATGAGTCGTAAGGCCACTGCCGTGGAACTCGGCATCAGCTACAAGACGTTCCTGTCCTACATCGACAGGCATGAAGACTTTGCCGCGGCCGTGGAGCAGGGCGATGTGCTGGCCGAAGCCTGGTGGGAAGACAAGTACATCAGGGGCGCACTGGGTCAGGCCGAGGTGCAGCCTGCCATGATGATCATGTACATGAAAAACCGGTTCAAGTGGCGGGACAAGCTGGAGCAGACCGTCATCAAGGACGAACTGGAAACGGTGGACGAATGGCTGGCAGCAAGGGACAGCGAAGCCGACAGCGAAGACGAGGACTGACCGGCAGAGAGAAGCTGCTGTTTGATTTCCGATACTTTGCCAGCCTCTGCCTGAAGATCAGAACCAAGTCGGCCAAAGTGGTTCCCCTGAAGCTGAACGCGGCCCAGAAGTACCTGCACAAGCGGATCAACCAGCAACTCAAGCGCACCGGCAAGGTTCGGATCGTGGTGCTGAAAGGTCGGCAGCAGGGATGCAGCACGTACACCGAAGCCCGGTTTTACTGGAAGGTCAGCAACAAGCGTGGTTTGAGAGCTTACATCCTGACCCACGAAGCGGACGCCACGGCCAACCTGTTCGATATGGTGCTGCGCTACCACGAAAACCTGCCTGCCTTTGCCCAGAAGACACTCAGTAACAAGAGTGCCAAGCAGATGGACTTTACCCATGACTCCGGTTATCGGGTCGGTACCGCAGGCAACCGGGGAGCAGGGCGGTCATCCACGGCGCAGCTATTCCATGGCTCAGAGGTGGCCTTCTGGCCAAATGCGGACGAACACCTGGCCGGTGTGTTACAGGCGGTGCCCAATGAAGCAGACACTGAAGTCATCCTTGAAAGCACTGCTAACGGGGTTGGTGGTGTGTTTTATGATTACGTTATGGACGCCGCTGCTGGCCGTGGCGATTTTGAACTGGTGTTTATCCCTTGGTTTTGGCAGGAGGAATATCAGGCGGCAGCTCCGGCAGGCTTCACGCTCGATGATGACGAAAGATTTCTGAAGCAGACCTACCACCTGAGCGATGAACAACTCCAGTGGCGCAGGCAGAAGATTTACGAGCTGAAATCCGAAGACAAGTTCAAACAGGAATACCCCTGCAATGTGGAGGAAGCGTTCCTGTTCTCCGGCAGGCCGGTGTTTGATCCCAAGCACACCGAGTCGGCCAGGATTGAATGCTACGCCCCGAAGCAGTCCATCGAGCTGACCATCAACGGCGTGAACCGTAACAAGACGGGACTGCTGCAACTCTGGGAGTTCCCGAAGACCGGCACCCAGTACGTGATCGGCTGCGATGTGGCGGAAGGGCTGGCACCGGTCAATGACAAGCACAAGCATGGTGACTACAGCTCCATTGATGTGTGTGACCGAGACGGTTACCAGGTGGCGCACTGGCATGGCCACGTTGCCCCGGACGATCTGGGCAAGATGCTGGACAAGCTGGGCCGGTTCTACAACGGCGCTTTGATCGGCGTGGAGCGCAACAACCACGGCCTGACCACTGTCACCAAGCTGAAAGACCTGAAGTACCCCAATTTGTACATGGAAACCACCGTTGACCAGCGAAGCCAGAAGCGCACCAAGCGCCTCGGCTGGCAGACCACCACGAAATCCAAGCCCCTGATGATCGACCACCTGGCGGCACTGCTGCGGGACGGCGAGTCGGGCATCTGCAACAAGGACACCATTGCCGAGTGCCAGACCTACGTCATTGAAGACAACGGCAGCACCAACGCGCAGGAAGGCTGCTTCGATGACCGGGTGATCAGCTACGCCATCGCCCAGCAGATGGTGCTCAAACTTCCACGACGGAAGATCAATATCAACGAGCTGAGGTATCGGGCTCCCGGCAAGTCGGCTTACTGATGGAACACAGAATCATACTTTTCACCCAGCGGGTGGTGGGGAACTACCCCGCGATCATGGCTGGCCACCGGCTTGAGTGGATCAGGCGCAGAGGGAAGAAGAACCGGAGGCGTTAGGCGGCATCCGGTTGAAAAGGGGTGACGATGGGCGCGTTTTGCCTGACTTGCCAGAGGTCGTAATCATTTTGCATCCCCAGCCAGACACTGGCAGAAGGGTTGCCAAAGACCTTTTCAAGCCGAAAGGCCATTTCCGGCGTGATGGCACCACGGCCATGAATGATCTTGGACAGGGTTTTGCGGGTAATGCCGAGATGACTGGCAGCATCCACGATACTGATATCCAGTGGCTTCAGGATTTCTTCGCTCAGTATTTCGCCCGGATGGGGCGGGTTAAACATTTCCATCAGTGGTAGTCCTCATAGTTAATGATTTCGGCATCGTTGCCATTGAACCGGAACGTGACCACTGACGGTTACTGACCAGATGCCTTTGCGTTCCCCTTTCATTGGATGAAGACGGAAGCCGGGAACGTCCAGATCACCGATCTGTTTTGCCCGATTAAGCAACAACAGAATGCGTTTCAATTTTTTAGCGTGTTGCGCTTGTATGCCGGAGGTTTTACCCGTTCGGTAGAACCGTTCCAGTCCTTTGTGCAGGAAACTGATAATCATACATTGAAAGTAACCTAAGCGGTTACTTTGTCAAGGAAGCCCACAGGATGGACTACGGACTGGTACAGGTCGCCACACCGGACGAGGTGACACAGGCGGAGATGCAGCAGGCAGAGGATGCCGGCCGTCAGGAGCAGGCGGTGCGTGACGCCTTTGCCGCTGACCTGCAAAGCCGCTGGCAGGGATACCGGGAAGCCCGGCGGGAAGTGGAAGACGAGTGGCTGGAAGCACTCCGGGCAGTAAAGGGTGAATACGGTCCCGAGCAGGAAAAGGTGATGGAGGAACAGCAGGCGTTAAGCCGGGTGTTTATCAAGATCACCGCCACCAAGGTCAATGCCGCGTATTCTCGACTGGTGGATCTGCTGTTTCAAAACGTGGACAGTTTCTGGGATATTGTGCCCAGCCCAATGGCCGACATTCCGGCGTCGATTAAACGACAGATCCGTATGATGGCCATCCAGGAACTGCTCCCCTATCGACTTGATCCTCACACCCGTAACCAACTCATCCAGGAACGAAACGATGAGATGGAACGGGCACTGATGGCCGAGGCGCTGGAACGTGCCAACGAAGCCGCTATGAAAATGAAGCGGTTGATCAAGGACTACCTGATCAATT
>OODV01000093.1 GCA_900299555.1 uncultured Endozoicomonas sp.
CACTTCAAAATCATGGTATATCTGCTGACAGGTAAGCTGGACTTTACCAAGGTGAGCAAAGCCTGCTTACCCACATGAAATTAAAAAGAACCAAATCACCTCACGGGACTTTGTAGCCAGACAGGGGGTTCCAGTCCCTCCCTCGATTACTCTGGCTGTCGGTGATCCAGGTTTTATGCAGGCTGTTACTGATCTTGGTTTCCCTCTGGTGGTTAAGGCATCGGCCGGTGGTGGCGGGAAAGGGATGAGCATCGTTAATACCCGTGAAGAGCTGGAGAGTACGCTTCGTGTGGCTCGTTCCGAAGCTGAAAAATACTTTGGCGATGATCGTGTATATGTTGAGCGTTACTTTCCCAGTGCCCGTCATATTGAAGTTCAGGTGCTGGGTGATAGTCAGCAGGTGGTTCATCTGGGAGAGCGGGAGTGTTCTATTCAACGGCGTTTTCAAAAAATTATTGAAGAGTCGCCTTCACCGGTGTTTGCAGGCGAAGCAGGGAATAAACAGCGGGAGTCAATTTGTCAGGCTGCGGTTGCCATTGCCAGTGCTGCCCATTACACCAGTGCTGGTACGGTTGAATTTCTTTATACGCCTGAGGGAGAGTATTTCTTTCTGGAAATGAATACCCGAATTCAGGTAGAGCACCCGGTTACAGAGATGGTTTATGGCGTTGATCTCGTGGCAGAACAGATTCGTGTTGCTGCTGGTCACTCTATATCGGTTAAGCAGAATAATTTAACACCTTCAGGGCATGCTATTGAGTGTCGCCTCTGTGCGGAAGATGCCTTTAATCGTTTTATGCCAGCCACTGGCAAGGTTCTCCATTTGAAAGCACCGTCTGGCGAGGGCATTCGTTTTGACAGTGGCTTATATCAGGGGCAGGACATAACTACCGCCTTTGACCCAATGCTGGCCAAGCTGATTATTCACGCCAGCAGCAGGGAAGAGGCTATTACCCGAATGATTAAGGCGCTTCGTGAATTGGTGCTGCTGGGCATAGACACCAATAACGAATACCTGATCCGGATTCTTGAGCATCCGGCATTTAGTTCAGGGGAATTTGATACGGCCTTTGTTGAACGCTATGTCGGTGATCTTGTTGCCAGTATTCCTGATCGGGATCAGCTGGATGCTCTGCTAACAGCAGCGCTGTTGTCTGATCGAAAGGTTCAGCTATTGGAAAAGGTAACACCTCAGCCTTACGGTGCAATTGGTTACTGGAGAAACTAATGCAGCCAAAATATCTATTTTCTGAAAAGCAATTTACTGTGTCACCGCTTAAGCATTCAGCAACCAGAGTCATCGAAATTGCCAGCGATCAGGGGGGAAGTCATCAGGTCAATGCCGGTATTCGCTGGCTCGATCATTGTCACGGTGAGCTGACAGTCAATGGAGTTGTACGGCACATCTACGCGGTTCAGGATGATCAGACCCTTCATGTACATATGGATGGCAAGGTCTGGCAGGTTGATATTGTTGATGAGTTTTCTGACGCGGGAGGCGCCTCAGATCAGGCTGAGTCCGGATTGGTAAAAGCGCCAATGCCCGGTGTTGTGCTGGACATCAGTGTAAAGGAAGGTGATCAGGTTGAGGAAGGTCAGTTACTGATGCTGATTGAAAGCATGAAGCTGCAAATGGAGGTTAAAGCAAGCCATTCGGGAACCGTTCTCTTGCTCGGGGTTGATGGTGTTGGCGCCAGTTTTGATAAAGGCGCACAACTCGTCAACATCCGTCCACACGATGAATCGCTGGAGTCTGGGAGAAAAGGGGGCGAATAATGAGAAGAATTGAATCCAGATTGAACACCCACTCCGAAGAATTTCAGAAGTACCGGGCCCATAACAGAAAGTTGGTGTCCGGTTTTCAGCAGAAACAGGAAGAAGCCCGATTTAAACGTCCACAGCGTGATATTGAGCGATTACAGAAGCAAAACAAGATGATGCCGAGGGAAAGGCTTGAGTTACTGCTGGACCCTGGTACTCCTTTTCTGGAGTTTTCTTCTCTTGCCGGCAGTATGGCTTATGATGGCAGTGCACCATCTGCCAGCTGTATCACCGGTATTGGTATTGTGGGTGGCCGTGAAGTGGTGATTAATGCCAGCGACAGCTCGGTTAAAGGCGGAGCGTGGTATCCACTCTCAGTAAAGAAGATCATTCGCGCGCTGGATATTGCCATCGAAAACCATCTGCCAGTGATCCATATGTGCGACAGTGCGGGGGGCTTTCTGCCTCTGCAGTCAGAACTGTTTGGTGATAAGTACATGGCTGGTCGAATTTTCAGGAACCAGACGCAGCTCTCCAAAATGGGGTGTAAGCAGTTGTCACTGGTCTTCGGTCATTGCACGGCAGGTGGCGCTTATATTCCTGCGCTTTCGGATTACTCGGTCATTGTTGAAGGAACGGGCGCGGTATTTCTGGGAGGTCCTCCCCTGGTTAAGGCAGCAACGGGCGAAGAGGTGAGTGTGGATGAGTTGGGTGGCGCTCGTATGCATACCTCGGTATCAGGAACCTGTGATTACTTTGCCAAAAATGAGCGGGAAGCGATTGCTATTGGCCGGGAAATTGTTGCGCAGTGGAAGCAAAAGCCTAAAACTCAGATTCAAAGAGAGACTCCGGAAGACCCCTGGTATGACCCGGAAGAACTCTATGGAATTATTCCCGATGATATCCGCAAGCCATTTGATGTCAGGGAAGTGATTGCCCGGCTGGTGGATGGCAGTCGTTTTTCAGAATATCAGCCGGACTATGGTGAAACTATGATTTGTGGGTTTGCCAATATCTGGGGCTATAAGGTTGGTATTCTGGGGAATAACGGCGTGTTGTTTAACGACAGTTCTCTGAAAGCTGCTCATTTTATGGAACTCTGTAATCAGAATAAAACCCCGCTAGTTTTTCTCCAGAACATTACTGGCTTTATGGTGGGTAAAGAGTATGAGCAGCGCGGAATTACCAAGGATGGTGCCAAGATGATTATGGTGCAGGCCTGCTCGGAAGTGCCCAAATTTACCATCATGACCAATGGCTCTTTTGGCGCAGGCAACTATGGTATGTGTGGCAGGGCTTTTGATGCTAGAACACTGTTTAGCTGGCCTAATAGTCAGATTTCAGTCATGGGTTCTGATCAGGCTGCTAACACTCTGGTGACTATTAAGCTTGCACAACTAAAGCGTCAGGGTATTGAGCTTGATGAAAAAGAACTGGCAGAGATTCGAAATGAAGTGTTGGGGAATTTTGAAAACCAGACCAGTGCTTATTATACGTCTTCTGAAATCTGGGATGATGGAATCATTGATCCGGTAGATACCCGTAATGCGCTTGGCATTTCCATCAGTGCATCTTTAAACGCTCCGATAGGTGATGCTCGATATGGAGTATTGCGGCTTTAGTTTTTTGAAATAAAGAGTTGAACTACAGAGAGCACAAAGCACACAAAGAAAGAAAAAGCTTTTTTGGGGTGAATGTGGCTAGTTATCAGCTTTTCAATTATTCCCTGATAACTGGAAAGTTAGTTATCTATGTTAGAAATAGAAAGAGCTTTTCTTTGTGCTCTTCGTGATCTCTGTGGTTAACCAATAAAAATAAGAAAAGGATATCAATCATGACTGCCAGCCAGTTTAACCTTACTAAGGAGCAACAAAGCCTTCTGGACCATGCTGACCGCTTTGGTAGGGAGCAGCTCTATCCTCTTGCGGCCAGAATGGATAACGAAGAATGGTGGCCTCAGGATGTCTTCAAGCAGTTTGGTGAACTCGGTTTTCTGGGGGTGACCATTCCCGAGCAATATGGCGGTGCCGGCATGTCGATGCTGGAAGCGGGACTGATCCTTCAGGGGCTCTCCCGCTGGAACCATGCCCTGTCGTTGAGCTGGGTAGCTCACGATAACCTGTGTGCCAACAATATATACAACAATGGCAGTGAATATCTGAGGGAACAATACCTGCCAAAACTCTGTTCCGGAGAGTGGATTGGTTGCCTGGGGCTGACTGAACCAGAAGCGGGTTCGGATGCGCTGGGTTCTATGAGAACCAAAGCGATTCGTGATGGCGATGAGTATGTTCTTAATGGTTCCAAAATCTACATTACCAACGGCCCTGTAGCCGATGTTTGTCTGGTGTATGCCAAAACCGAACCCGGTAAAGGCTCAAAAGGTATTACTGCTTTTGTAGTTGAAACCAGTTGGCCTGGTTTTAAAGTGGCTCAGAAGCTGGACAAAATGGGCTTTCGAGGCAGTCAGACGGCCGAGCTGGTATTTGAAGACCTGCGGGTTCCTGTCAAAAATATTGTGGGTAAAGAGCACCAGGGGCATCAGGTGGTGATGAGTGGGCTGGATTTTGAACGTTCCATGATCACTCCGATTAATACTGGGATTGCTGAGCGTGCGTTGGACCTTTCCATTGATTATGCCGGTACACGTCAGCAGTTTGGTAAGCCCATTGCCAGCTTTCAGATGGTTCAGGCGCGCATTGCTGACATGTATGTCTGGGTGGAAACCATGAAAACCTTCTGCTGGAAAGTGCTGGCAGAAGTGTCTGAAGTGGATGAAACTCAGGCAGGGCGGGGAGAGATTCATGCCCGTACCGCTGCTTCAGTAATGTACTGTGCGGATATGTGTAACAAGGTGCTGGACAATGCAGTACAGGTTCATGGTGGCACCGGGTATATCTGGGAATCGGAAATCAATCGTCTGTTCCGCTCAACCAAGTTGCTTGAGATTGGTGCCGGTACTATAGAAGTCCGTAAAATGATTATTGCTGGTGAGCTGCTGAAGTAAACAGGATGATAATGGATAAAGAAACCTGCGGGTTATCGGATAAGCAGCTGGCAGAACCTGATACCGTATTTGCTTCAGACAGCTTTTCAGGCAAACGGGTATTAATCAGTGGCGGTGGCAGTGGTATAGGCAAGGCTGCTGCCTGATTACTCGCTCGTTTGGGGGCTAAAGTTCTGATTTGCGGTCGTAGCTATGAAAAGCTAATGACCGCCATTAAGCCGATGCTGGAAATGGGACTTGATGTCGGTTGCAAAACATTAGATATACGAGACTCCGAAAAGGTCCAGACTTTCTTTGATGAAATCATGGATGAACTGGGGGGGTTGGATGTTTTGATTAACAATGCGGGTGGTCAGTTCCCCCAGCCAGCCATTGATTTCTCCCCCAATGGCTGGCGGGCTGTTATTGATAATAATCTGAACGGTACCTGGTTTATGATGCAGGCTGCTGCCCAGCGCTGGCGAGATGCAAAAGAGCCAGGAAATATTATCAATATTGTTACTGTGATTGATCGGGGAATGCCTGATATTGCCCATACCTGTGCAGCTCGTGCCGGTGTCATTTACGCTTCGAAAACGGTAGCGGTAGAGTGGGCTCAATATGGTATTCGTATTAACTGTATTGCTCCGGGTATTATTGCCAGTGAAGGAATGAAAGTTTATCCACAGGAAGCTGTAAACGAATTTCCTCGCTCAAATCCAATGCAACGTTTTGGTTCTGCCTGGGATATTGCGCAGGCTTGTGCCTATCTTGGTGGTGATGCTTCGCAATTTATGACGGGGGAGGTGATGACTTTAGATGGCGGAGGTCGTTTATGGGGGGAATTGTGGCCTTATAAAAAGCCAGATTATTTTAAACCGTCCTAGATGAAAAACTGTCTGGTCATTTATTCTTTTGTAATGCTGATCTAACCGCTGAAAAAGGAAGATGTTACGCTTATGACTTGCTTGCCAAGAGCCAATCTGGGTCTATTTTTACTCTAATAGAAGAGTACTTAAATGAAACCAGCGCTGCGTTTATCCTTCTTTTTCCGGATCAATGAGCGCTGCCTTCATCTGCAAAGTTTCAGCTGTAGGCTGTTTGGATTGGGAAAGCGAGAAAAGCAATGCAGGAATACATAAAGAAAGAAGAGTTTGAGGCTTTTCAATCTCATGTGCTTAGCCAGTTTCGAGATATTGTTGAGCTATTCTGTAAACAGCAGGCTCATATGGAGCGGCACCTTGAATGTACAGAAAGAACTCAGAAGCACCTCGATACCTTTGTTGCCCGTATGGATCATCTTTGCCAGTTTATTCAGAGTGTTTCAGACTCTGTTGAAGGTAAGTCTGGCGAGCACATCAATTCATCGTGTCATTAATTTTATCCATTGTGTTTAATACTCCATTAATAGTATCTGTTATAAGAGCGTATTTAGTTTCTGAATTAATTCACTCACTTCGTTTTTGACAGCGTTGTCTTTCAGTCTCGGATTGGTATTTGAAATACCGTCAAAAATAAGCTGGGTAATCTGCTGTGATATTTGGTGGATATCGAGCTGAGGTGTCTCACTATCTTGTGAGTCTAGGTATATACCCCACAGGTAATGTTCAAGTGTACCAAACAGAGTATTACGAACCAGAGTAATGCTCACATCCTGCCTGAGTTCGCCCAGGGCAATTCCTTCTTTTGTTATATTGGTAACGACTTCGGTGTAGCGTCTGTTCAGTGCCCTCACCTGTTGAGATAGCTCGTGATCAACTCCTCTGGACTCATTCAGTATCACTCCGCAAAGTGCACGGTTTTGCGTCATAATGTTGAGATGATTCCAGATGACGAAGTAAAAGCGCTCTCGGGTGCCATTAACGCCCTGAATGCCTTCTTCAATCAGCTGTGTTATTTGATGGTAAAAGTGTTCCATCACTTTCAGGACTAAAACCCGTTTGGAGGGGAAATAGCTGAATACCGTACCCTCAACGATGCCTACCCTGCTGGCAATCTCAGCCACTGTCGCTTTTTCATAGCCCCTGGCCTCAAAGACTTCCCGGGCAGCGTGAAGAATATCCCGTACCCTGGCCTCTCTGGACTGACGGACTACTTTTTTTCTGACTGTTTTAACTGGTGTTGGCATGGTGTTCGAATGTGCTCAACTTTTTATAAAAGAATAATAAAATAATGTCTTAAAATAACAGAAAAACTGTCATTTTTTGATCTAGGTCAGTTCATAAAACACACAATTGTATAAGAATCGCGCACCAAAATTTATAGAACCTTCTTTTCACAACATCATGAGCAGTTAGTACCGGTAAGAGTACAAAAACTGACTTGGCAACGTTTATATACCCTTTTTTATAAGAACGGTTACTTGAGGTTAACAGGTGCAAAAAGCATTCTCCCTTCTACAGAAAATCGGGCGCTCGCTGATGCTGCCCGTGGCAATTCTGCCCGCTGCCGGCATCCTGCTGGGGGTAGGTAGCGCAAACTTTTCAATCATTCCTGAACTGCTGAATCATATCATGGCTCAGGCGGGTGGTGCCGTTTTTGGTAACCTGCCTCTGCTGTTTGCGATCGGTGTTGTACTTAGCCTGACCGATAACGATGGCGTTTCGTCTCTGGCGGCGATTGTAGGCTATGTGGTTCTGCTGGCGACCATGGGGGTTATGGCCAGTACGCTGGGTATCGAAACCAAAACCATCATGGGTATCGCTTCTATTGATACTGGCGTGTTTGGTGGCATCTTGGTGGGTATTCTCGCATCGGTGATGTTCAACCGCTTCTATAAAATTCAGTTACCTGAGTATCTGGGCTTTTTTGCCGGCAAGCGCTTTGTGCCAATCATTACAGCTTTCGCCGCCATCGTCATGGGGGTGGCGCTCAGCTTTATCTGGCCACCAATCGGGAATGCCATTGATGCTTTTGGTAATTACGCGGTTGAAGGTAATCCAACAACCATGGGCTTTGTCTACGGTTTTGTTGAGCGTTTGCTGATTCCTTTTGGTCTGCACCATATCTGGAACGTACCTTTCCAGTCTCAGATGGGGGAGTTTGTTACGGCCTCTGGCGTTGTGGTGAACGGTGATATTCCACGCTTCTTTGCCGGTGACCCGACTGCAGGCTTTCTGGCGGGGGGCTTCCTGTTCAAAATGTTTGGCCTGCCAGCTGCGGCGATTGCCATGTGGCGCAGTGCGAAAACCGAAAACCAGAAAGTGGTGGGCGGCATTATGATGTCGGCGGCGTTGACTTCTTTTCTGACCGGTATTACCGAGCCCATCGAGTTCTCTTTCCTGTTTGTTGCGCCAATTCTTTACGGAATTCACGCACTGCTGGCAGGTATTGCATTCGTGATCACCAATTTCTTCGAAATCAAGATGGGCGGTTCGTTCTCCCACGGTCTGATTGACTATGCGCTGTCCTTTAGCATCGGTACCAAGCCAGCAATGGTTCTGGTGTGGGGTCTGGCTTATGCGGCGCTCTATTACACCGTATTCACTTTTGCGATCAAAATGTTCAACCTGCGTACACCGGGTCGTGAGCAGGAAGCGGAAGCTGCGAATACCGCGGAAATTGGCAGTGAGCTGGCAAGAAAACTGTTCGTTGCTTTTGGTGGCCAGAGCAATATCAAGAGTATTGATGCCTGTATCACTCGCCTGCGTGTAACCGTCGACAAGCCTCAGAATGTGGACGTTGAAGCCATCAAGGCTCTGGGTGCAACGGCGGTACTGGTGGTAGGCCAGAATATGCAGGCTATCTTTGGCCCACGCTCTGACCAGATCAAAACAGAGATGAATGAACTGATGAAAAGTGGTCAGGCTCCAGAAGTCGGTGAAATGGCACTGGCCTGATTCCTAATCAATACTCTGTTTAAGAGTAACAATTGATTGTCTTTGCAGCCGTGTCTACGTTAATCGTGGGCACGGTTTTTTTTATTTATAAGGAGAAGGATAAATCAGTTGAATAGGTTGTCTAATTAAATAAAGGTGAAACCGTTCTAGGAGGAGTAATCTCTGTGTCAGATGTTCAGGCTGCTTCCCCTTCTGTCTCTTCGCCTGTAAGTGGAACTGGCCTTTCTGTAGCTCCTGATCATGTCAGTGATGAAACATGCTGTTCAAGCTTCTTTCGTTCAGTACGGCAAATTATTTGTTGTAACCGTTATTTACCAGAATCTGAAAGGTCAGAACTTATAGTTGAGGGGCGCAGGTCTCTGCGTGTTGAAAATCGAAATCTGGAAGAAGAAGCTGCTAGAGCTGAAAAACTTTTTAACGTAGTTCAGCAGCATGTAGCTTCATTGAATCAGCCTTCAGGTGATGAGCTTCAAGAAATATGGAACATCGCAATTTGTCGTATTTCAACAATTTCATCTGTTGATGACATTAATGTTGGAAATATTTTTGGGCCTGGAGAGGTGGAGTTAAAGAAACAAGAGGAGTTACGTCGTGCAGCTGAGTTTGAGTCTAAGGTAAAACCATATGCAAATCTTCAAGAGTATGTGCTGAAGTCGGATAGTGATTTTGAGAATGCAAAAGAGTGCTCCATCTCATTTGATGAACCATTTGAGATGGTTTGCTATCAAGAAACTTATTTTTGTAACTATCAAAAATTTCTTGATTATTGTCGGGGTAAGTGTTGGCATAACCCTTGGGAGCCAAGTGAAGAAGTAAGTTTGGATTTAGTAAAAAAGGTCGTTTATCCAACTATAGATATACCTCCTGAAGGCTTTGATAATCCGGCGTATGAACCTGATGATGTCAATGTTGTTAGTGAAAATGATTCTGAGTTTACCAAACTATAGTTTTTTCGGTGAAGGTTCAGAAGAGTTGATGACTATTAATTAAACTGAAGTCTGCTACTATGCCAGTCTTTTGCTCTGTACTGCCATGGCTTTTATTGAAGTTGTCTGTATTCACTGTCGTAAACCTGATGATATTGTCAGAAATGGAAAGGCCAGATCAGGGCTCCAAAGGTTCCTGTGCCGAAGTTGCAACAAGACCTTTCAGCTGGATTATCTCTACAACGCTAACCAACCAGGTATACATGAAAGGATTGTTCGGCTAACCCATAATGGCTCTGGTGTCAGAGACATTGAGCGATACCTCAATATTAGCCGAACCACTGTCATCGCCCACTTAAAAGACTATCGCCGCCAGCAGTAACAGAGTTTCCATTCGAGAATGCGAAGGTTAAGTTGATCTGCGAGATGGATGAACAGTGGTCATTCGTGGGCAGTAAGAAAAATCAACGCTGGCTCTGGTATGCCTGGGAACCACGCTTCAAGCGGATAATTGCCCATGCATTTGGTCGCCGAACGGATGCGACAC
>OODV01000090.1 GCA_900299555.1 uncultured Endozoicomonas sp.
GGCACCTGGGCATTTTCGAAGGGGAGTTGTGTTACTGTTGGCGGGTCGAGTTTTTTAAGCGAGCCAGTACAGTCGTTGGACTGATCTCAAGGACACGTCCGATATCTCTGACCCCGGAGCCATTCACGGTCATCTTTATGATCTGCTCATGAGTACCAGGCAGATTGCCGTTATAGCGATACTCAAGTTGGAAGCTCTTATTACAGTCCTTGCATCGATACCGCTGGTGACCCGTCTCAGCTTTCCCGTTCTTAACAACATTGAACGTTTGTTGACAATGGATACAGGCAACTTGAACTACAGCCATAGATGACTCAAAAAGACAGGAATGTATCAGATCAACAGCTCTGACACATCACCATTTTTTAGAGCTTCAAACCACCATCCAGCTCTAAAACTCGCCCATTGTAATAATCATTTTCAAAAATAAAACCAACGGTCTGAGCAATCTCTTCCGGTGTTCCCATGCGTCCAACCGGAATACCGGCGGTTAATCTGGCTTTGGCCTCTGGCTTCATGCCGCCGGTCATTTCCGTTTCAATAACACCCGGAGCAATAGCTGCACAACGGATGCCGTATTTCGCCAGCTCTTTAGACCAGGTCACTGTCATGGCCGAGACACCGGCTTTGGCGGCAGAGTAGTTGCTTTGTCCAAAGTTCCCTTCACGGGCAATGCTGGCAATATTGACGATAACGCCCTGTGAGTCACTTTCAATCATACTGGCTGCAACTTCACGGCCGCAGAGGAATACACCAGTCAGATTAACATTTATGACGGCCTGCCATTTGTCGAAGGAGAGTTTGTCAGTCACTTTGCCATCTTTGGCTTTGATCAGCAGGCCATCCCTGAGAATTCCAGCATTATTGACCAGACCATTTAATGGGCCCAGTTCTGCTGAGGCTTTTTGGACCGCGGCTTCAACCTGAACCTCTTCAGCAACATTGGCTGGCAGTGTTATAGTATTAACACCTCTTGAACGACAGAGTTCGGCTGCTTCATGAAGCTCAGGAGTATCAAGGTCAATAAGACCAATGTTGGCACCACGCTCTGCAAACCAGCTGGCCATTGCCAGGCCAAGCCCTCTGGCAGCACCTGTGATCAGGATATTTTTATCTTTGATGTTCATAATTGTTCTTATACTTCTGTGGTGGACGGTACAGTGATCATCCTGAAACGAAACTGAATAAAAGACAACATCCATAATGGTTATTGATAATAAATCTCATTCCCATATAATGCGATCAACGCATCATCAGTGGCTGATCTTTCAACAGTTACACTGTCTATAAACGATAATGAATAAACACCCACAGGAGTTTAGTTATGATGGATACCAAGGAAGCAGCGGCATGTGAGGCCAGAAAACTGCTGCTGGGGGAATACCACGGCATTTTGTCTACGCACTCCAAGGATGTTCCGGGCTATCCCTTTGGTTCTGTCATGCCTTATTGCCTGGACGCGAATGGTTGCCCAATCATTCAAATCAGTACCATTGCCCAGCACACCAAAAATATCGAAGAAAATCCAAGAGTTTCGCTTATTGTCAGTGACACAGATACTGATGACGTGCACACAGCCGGGCGCCTGACCTGGATGGGAGACGCCGAAAAAATAGAAAACCCTGAAGAGGTTGCTGAGCATTACTTCAACTATTTCCCTCAGGCCAGAAACTACAGCAACACCCATAACTTTGATTTCTACCGCATCAAACTTGTGAAAGCTCGCTTTATCGGTGGTTTTGGTAAAATTTTCTGGGTGAAAAATGAGTTGCTTTGCAAAGCGAACCCATTCTTTGGTGAAGCGGGCAAAGGCATGATTGATCATATGAATGAAGATCATGTGGATGCCATGGTGAAGTATTGTCTGGCTGCTAAAGTCGTTATTCCTGAAGGGGTTAGTCCAAAAATGGCCGGGGTCGACTCAGAAGGCATGCATATCCTGCTAGGCCGAAAAGTGGTCCGTATTCCATTTCCAGAGAATGCTGTCAGTGCCATGGAAGTTCGCCAGCAACTGGTTGCTATGGCCAAAGCGGCCTGATTCAAGCTCTGATAACCCTTGAAAAAAAACGACACCGCCTCTATATAGGAGGCTCCAATGATTAACGGGGCCTCTTATGCGCGTCCTCTTTCTTCTGTTTATTCTTTTACCCATTCTGGAAATGGTGGTGCTGATCAAAGTAGGCAGTATCATCGGAGCCTGGAATGCGGTTGCCCTGGTTATTCTGTCGGTATTTATTGGTATAGAAGTGATCCGCCGTCAGGGCTTCAAAACAACATTAAGGGCCCGTCAGAAAATGGCAGCCGGTGAACTCCCTGCTATGGAGATGCTGGAAAATCTGGCCATTGCCCTGGGTGGTTTACTGATGCTGTTTCCCGGCTTTATTACTGACTTTCTGGGGATATTCCTGTTGATTCCTCCGGTTCGCAGGTTTTTGATTCGCCGCTGGTTAACGGCCACAGGTGTTAAAGTGCAGCAAACCAATATATATGATGCTGAGTACCACCGGGAGCCTACATGGCAGAATGATCAGCCCCATATCCACCACACCATTGATGGGGATTATACCCGGGAACAGGATAAGGAAGACCATGAAAACAGTAAGCGCTAGTGCTTGAAAGTCTCAAGTCTCTGAACGTTTTAAGAATTTGCCAGTCTATCTGGAGTACGTATTTGGAGTTAATGGGGAAAAGTCAGTTTTTTTTCCATCTGCCTCTTGAAAACAGCGCTGGCCACCCATACTAAGTGGAACATCTGATAAGACTTCGGCAAGGGCTTGAACCTACTGGAAAGACCTGCGCCAAAGTAGATTTCACTCCTGGTGAATACCAGGGGGTCGGGTAAACCGGGCCATAGTGAGTAGTGAAATGATAGTTCATCATTTCGCTGCCATTAAGTTGATAACGAGCAGCCTCTAAAAGGTTGCAGGGCATAAGTAAACTGTTGGAGAAAGAATCGATGAAAATCCGTCCGTTGCGTGATCGCGTGGTCGTTCGTCGTGTCGAAGAAGAAACTACCTCTGCTGGTGGCATCGTACTGCCAGGTTCTGCAACTGAAAAGCCTAACCAGGGTGTTGTGGTTGCAGTCGGCGATGGCGTGTTCCTGGACAATGGTGAAAAACGACCTGTTGGCGTTAGCGTTGGTGACAAGGTTATCTTCGGCAAGTATGCAGACTCAAACACCGTGAAGATTGACGGTGAAGAGCTGATCATTCTGTCTGAAAGTGACATTTCCGCCGTTCTGGAAGGCTGATTGTTAAGCAATCTCACAGCATCTTTCCGATTTCACAAATAGTGCATAGGGTCACCAACCATGGCAGCTAAACAAGTTAAATTCGGCGACGAAGCTCGCAAAGAAATGCTCAAGGGCGTCAACATCCTGGCTGACGCTGTAAAGGCTACTCTGGGTCCTAAGGGCCGTAACGTTCTGCTGGAGAAGTCCTTTGGCGCTCCTACCATCACTAAGGATGGTGTTTCCGTAGCCAAGGAAATCGAACTGAAAGACAAGTTCCAGAACATGGGCGCCCAGCTGGTTAAGGAAGTGGCTTCCCAGGCTAACGATCAGGCTGGTGATGGTACAACTACTGCTACTGTTCTGGCTCAGTCCATCCTGAACGAAGGTCTGAAGTACGTTGCCGCTGGCATGAACCCAATGGACCTGAAGCGTGGCATCGATAAAGCAGTTATCGCAGTTGTTGAACAGCTGAAAGCCCTTTCTACACCTTGTACTGACAGCAAGTCCATCGCTCAGGTAGGTACTATTTCTGCCAACTCCGACGAGCTGGTTGGCCAGATCATCGCTGAAGCCATGGAAAAAGTAGGCAAAGAAGGTGTGATCACTGTTGAAGAAGGCAGTGGTCTGGAAAACGAACTGGAAGTCGTAGAAGGCATGCAGTTCGACCGTGGTTACCTGTCTCCTTACTTCATCAACAATCAGGAAAGAATGTCTGCTGATCTGGAAGCACCTTTCATCCTGCTGGTTGACAAGAAAATCTCCAACATCCGTGAACTGCTGCCAGTTCTGGAAGCCGTTGCCAAAGCTGGCAAGCCACTGATGATCATCGCTGAAGACGTTGAAGGCGAAGCCCTGGCGACTCTGGTTGTGAACAACATGCGCGGTATCGTTAAGGTAACTGCGGTTAAAGCTCCTGGCTTCGGTGACCGTCGTAAGGCCATGCTGCAGGATATTGCCATCCTGACTGGCGCGACTGTAATCTCTGAAGAAGTTGGCCTGTCTCTGGAAACAGCGACCCTGGACGATCTGGGCACTGCGAAGCGCGTACAGATCACCAAAGAAGATACCACCATCGTTGACGGTGCTGGCGTTCAGGCTGACATCGCTGCCCGTGTTGAGCAGATCCGTGCTGAGATCGAAAACTCTTCTTCTGACTACGACAAAGAGAAGCTGCAAGAGCGCGTAGCCAAACTGGCTGGCGGTGTTGCAGTGGTTAAGGTAGGTGCTGCTACCGAAGTTGAGATGAAAGAGAAAAAAGCCCGCGTTGAAGACGCCCTGCACGCTACACGTGCTGCGGTTGAAGAAGGTGTGGTCGCCGGTGGTGGTGTTGCCCTGGTTCGTGCCCTGTCTGCCATCAACGTTGAAACCATTAACGCTGAACAGCGTGCCGGTGTTGAGCTGATCCTGCGTGCTCTGGAAGGCCCAATCCGTCAGATCGCTACCAACTCTGGTGACGAAGCGTCTGTCGTTGTTGACAAGGTTAAG
This sequence comes from uncultured Endozoicomonas sp., assembly GCA_900299555.1. Taxonomy (GTDB): domain Bacteria; phylum Pseudomonadota; class Gammaproteobacteria; order Pseudomonadales; family Endozoicomonadaceae; genus Endozoicomonas. The sequence goes on from OODV01000090.1 coordinate 4,718, forward strand.
GCTGGTTCTGGTAACTTCGGTTACAACGCAGCTACCGGTGAATACGGCGATATGATCGAAATGGGTATCCTGGATCCAGCCAAAGTAACCCGTTCTGCGCTGCAGGCTGCTGCCTCTGTTGCAGGCCTGATGATCACTACTGCTGCCATGGTAGCTGATGAGCCTCAGGACGACGCTCCAGCTATGCCTGATATGGGCGGCATGGGTGGTATGGGTGGTATGGGCGGCATGATGTAGTGCGACGAGAGTCGCGCAGGTAGCTAGCCTGGCTGGGTTACACCGTAAGTGGTTATTTACTTTCGAGTAAATAACCACGAATTTTCCAGCAGAAAATAGTATTTCAATCCAACCGGTATCCGGTCTGAATCATGACCGGATACCGGCCTTTCTCCTACGAGAAAGCCGTTATCAGGGTATGGGTTCAGGTCTGTACTCACTATTTAGTCCCCTCAGGGACTTAATAAACTGAGACACGTTGAAGCAGGATCAAATTCACTTTTGAGTCTGTGACGAAACGGGATGGTTTTTGTCTGTAAAATCCGCGTTAAATTGAAAGCTTGGCACCTGCCGGTGTGAAGCTGTGTCCGATGATTTTTCCACAGTCCTTTCAGTGAAAGTAATACCAATCGCTTTTTCTAAATCCTTTAGCTGATGCCAGCTATGCTCAGACATCATTATCAAGCGTTTTATCTGGAACAGATGTCTCGTCGACCACAGCTACCCGAAGGTTTTGAGGATGTTGATTTTCAGCATGCTGCCCGTCATGCAGATGATAACCGTGAATGCATCCGGTTGTTGGGGCTGTCATTTATTCAACAAGGACACTCTGTTTCTGAGACATCCAAACTGCTTAAAGTCACCAATGATGCGGTACATGACTGGCTGCATCGATTTAAAGATGGCGGCCTTCCAGCTATGAAGGATCAAGGTGGAAGGGGACGAAAACCCATAATCCCTAAAGAATCTCATGATGAATTCAAAGAAGCCGTTCTCCACTTGCAGGACGAAAAATATGG
>OODV01000016.1 GCA_900299555.1 uncultured Endozoicomonas sp.
TTCACCTTTGACAACAGGTTTCAGGAAAATATCAATTGGTGTGGTGAAAGACAGGTATACATGATTTTCGTCACTTTATTTTTATTAATTTTGCTTGACTATAGTCCAAGCTATCAGTAACGATTACTTAAAACAAGTTTGCTTTACTTTTTGCAGTAGTACTCAAAGGAATTGATGTTACTAGCGAGAGGTCAGGATGAGTCAGGAGTTCGACGTCGTAGAGTTAGAGCCTTTACCGGCACATTTTATCATTGAAGAAATAGAGTTAGGAACAGAGAGCCATTGGTCAATAAACTTTGATTATATCTATAACAGGATAATGTTTGGAATGGGGAGCAGTGAATACGTGATCGGCCTCACAAACAACGGAAAACCAAAAGAAACAACAGCCATAAAAATTGGTGAACGCTATTACTCACCGCTGATTAATCAAAACACTCCCTTTCTAATTTTGCAGATCGTTGACTCTGACACCCTGTTCGCGTTTTACGACACTAACTTCAGGCCTTGCTGCCTTGCAGACTTTGATAATGAACACGTTGGAGCTTCGTTAGATGGATCGTATCCACTTAGGACAAGTGCCCCGAAATAGCTGGGGTCATATTAACTATAAAATCATACCCTCGGTCATGGTAAAAGTGATGGTGGCCGAGGAAGAGCTCAAACAGTTGAACCCTGAAGGGGATGAAATGGGCTCCCAATTCCGGTAGCTTAATTCTATGCACAGATGTTCCAGACCCAAGCGGCAAAGTGGGGATAATAACAACCGCAGTCAGAGCCGGGAGCGCTCCTTATCAGACTTCACGCCCCGGTGATCTGGCCGACTGGCCTCTGTTAGGGGCTATTTTTATTTGTGGTATGTAAGTTGGGCGGGGCGGTTGGTAGGTGGTTACAGTTGTCTATGAGGTTCTGACGCCAAGTTCAGCCGCGCCACCGAAGGCGGCGTCGGGTGGAGGGGCGAACCCCCGGAACGAACTGGAACTTTTTGTTATATTCATACTCCGCACTATCAATAGTCGGCTTCAAGAAAATCATGCTTTCTGAATAACTCTTTATTTCGTGCAGATTCTAACCAATCAAAATGATTTTCTAAGTCATATTTTTCTATTATGAATTCAGCCATGCCATCACACGCCAAAAAATATAGACTTATTAAAATTTCATGGAGAGCATTCGTTTTGTTTAGCAAATGTATAAAATTTTCTCGATAGTCATTTCTGCTTCGTTTGCATGCCAACTTTGAATCTTTAACTTCAAATTCTAATATTCTTTTATAATTCTCAGAATAATCCTTACATGAACCAAAATAATATAGTGCTTTTAGTTCTCCAATTTGCTCTGCATTCAATTTTTCCGAAGCTATTTCCCAACACTCAGCTTCAATTTTAAGCTCTTTTTTTATATCTGAGAAAATAAACTCTAGCGTTGAAAAATCAAATTCTTCTTTCTCTATATTGTTGGTATCTTTTGGATGCTTTTTATACCAGCACTCAAAGAATAACTCTAACTCTTTTATATCAAGATGCTTTAATTTTGGTGTGATTGAAATATGGCTGGAAAACTCTGGGGTTGTCTGTATAAAGTTAACCGCTTTAGTGAATTCATTGTTACTAAGATCAAAGTCTTTTTTAATCTTAATTTTGCACTCATCGAAGCTTGCATCACGCCATGCTGCTCTTGGAGGTAGTAACTTGGCTACCTTTAGGATTTCTACTCTAGAAAGATTTTTCGTAAATGTACCCATAGAATATTCTTCTAGAATACTGTTGTTGAAAAAGTTTAAGTCTTTAAGATGCTTTTCTAATTCTGAAAATCTCTGATATAAAACACCAATACTTATTACTGGTGTTTTGACTAAGTGTTTTTTGCTTTTATTGCTAAATGGGTATCTGAAAGTTTGCCCTGTGGCATCAATTTCTGAAATATCTGTTATATATTCATCTAATAAATCAATGAACCTAGAATATCTTTTATCAAGTTTTAAAGATTCATGTTTTATGAAGTTCCAAATTTTTCCTATATCGTGAGATGTATCAAGATCAAAGGAAAGTTTTGCTAATTTAATTTTTGAAAGTTCAATCAGTTGCAAAACTGTGTTTTTTAACCTCAACTCAACAGAGTGCCTCATATTAAAGCATATTGGATAAATAAAATAATCAACCAGATATTTCCCACCCCTTGACTTCAGAGTTTCTCTTATCAATAGATTTGCAGCTTCAGAATACCCATTAGCGTATGAAATATAAGAGGGATTTCCATTATTTCCAACACAAGCATTAGCCCATGTTGGTTCGCTCCCTCGAAAAGTTGAATTTTGATAGAATGTTGTCATTGAAATCTCATTAAGAATATAATCGGGATAGGACGAAGCCTCACGACTCCGCTCCACCCACACCTCCGGCCATACGGGTCACGGGGGTCAAATTACTTTATGTTAATCTTGCCGCCAGCTCTGGCAGCCGAGAACAGCTACTGAGGTAAGTTACTCACCTTCGGCGTTGCAAAAACTTGGTAAGAGTTTTACACCGGTGATGACACACACGCCTTATAGCATCGGCTGGCGGTACACCAGTCCGACTGCCTAAATTTGTTAGGCTTATGGATTAAAAGGCTCATATCCAAACTCGGTTATTTTTTTGCCAAGAGAATCGTCTAGCAGAGCCTGCATTCCTGTAAATGTACACGGGTATACATATTCATTTAGATGACTGATTGTATCTGAAACATGTGGTAACGAATCCTTAGTTACCATTTCATCTTTCTTGTTTTGCACTGCACGAACAAGGGCTTCCATTAAGCCTAAATCTGGAGAAACAAGATATGAAGCGTTGTAGGCATCAAAGCTGGATTCAGCCCCACTAAATAATAGACCTGCACCGCCAACTGCTTCTGGAGAAGCACTAGCCAAACCCATGCCAGCCGTAATTAAACCTCCAGCAATATTCGTTTGTTTTTGTGCATGATCACGATGGGCTTTAGCAAGAGATATTCGCCTAAAGAAGTCACTGCAAAGAGACCTTGCATATGCTTGCCCCTCTTTCCATAGTTGATAATTTGCATCTTTATCTTCAATTGGTTTAGTAAAGCCTGTTGTTTTGAAGTACGGAAATCCTGGGTCGTTAGCAACTGTGTAGCCGCCTTTCTCAAGAGCATATCTATAACTCAGCCAATATCTCTTCTTTGTTGAGGAAATCATAGTGCCATTAGCATAGAGCTTTCCCCCCTTTATCGAAGGATCTTCAACAGAGAAGGGGGTTTGATATTTTGGAAATTTGGCACAGCCAGTGAGCGCAAAAACAGATAATGCGAATACAAGATATTTCATTTAGAACTCCTTTCTTTGGTTTTGAGCATAACGCTAAGTTGTGGGGCCGGAGCACGCAGTGCGGAGGTCCCGCCCAAAAGGGGCAAACACCAGCGCATTGTTAGGGCTTTATGGTAATTAGTTGTCCAGCTGCATATGCAATTACAGCTAACCCAAAGATACATAATATAAAAGATATAATACCTACAGACCAGATTAGAACCCTAAGCCATAATGGATTTTTGTGTACGGTTAATCTTGTGTTTTTAGACTCAATCCGTTTTTTCATCTGCTCCGACGTTTGAGCTTGAGCAATAATAAGAAGAAACATCGTCAAAAGTGAGCCAATAATGCTAGCTGATAATGCAATCCATGAGGTTTGAATTGACCCTATTGATGCTATAGACAATTGTGGGGAATCTTTCGCCAAGAAGGCTCCAATTGTTATGGAAAGAATTCCACCGCAGATAATAAAAACTGATTTTATTAAGCTGTCAATTCTTCCTCTAAACTCTTTATTAAAATCATTAAACAGTGCTGCTGTATCTGCTTGTTTTTGATCTGACTCTTGGTTCGTTGTTCTTATTTTTCGTCGCATTTAATGAGCCTGTAAATATTTCTATCAAAGTAATCATCCTGATTTACACAAAAAACTATGATGCTGGCAGTTACTTTTTATCGTATATCTCTCTTATTTTCTCAACTTCAGCTCGTTCTCGTAAATCGTCTGTTGCATCTTGCCAGCCTCTTCGCCACTCTAAATCTTCGAATGAACTGTAAGGTTCATCATCTCTTGCTGCTTGATACCCTTTACTGTATTCATCTTGTTCTTCGTAATATTCATCGTTGTAAAAATCATCTTCCATATTAACTCTCCAGTACTTTATTATTTCATTATATATAACTACGTTAAGGGAATAATCGGGATAGGGCGAAGCCTCACGACTCCGCTCCTCCCACAACACCAGCCATACGGATCACGTAACACGGCGGTTCAAATTACTTTGTGTTCATCTTGCCGCCAGTTCTGGCAGGTCCAGAACAGCTACTGAGGTAAGTTACTCACCTTCGTAAGAGGACTTTCACCTCTCTAGTTAAGTGCCATGCTCGGCACACACGGCTTAATCGGGTACGCTTAGACAACCCCCTGGAAATTATTGTTAGCTGCCACATACTGTGTTAATGAGATTTTTCCAGGGTATAGCTTTAAAAAAGACTATTGCATGAATCATAAGAAATACCCAAGGAACGGTCATTTCAATTCTGGTAAATGGTAAATACTTTTTTGGATCTTTTCCTTCTCCAACAGCAACCCACTCAGCATCAAAGATTTTATATGGTAAGTCTTTCTCCATTTCATGGATAACATCAAATTTTGCTTTGTTTAAACCGGCATAAGACCGGATCAACCTATACCACATATAGCAAAGGATGACACCAGCTAAAGCCACGATCCAATATTGACCTACAGCCAATTGTTTTTCTGCGGAAAGGCTAAGGTATCCAGCAAATGCGATAATTCCTGTGTTTATCGTTAAAAAGAAAGAGTTTGCCGTTAACCTTCTTGCACTAATTCTATCAGCCATCTCAACTGAAAGTTTGTAGATTTCAAGCTGTGAAGAATTTGGTTCTACCTGTTTATTGCACAAACTATCTCGTAATGCTGAGGTTGATGACATTTAACGGGCACCACCGATTAGCTTTTTAAGATTATCCCAAGTCCATGTATATATTTTATCTGTATTTTTTGCAGCAGAAGGCTTTTGGCATGTTTTATCCGAATAACCTTTAAGTAAAAAGTAAGGTTTTCTTTCTTCTTGTGCAATTTTTATCTCTGCATTGACACCTGTCGGGTTGTATTGCCCACAAAGGACAATTACCAGATCAGTTCTACGAATACGAGTACGAACTTTTTCCTTCCAGTCCCCTGTAAGATGCTCCTTCACAGACCAGTCAGCAATTTCAAATGGGGTGTCAGGCTTTCTTGACTGCCCTACAAGCAGTTCTTTGATGCCTCTGTCATGGTCATAATCAAAGCTAACCAATGCTTTTATTTTAGCCATTCCTTTTCTCCTTTGGTAGAAGGCTATTTTTACATAATGTTTGGGATATTTTTGTACAACAATCTAACTGCTTTGTGTATTAGGGTTTTTACCGGCTTCGATACATGCAGCTAACGCCTAATTCTGGGGCGCCGTAGGCGTCCCCTGGAATTTTTTGTTAGGCTTTCTCGATCACCATAATTCAAATCTTGGCAAGCTTATTTCCTCACGCTCAGCAATATTTTCGATTTCGCCAATAACACTTTTATAATCCTTTGATGAATTAATTGATGAGAACTTAGAATCCAGGGTGGCAGATTCAAATTCACTTATATACGGAAGAATGATTCTTTTTGACTGATAATAATGTGTAATTGCATTATTTATGTAAGATTCACTGATTGACATAACATACTGCATGATTAGTAAAAAAACGGAAAAACATAATAGAAAATATGCCTGTTTAAGAACTTTCTCGGCATTTATCTGCATTGCTCTATTTTCTAAAGTTTCAGCATCTAAATCTTCTTTATTTTCAGGGTTATCCATGCTTCTAATTCTTTCAATCAGATTCCATTTTTTTTCAACACTCTTTTTCCCTGAAGAAACAACATATAAGGCTAAAATTAATAAACAATATGAAAATAATTCATAAAACCTTGACAACAATGAAACGCTTGACTTTTCATGAAAACCTTTGGCGACTTCCTGATACATTCCATCTTTAAATGACTCAACACCTAAAGTCGATAATTCTAATACTAGCTTTGAACCATGTGATAGAAATGGATTAAGAATATACTCCCAAACACCACTGCCAATAGCTCCAAGAAACACCGTAATAAGAACACCGAAAATCAATTTAACTGTTTTATTCATCAAATTTACTTCACTCTATGTTTGAAAGCCTAACATTGGTTTAAACGAACCGAGTTCGCATAACACACTATCTATTTTTCTGTCCTGTATCTAAAACATCCATTAGAAACAGATAATTGCAGTCTCTTGGCACGATGTTGGTATTTATCAACAGGTTCGCATTTGCGATTTTGTATACCATTCGCTTAAACAGACAGTGAATCGCCATCACTCTTAGTCCCGCCGTGGTGAGCCTCTCGAAGAAGCATAAAAACTGCATACGTGAACTGGTTTTGACCAAGCTGTCTGAAAAATGGTGAGAATACTTGCACCGTGGCACTCTGCTAAAACTGGTTGCAGGTCTTCCTTTTTGCAGCGTGCCAACCACAGCTTCCGTCAGATACAAAAAGTCAAAAACCACACTACCGCCCTTGGATTTTAACGTTACCTCTAATTGAGGCCGGGAGCATGAGACCAGATAGCTCAGAAGGTTGCAGATTGTAAAAGTGCGGGTGCTATTATGGTTAATGTACGGAGGTGCAGGATATAAAAACTCCGGGTAGGAGTGAACCCCTGCTTTCTACTTATTGGTCAGTTATGACTCCCCACTGCTTACTATTCACACAAGCCTTCCCGTCTATTTTTTCTTGCTCACCCGTATAAGGGGCTAATTCAGGGGCGCTCACGGGGCGTTCTATAGCGGGGCTATACTAGCGGGGCGCTAGGCGGCTAGAGGGCGGGAGAGGGGCTATATTTAGGCGGAACTATTTTAGGGGTTGGGGTTCTAAATAGTACTATTATATTGTTTCCAATTTTTCATAATCAGTCACCACAGGCACGCCAATGTTCTTGAAGACCGCCTGCTGGTTCCAGGGTTCGCCCACGCAGTAGCCATAGATGGTGCCAGCTTCCATGGTGGATGGCATCTGCGGTGGTGGAGTGACGGATAAAAGAGCATCGGCATCTATCTGCCCAGACGTATCCCCTTTATGAGGTGCATAGAATCCGGGGTGAATACCTCCGGCTGCCAGCCAGTAGCGAAGTTCATAATTGTGGGTAGAGACTGGAAAAACCATACCCATATTAAACGGCTTACCTTCAGACTGGTATTTTTCAACCACCGGTTTCAAGGCATCCGCTTTAATCGGGTGCTGAGGTCGACCATCGGCCATCTTGGGAATATTGGGCTTCATCTGATCCCAGATTTCATTGGAAACCGTAATCCCGTTACCGTTTAGATCCATGGAGAATGGCGTAATGATATTGGCCTTGGTACCAAAGCCCATGGTTGCAGCCAGAGGCTGTCCAGCCAGCATATGGGCACCATCAAGACGCCCGTCAATCACACCATCAAGCAGCACTTTCCAGTTTGCCTGAGCTTCAATCGTGACGTAGAGCCCTTCATCTTCAAAAAAGCCCTTCTCATAAGCAATGGCAATGGGCGCCATATCTGTCAGCTTGATAAAGCCAATAGTCAGCTCTTCTTTTTCCGGATAGCCAAGTTCAAAGTCTGCCTTGGCAATGGCTTGCCCGGTAAAAGCACTCAACCCCATGACGGCACTGATGGCAGCAACCTTGCTTAACCTGGAAACCTGCTGAACCGATGCCTTCTTAAAAGGCTTAAACCACGTCATTATTCCCCTCCCCCATATAACCGGCCTCTCTACGTTGAGCTGGAGTAACCGTAATCAGGCATCACTCTTTTCCGGTATCAGCCAACGCACAGAGATGTACTGCCAGGGAGTCAGCAGAAAGCGTGCCAGATAACAGAAAACCTGATAACCAACTGAATTTAAAATCATTAGCTTATTCTGACTGACAAATACCTTACCTGTTTTCAGAGAGTAAAAAGCAATCAGAGATAGCAATGAGGGTGCAGCTACATCAGGCAGGTCACAGGGTCTGCACCAATCTGGCACGCTACCAAATCATCATCTGACTCATTTCCCGGTTACAAACCTCTTACATTAGAGTGCTGGTCTTGCCAGGGCGGAGTTGCTATAACGTTCTCCAGTCATGGAACAGGAATATGGATCTGGAAACTATGTCTAATCTGGAAAATCTGCTTGAAAATAATAACCAGTGGTCCAAGTCCATTCGTGAAGAAAATCCCGGATTTTTTGAAAAGCTGTCTGAGCAGCAAGCGCCAAAGTATCTATGGATAGGATGTGCCGATAGCCGGGTACCAGCTAATGAAATCGTCGGCCTTTTACCAGGTGAGTTGTTTGTACACCGCAATGTTGCCAACGTGGTTGTGCATACAGACCTGAACTGCCTGTCAGTCCTTCAATATGCGGTTGACTATCTCAAGGTTGAGCACATTATTGTTACCGGCCACTACGGCTGTGGTGGCGTCCGCGAAGCCATGAACAACTCCAAGCTCGGGCTTATCGACAACTGGTTGAGGCACGTTCAGGACGTTAAAAAGAAACACTCTGGGCTACTTGAAAATGCAGGCACTGATGATGAGCAGTTTCAGAGGATGTGTGAGCTTAACGTTCTGGAACAGGTGCTGAACGTATGTCAAACCACCATTGTTCAGGATGCTTGGGATCGTGGCCAGAAACTGACGGTAAATAGCTGGGTTTATGGTTTGAAGGATGGTCTCGTGAGAGACTTGGGCCTGAGCGTTGGTTCAAACGAGGAGATTGACGCAAAGTACCCGACAGCACTTAATAAGATTGCCCATAAATCAGGTTAACTCCCGGAATCATTGGAGTTGCAGCTCTTCTGCAACTCCCATCATAAAGGGCATAAAACTCACGTCTTAGATTCCAAAGCCTATACTTCCATCCGTTCAATCAAATGGAAGTATGGTTTTATGTTAATTACCTGCCGCAGAGCCTCCCTCCTTCTTTCCAGCATTTTGCTGTCCGGTGCTGTTACAGCAGCCCTGGCCGCACAACCTACCGGATACTGGGTACTTGAAAATAAAGATTCCGAAACGCCCTATGGTGGCTTGAAGCTGAGTCGACCGAAAACTTTTTCTCTGCTGTTGTTTGACAGTAACTGTCAGCTTTATCGTGCAGAAGGGAGTATCCGGCAGAAAAAAGGGATATGGGAACTGAAAAATCAGGCAGATCACAGCAATGTATTCACTCTGAGTAGGGAGGATAAAAAACTGAAACTGGTGGATACAGAAGGGCAGGTTATGCTGTTTACATCTGTTTCTGAGACTGAGCTGGAAAATGAATTAAAAACAGCAAGGCATCAGCAATGCCAACTTTCCAAGCATTAGAGAGAACTCACCAATGTACCCGGTTATTCATAAAATGGGGCTATCCAGAAATTACCTTCGACAACTAACTCCATGTCTTCTCATGTTTCTGCTTCTTGTCTGTTCATCGATACAGCAGGTAGCGGCTGCTCAACACTCAGACCTCACCAAAAATACTCCCAAAGCCATTAACTACAACAATTTCTATCTGGTAACTTGGGATACCAAATCAATTACGGACCGCAAAGCTTTTGATGCGCTTCTTTCAGAGCAGGCAGGCAGTCTGCTCAAACTATGGAAAGCTGGCAAGATTGAAAATGTCTACATTGATCCAAAACCAACCGACCAGACTGGCCATAGAGTAGGTACAGTGGCATTTTTTGTCCGTGCGACAACACCCGAAACTGCCGATGCTGTTCTTGCAGAGATGCCTTTTGTAAAAAAGCGGATAGTGAATTACAACCTGAAGGAGGTCGGTGCCTTCTGGCTGGGACGCCCTGGGGATCTCGGTATTGGCACAAATGACTGATAATCTGGCTGCTGATACGCTTTGATACAACCTCGGAATGAATAGCTGTAGTACAAAAACACTATAATAAATTACGATACCGTATTACCTAAAAAAAACAGGTCGAACCGATGAGCAACTCTGATAAATACCCTGTACTCATGCGACTGATGCACTGGATTGTTGGCCTTCTTATCCTTGGGATTATAGGTGCAGGCTGGTACATGGTCGGGCTGGATGACAGCGTTAGCTATAAATACGATATTTACCACTGGCACAAATCTTTCGGTGTTTTGATCATCTTCCTGTTATTTGCCCGTCTGGTGATTCGCTGGGCCAGCAAGGTTCCAAAGCTACCTGACAGTATGCCCGCTTATCAGAGAAAACTTGGAACTCTGGTGCACTGGCTCCTTTATCTCTTTATGTTCCTGGTACCAGTGAGTGGATACATGATGTCTGACGCTGGCGGTCGTGATGTGCCACTGTTTAATCTGGTCATGCCCAGCTTCCTGGAAAAGAACCCAGAGCTGGCAGGTCGACTCCATGATATGCACGTAATCATCCCCTACGTTCTACTGGGCATCGTGGTATTGCATACTCTGGGAGCTATTAAGCATCGCTTTTTTGATAAGCCTGAGCATGATGTGCTTCGTCGGATGCTTTGATTCCTTCAATTTAAGAAAAAGGCCCTCAATTGAGGGCCTTTTTGATTATCTACTTTTCTCAGCTTTTACTTGCCGTTTTCGCTCTATTCCAGGCACGGGTTACCGTTCGGACAATCTTCTTGTCCGGAGACTTCACCACAAATAGAGAGTTCAGCCGCGCTTCTGATGGATAGATACCATCATTATTGCGCATCACTTCATCCACCAAAGGCGTCGCCTTCCGGTTAGCATTGGCATAAGCAACGTAGTTACTGATGTCCGCAGTTACCGATGGCTCCAGAATATAATTCAGGAACTGGTAAGCACTCTCCTTGTTCATGGCGTCTTTTGGCATGGCAAGAACGTCGTACCATACGGTCGCACCTTCTTTGGGAATGTAATAACGAATATCAATCCCATCTTTTTTACCCAGCTCGGAGGCCTGCAGAGTACCGCCGGAGTAAGCAATCGCAGCACAGATTTCACCACTGGCCAGACCATCCACAAACTGGGAAGAACTGAAATAGCGAATGTGGGGAACAATTTTGGCCAGGTGATCACCGGCAGCCTGCCAATCTTTTGGGTTCTTGCTATTTGGGTCTTTGCCCTGATAAACCATAATAGAAGCCAGAACATCCATGGGATCGTCAAGAATGGCAATGCCGCAAGAGGACAGCTTTTCTGCATTCTCAGGATTAAGAATCAGGTCCCAGCTATCCAGAGGAGCATCGTCACCCAGAACCGCTTTCACTTTCTCAACGTTATAACCGATACCCGAAGTCCCCCACATGTAGGGAATGGTATAACGGTTACCCGGATCGAAGGCTTCCAGTTTTTCCATCAGAATAGGATCCAGATTCTGCCAGTTGCGGATACGACTCTTATCCAGCTCCTCGTAAACTCCGGCTTTAATCTGATTCGGCACAAAGTAACTGGAGGGAACCACCACATCAAAGCCTGAACGTCCTGCTAGCAGTTTCCCTTCCAGCATCTCGTTGCTATCGTACAAACTATAGGTGACGTTTATACCGCTAGATTTCTCAAAGTCAGATACCGTATTTTCGGCAATATAGTGAGACCAGTTATAAACATTCAGTTGTGGCTTCTCTTCTGCACGACCAATGGAGATGGCAGAGATGGAAACCGCTACAGACAACAACCCGGAAATCAATGCTTTCAACAATCATTACTCCTGTTGAAAGTTAAGAGTGATACAGTCCTTTGACTGCCCCATAAAAAAGGCCACTGAATTCAGCAGCCATTATTTAAAGCCCTTTCAGGCTCTGTATTGTTGAAAGCCTTCAAGCACATTGGCAGTGTTCGTGCCCAGAGCATCAACAGCGTACCCACCCTCAAAAATAAATTGAGTAGGTAAACCCAGCTCCGCAATCAGGCTGCCCATCGTTGTGTAATTATCAGACTTCAGTTTGAAGAGCGAGATAGGGTCCTGCTCGTAACTATCAAGGCCCAGAGATACCAGCAGAACATCAGGCTTATACGCAGCAATCTTAACCAGTGCTTTCTGCAGAGCTGGTTCATAGTCAGACCAGTGACTGTTCAGAGCCAGAGGCAGGTTAAGGTTGAAACCTTTACCATCACCTTCCCCAGTCTCTTCCGAATAGCCCAGAAAATAGGGGTAGTCCCAGGATGGGTCGGCATGGACAGAAGTAAAGAGAACATCAGCACGATCGTAGAAAATCGACTGAGTACCATTGCCGTGATGGTAATCCACATCAAGAATGGCAACTCGCTGACTGCCGTTGTCCAGATAGGCCTGAGCAGCAATAGCGGCATTATTCAGATAGCAATAGCCACCCATCTGGTCCTGACTGGCATGGTGACCAGGTGGCCGACAAAGACTGAATACAGAGCGTTCACCATTTTGAATCAGTTGCTGGCCAGTAAGAGCACACTCAACGGAGGCCCAGATCGCCTGCCAGCTGCCTTCTACGATGGCAGCCGTCAGATCTGACGAGTAATAACCCAGCTTTCCTTCGATATGATCCGGGCAGATTGATCGGAACCTTCTGACAGGAAGGCAGTAAGGCATGGCTTGCGTGGTACTTTCAGGAAACGTTTCCTGCCACAGCTGCCAGGCGACCTGCAGAAAATCCACATACTCCCTGGTATGAACACGAGCAGCCGACTCGATCATAAAATGATCCGGCTTAATCACCGGGCCAAGGCCTCTGGCCATAATATGCTTAAGAACGATTTCAGTTCGCCCTGCCACTTCAAAGCTGGGTACCAGTTCTCCACTGAGAACTTCTTGTATATTGCAGTGAAGCGCCTGCTGCTCGGAATATAGGGTGATCACTTCTATAGGAAGAGCCTTAGCTATTATAAAAAAGCAGGCAATCCTATATAAACCTTATGATCAGGTATACACGCATATATCCGTTGCTTTTGATATCACTGAAATATTGGCACAGCTCAAGCGATCGTTAACCGATTGCACTTCTGCCATTGCGCTCCACGCCCTCTCCCCACCGGCTCCAGCAATCCTTCAGCCCGCATTTGCTGTACGACTTTTTTTACCAGCTCCCGACTAACTGTGGGTATCTGCAAACAGATATCAGCAATAGAAAAGGCACGGCTGGTCTGTTCAATCGCCATCCTTACCAGCTGGGATTTTGGCGCCCGGCTTCCCTGCCATTGCAGAGCATGTATCTTATCTTCCAACTCATCGTAAGCACGAATCAACGTATTCAGAAAAAAATCAATCCAGGGCATCGGGTTGTGCTGTCCCTCATGCCAGCCTTTGACACTTAGCTGTAACGCTCTCTTATAAGCCTGTTCATGCCTGGTCAGTACCCGCTCCAGACTGATCAGCTGTGCCACCTGATAACCATTGAGCGCCAGCATCATTGCCATGATCAGCCAGGCAATTCGGGCATTGCCATCACTGAAAGGATGAATACAGAGAAAATCCAACACCACTGCGGGTATCAGTAAAAGCGGCTCAACCTGATGCTGAAGCCCTTCATGATAAAGTGCAATTAACTCTTCCATCGCTCCGGCAATGGCAACAGCTGGCATGGTTCGGTATAAAACACCAATTTTCTGCCCTTTTGTATCTCTCTCAACAATTTCTTTATTGGTAACCCGCCAACGACCACCCTCATGGGGAACATGGGCATACAACATGGCATGGAGCTGACGAATAAGGCTGACTGAGAGCGTCATATGTTCACCCGGCTCAACCATAATCTCTAACCCATCTCGATAGCCCGCCACTTGTCGTTCAACGGGGGCAGTCGGGCGGTATTCCTTGTGAACCAGCTTACGAACCAATTCTCTGGAAGCAACAATACCGTCCAATCGACTGCTGTATTCCACGGACTCCAACACAGCCACTTGTCGAAGCGTATCCAGAACTTCCGGCTGCTGACGAATGGTAACCAGTTGTTTCCCTTTGAATTCTCCTAACTGCCTGAACAATGCAAGCTGATAGCTGCTGAAACTATAACCGGATAAATGCTGTAGTGTTTTCATACGTAATACGACTAAAAATATAATAGGTATTTATCGGGCATAAAGCTGGAAACCAAAACACAGCGTCAATTAATACCCATAAAATTCAGAAATTTAAGAAAAATCCAAGAATAGGATATTTTTTGGATAATTTTTAATCAAACTCGTAAAAACACCTATTAGATATAGGCAGGCAGGTAGGATCAAAGCACTGAAGAGTGAGAGAAAAAAAGGAAGGAGACGCTTCGCAAAAGCATCAAAGAAGCTTTTGCGAAGGGAGGAAATGCTTATTCAGCAAAACTGCAAACTTGCACACACATCAATACACATACCATGGCTTCAGGATCATTGCGACAGGCTGATGCACAGGGATCAAACTCCCCACCCAGCTCTGTACAGGTTTCTTTTGCCATGTACTCACATTCCTGCTGTTCTTCCAGCCAGCGGCTGCCCTCGGAAGAGATGCAAGCCAGAACATTCTCAGGGCCAGTTGCTGTGATCTGGGCAGGAATAGAACGGGTCATGCGAACATTTTTCAGAACACCCGCTTTACTCAACTCCATAACCTGCTGCATAACTGGATCCGGAGTCATGGCTGAACCGGTAAACTGACGGGTTAATTCCACTTCCGAGTTTTCCGCCATAACCTCCTGTGACTCCTGAGTTGAAGCACAGCCAGCTAAGGAGAGTGCCAGTGAAACCAGCATTCCAGACAACGCGTTTTTCATCGAAAGACCTCAACACTTTAAAGAAACAGGATAGGCAGATATTAATACATTGCCGTTTAGTAATGTCTAGACAATTAAAGGCTTTATTTGTATTTCATGTGATATCAAACCTGGTTGATATTCTGACTGATCATTAAATCATCAACCAGCTTCATACTTCCAATATTCTGACGTTAAAAGCGTACTCATAAGTACGTTTCAATAGTACCTTTCAGTTACGCATCGATTATTTTTTCACCCCCGATGGGTGTAAGTGATAAAAAACAAGATCGTCGGCCTCTCTCCCATGCTCTGGAGACTCCACACGAGCAGAAATGTAGTAATCATCGATAATTTCAATATTTTCTGAGTCTAGTGCAGGCCCAATAAAGTTAATAATCCAATCTGTTGAGCACTCAAACCAATGTTTAATCCCGCCTTTTTCAGTCCAGGATAATATACTTCCATCTTTTTGTATTTTGAACCAAGGCTTAGACTCCTCAAGCTCTCCAATTCTCTTTGAGAACCAAGTCTCTTTTGAGTCCCCTTCCCACCACACAGTAAACTCCCCTCTCTTATCTGCTGTCACCACTCTACCATCAGGAAGAAGGTCCATATCCCATAGACCGGATATTCTGGCAATGACACTTACCTGTAATTCTCCACTTTGCTCAATAATGTTTACAGATGAGATTGTAGAATTGCCGTTATCATCTTTGCTCAAAACAACCAGATAGCCTTCCGGATGAAGTAGTAATTTATTTATTGAATTATTGAACTCACTCAGTCTATTAGATTTCCAATCTCCTCCATCATCCTGTTTCAGTATCATTAAATGCCGTTCCACCCAGTATGCCACTATCCTGCTATCTACTTTACAAAGCCCACCAATACTATAATTTGAAGATTCCTCCTGATATGAAGTTACACTCGACGAGTCACTAATTTCAGACTCCCCATCTGATTCATCATCAAAGCTTTCAGTATCTGGAAAAATATCAACTCTTTCAGGTACCCATTGATCACCCTTTTTTGTCCATATAAAAATAAAGTCATCATCCCAAGATAAGAAGTGGTCATCACCTAAAATCTCAACATTACACTGAGTCTCAAATGGCCCCTCTTGATTTAAAGCAAAAGGTACAGACTTCCAAGAACCATTTTTTTCCAACCATAAGACTATGCTGTTATGAGTTAACCATGAAATAATGCTCTTGTTATCGATAACTTTTAAACTATCTACTTCGTATTTATCACTAGATACTTCCTTGCCACACCAACTTTCACCAATTCTCTTCCAAATATTAATTTCCCCACCCTCATCCCAGATAATAATGCCAGAATTAAACATTGGCTTTGAGCTCATATTTCTATCGAAAGCAACGGGCAGTCTTTCAAAAGTACATTTAGGCTCTTTACAGCTACCAATTCTTGCCATGGATAATAAGTAACTTGCTGATGCAGCACTAATTTTCTTTCCTATGAAAGGTCTATTTGATATGTAATATTGAAAATTAAACTCTTTTGGAATTAATGGTACATTCAAGCCTAAAACCCATTTACTTGGGATGTTTCTAATTTTTTTATTCCCCATAACTCCGTATGCATGATCCCTTAATACGTCTATAGCGGTGCCTGCTGTTCTTTTCTGCCCTGTTATCGCTTGGCCTATTTGCATAACCGAAAACCTAATTAAAACAATGATCTTTTATAATTTATAAATATAAAAGATATGACAAAATAGCTTAGATTTAGTTTCTTTTTTGGTAAAGGTTCAGAAGAGTTGATAGTGCTCTCATTTCATTTTGAAAATGCCATTTTTTCAGAAGAGCTTCAATCTGGTATCGTTTTCCTTGAGTCAGCTGCTTGTATTGTCTGGTTTGTCTACTTATTCCTGACTTCTATTTCTGAGTTTGAGAGCTACAGACTGTATCAGTAGCTGGCTCACATCAGAATTTCAGCCGATTGCTCTTATTTTATTAATCCAGCAGCCAGTTGAAACGTTCTATAAGAGTCAATTGATAGCAGGAAGCGCTTATTCTGATATTCTCAGCATAAAAGTGCCAGCAGCCATAGGATTGCTGGCAATACATTACAAAGTCCAACCAAAACGCTTAATTACTGCCTTAAAAACAATATCAGCTGGCGCTTCAAAACAAATATCTTTTCCTGTAACCGGATGACGCATCTCCATTCTGGAACAATGAAGCAGCAAACGGTCGGCACCAAAATGTTCAGCGAAGTACCGGTTATGGTTTCCCTTACCGTGTTTGGCATCACCAATAATTGGGTGGGCAATATGCTTCATATGCCGACGAATCTGATGTTTACGCCCAGTTATGGGCTTAGTCTCCACCAGTGAATAGCGGCTGCATGGGTAGCGATCAATTGCAATTGCCAGCTCAACGGTTGCCAGTCGGCGATACTCGGTCACAGCTTCCTGCGCAGGTTTATCCTTACGGGCTTTTCGGTCGGCTATTTTATCCAGCTTTTCCTTCAGTGGATAATCAATAACACCAGATTCAGGCGCATAGCCCCGAACGATGGCAAGATAGGTTTTACTGACCAGACCTTCCTGAAACTGCTCACCCGCTCTTTTGGCAACGTCGGATGACAGGGCAAAAACAAGCACACCCGATGTGGGCTTATCCAGTCGATGAAGGGGAAACACATGTTGACCTATCTGATCCCTCAACAGCTGAATGGCAAAGCGGGTTTCATGACGATCAATCATGGAGCGGTGGACCAGCAGGCCGGAGGGTTTATTGATGGCCACCAGCCATTGGTCCCGATAGATAATATCAAGGGTTTCAGCAGGCGCTTCGATCATGCCTTTGTCCACTCACTTCCAAATTCAAAAAAGCGGAGGATAAAGACAATCAAAGCGCATGGCTATTGAATCAACAAGGCTGACTCTTTTCTTTGAACAAACTGCCAACCGTAATTGCACCAAGAATAACAACACCTCCTGCCAGTGTTCTTACAGAAGGGATTTCTGAGAGAAGAAGCGCTGCCAGTACAATGCCATAAACTGGCTCAAGACAGGTAACCAGACTCACCAACTGTGCTTTCAGATAACGCAGGCTGTTTAAAAACAGCATAAGAGGCAGCGTTGTACATAACAACCCAAGCAGCAACAGCTGCAACCATTAGTCTGCAATGATACTGACACCCACTTTTGGCATGACCAGCAACGTGGTAATAACCGCCCCAATATTCTGGAGGCAGGTCAATACCATTGCATCGGTCTTCTGAATACGGCTTTTGTTAGCCAAAGAGAGAATAGCAAACAGGAAAGCACTCAAAATGCCCCAGCCCACTCCTTCAGCAATCCCTCTTTCGGTATTCATGGAAGAAAAGGGAAAAACGATAAACAGGCCAGCAACAACTCCGCTCGCCGTGAGCATATCCAGCCACCTCAAACGCTCCCTGAACAGCAAGGGCTCCAGCAATGTCACAAATACCGGAAAAGAGGAGAATGACAGCAGTCCTATCGCAACAGAAGAAACCTGAATAGCCTGGAAAAAAGTGATCCAGTGGACAGCCAGCAAGCTCCCAAGCATCACATTCACTGGCCATTGACCAGATACAAACAGGCGCCGAACCTTCCCTGTAAACGCCAGAATAAGTATTAGAGTGGTAGTTCCAACCAATGTTCTTCCCAGCACAGTCCAGCTGGGATCGATCGGCAGCAACTTGCCAAATAGTCCTGAAATACTAAATAACAAAATGGCGATATGAAGCGTGAATAAAGCCTGTCGGCTATCGTTCATTACTTTCCCTTACATCTGAAACAGGAAAAGGCAGCCTGTCGGCCAACCAGCAAGCGGGTGTATGCCAGATTCTATTGCCCTTAGCCCATGTAGAAAAGAGCTGGAAGAATAACTGCTTAATCAGAAAAGTGCTGGAAAAATGACATTATGGACAAGAGAACCGCCATGCACTCATGTGCAGCAGTTTTAAGAAATACAAAATTTAAAATATTGAAGAAATAGAAATAGCTGATAATCGGCCAATAAAATCAATAAATTAAAATCAAATAAGGCCAATTAATTATTACTTGTTGAAATTAAGAATCACAACTCTCTTTCACTTTCTTGTTATTTGATCGCTATATAACTTCACTATTACTTAAACCCTTAATAACAGGGATTGGGAATAGGTTTGCCTAACTTCAATGGAGAACAACAATGAAAAAGACACTATTTGCCATCGTATCTTCTTCTGTCATTCTTTTCAGTGCCAATGCTTCAGCTGATCGGGACTATGCTGCTCAGGCCATGGAAAGACATGGTATGGAAGAGCCTTTATCAATGCCTATGATGAACGTATTCAATGCCAGAGCATCATTGGATTCTATCGTTGTTCCTACAAGGCATGAAAAGCTTCAGGCTAGAGTGGAAGAGCTCTCAGAAAGAAGAGGAAATTAATTTCCATTCTTAAAAATATGGTTGTGATAACGCTTGATCACAACCATATCTTCTCATTCTGATATAGCTTACACCTTCTATCAAACACTTTTATTTCCCTGGTCTAAACTTGATTTTTCTCAGCCAAATCAAGTGCAGAGCTATGTCGTTAGTTGTTAATTTTCTCAATGAATTCAGGGACTGCCTGCTCAATGGTAATGAAGATCAGGTCCTGG
Organism: uncultured Endozoicomonas sp.; assembly: GCA_900299555.1. GTDB lineage: Bacteria > Pseudomonadota > Gammaproteobacteria > Pseudomonadales > Endozoicomonadaceae > Endozoicomonas. The sequence continues at coordinate 19,400 of OODV01000016.1, forward strand.
AACTGAATATGCCTGATGACATCACAGGCTGGGGTATCACCGAAAGTGATGATTACAACCGTCTGGATGACCTGTATAAGCGGTCAGGGCGCTATTTTCAAGAACGGGAGTCCGTCGATATTCAGCTGGATCCACTGGATAGCTTTGGAAACGGTAAAGCCATGATGATCGCCTGCCGTTTTAAGCGTGATATTCAATTCAAGAATGGTTTAAGGCTGAAAGATGATGATTTGAGGCTGACATTTTACCTTATTGAGCATCAGGGCAAGCTGAAAATCCGCCATGGTCATATCAGCAAAGCCTGGCCAGAGACAGCTCAATTCCCGGTCAACCCTGTCCCCCAAAGGCTTCAACCCGAATCTGCTGATCCTTCAGCAAGACTCGACTCCGTCAGTATCGCCCCATTCCTTGATGCTTTGAACAGGCGGGTCAGTTACAGTGAATCCGTTGATATGGATGGGCTTGAGTCTCTTCAGCACCCAAGCCAGAGTAGAATTTACTTCCCGATCCAGGGAAGTACCGAACTTCGTGGAACCCGACAGTATACCCAGTACCTTCACGCCCTTGCCGAAAAATACGCCAACCCGTTACTTAAATACCATCACCCGGTCGCCTTTCGGGATCAGTCTCTAGTCTGTCTATCTGCTTATGCCGAGTCTTCTTGCCTGGATAAGACTACCGGAGAAAAAATCAGTGTCTCACCACTTCGGGTTACTTACATACTTCAAGAGCATGAAGGCCAGTGGTTATGCCGACACAGCCACTGGTCATTACCTCATCCCGATGTCGTTTGATAATGACCTTTTCTTTAGACCAAGTCAGCAACATCAGCCCTTAGCAGCGGTTCCTTACCAAGATCAAAGCCAGCAACCGCAATATGCAGGGTAAACAGTTGCTTCAGAGTGGCAAAGTCTCTCGATTTAGGCCACTTGCCTTCATCCTCAGTCCACACAGAGAACTCATTCTCTAGAATTGAGCGTGCTTCCTCACTGACGCCATCAACCAGACTCTCTTCAGATTCATGCTCATCAAAAAGATAAGCGCCTCCTTCAAAGTCCCACGTTTCAGGAAGCTCAACATTCAGGCTTTTCACCCAATCAATGAAATCTGTTTTTGGCTTCAAGGTAATGACACAGCGGTTAATAAACTTCATTCTTCGCCTGTTTAATCAATCGTTAAAGTAGTGTGATCAGTATATAACTTACTATAACTCGGCAGATTAGCACTCTTTTAAGAAAGCAGGGCAGGAAAGTCGACTATGCATTCTCCGGTAAAAACGATGAGCTCATTATCAGGTCTGCCAAGCCAGTCATATCACAAAACCGTATCACCAGAGGGTGATCAACCGGTTCAGCATGCTCATCCCTGCAATAGTGAAAAACCGGAATACCAGCATTGATGCCTGCCATCACGCCGGGTACGGAATCTTCCACCAGTACACAGTTTGCCAGATTAACCCCCATGCCTTTGGCCGCATAAGCCAGTAATCCCGGATCGGGCTTCCAGCAATTGGCATCAAAGGCACTGAACAGTTTTCCCTCAAATCGTGGCAGCAATCCAGTCAGCCCGAGTGTATGTTCCATCTTGCTCGCTGGGCCATTGGACGCTACGCATACGGGCAACCGGATCTTCTCCAGTATCTGGGGAACACCTTCCACCGGCATCAGATACTTATCGAACAACTGACGTAATTCCTCCCGATACTCTTTCTCCAGCTCATCCAGATCCAGAGACAGGTGATAATCACCGCAGATGGCCGTCAGGATCTCCACCATCTTCCCGCCTTTGTATTTGATCAGACACTCTTCCAGCGTGACTTGAGCACCATAGCGGGAAAACACATTGACCAGTCCCTGGTTACACAGAATCTCACTATCAACCAGTGTTCCATCACAGTCGAAGATTACACACTCGATGTTATTAATTGTTCACTCCCCATACTGCAAAAGCCCTTTAATGTAAAAACAGACACTATTGCAGGAAATTATTCCTGATACTTCAGGCATCGAAGAAAATAGTTAACCCCATCAGACAATGCCTGATTGGATGCGTTCATCACTTTTGAGTAATGAAGAAAAGCATGGAGGGTTCCCGGGTACATTTTGTACTCACACTCTATTCCATGACTTTCGAAAATTTTATAAAGTGCTTCACTGTCATCCAGAAGAGGATCAAATTCGCTGGACGCGATAAAACTGGGAGGAATATTTTCAGATAAGTTATTGTTGAACAGGCAGTAGTAAGCAGCGTCTATCTCCTTATCACTGTTCAAATACATCTCCTGATAATACTCTAGATCTTCTTTCGTCAAACCATCCCACTCACCGCCGTACAGTTTTCGAGAACAAGAGTCTTTAAGGCCGTAGAGTCCATAATAAAGCAACAGGCATTTGATATACCCGATATCCATTCCAGCATCACGTTGCCAGAGATAACTGGCCAGTGACAGATAAGCTCCAGCAGAGTCTCCGGCATACCCCATGTTTTCACAATCGATGCCATGTTCATGACCATGCTTCAGAAAAAACTGACTGACGGCGACACATTCTTCGATGGCTTGAGGATATTTCGCTTCAGGTGACAGGGTATAATCAATACCAATCACAACGGCTCCGGATGCTTCAGCCAGAATCCTCATAATTCGATCATGGGTATTAATGCTGCCCACAATAAAACCGCCACCATGAATATAAATCAGTGCCGGTGATTGTAATCTTTGGGTTGGGTAGTAGAGCCTTGTTCTTACATGACCGCCTTCGTATTCGACATCCAGCTCTTTGATTTTATGCATTTGCGGGCCACCTTCATTCCAGAAAGCCCGACCTTTCTCATAGTCGCTGCGCATCTGCTGCAGTGGGTCACTGCATATTTCCTGCCCTGATACTTGTGGTGCACAGTGCAGAGCGGCGGTCATCTCTTCAGACAACCGGCTCAAAACATCAACTTTATTCATTCGGAGATTCTGTGGGTTGTATAAGCTTTTGGACCAATGACAACCAGTCTGGCCATGCTGCAGGGATTTATTGTTGAACCACAAAGAGAGCGAAGAAGCGCTTTTCTTTTCTCCTGTGATATCCGTGGTTCAATCTTTACCCCATGAAAGGGAGTACATGATAATGATCAGGCAGAAATTTTAGGCTTCACATCGGTGGTACCCATCAGCCGGGGTCGGTTCAACTCCATTTCAACCAGTGGCATCACCTCTTTCATGGTTTTGCCAGAGCGGATGGCCAGATCCTGATACTCTTTGGTATTCAAGCCTTTCCAGTGCATGTCCTGGTCAGACACCTGACGAATCGGTTTGGCCGGTGAACCAATCAAAAGCTGCCTTGCTTCACCCTGAAAGCCAGCTTTCACAAAACTCATGGCCGCTACAATGCTCTCTTCCCCGATAACGGCACCGTCCATTACCACCGAGTTCATGCCAACCAGTGCATTTCGACGGATGACACAACCGTGAAGAATAGCCCCATGGCCGATATGTCCATCACGTTCGACAACCGTGTCCATATCACAGTAGCCATGCATTACACAGCCATCCTGAAGGTTGGCACCCTCCTCCAGAATCAAACGACCATAGTCGCCTCTCAGACTGGCAACAGGACCAATATAAACACCCGGACCAACTATCACATCACCAATCAATACCGCGGTTGGATGGACATAGGCAGTAGGGTCTACCACCGGTACCAGTCCTTCAAACTCATAACAGGGCATTACGATATCTCCCTTAAAAAACGCAGCCCGTCACCCGCTGCCCGCTTCCCGTATAAGCGAAGATTATCCTAGCTTTTACGGGCGACGGGCGACGGGCAGCGGGAGGTGAATAGCGTTTTAAAATTACTCAGCCGTAGCGGAACTCAATCCCAAAGGTACCCTGTGGGTAGTGCCATTTTTTGATAATGGTGTCACCACAGAGAATACGGCAGGTGCCACACTCCAGGCAGCCAGCGGAGTCAAAATGGATATTGCCATTTTCGTCACGCTTGTAAAGGCCCGCAGGGCAGGCAGCTTCCAGCTTGGCAAATTCTGCCGGATCCGGATTCTCAACCAGTTCGATATGAGGATTGCCTTCATCAACAAAGAATTTGTTAATGCCCAGCTTTACATCAACATTGACCTTCTCGCTCATAGCGCAGTCGCTCCCTTGAAGCCATCTTTGATCAGGTTCATGAAACCGGCCTGCTTCAGGTGAGGCATCACAATTTTCCGCAGTGGAGCAGAAGTGCCGTTCATGGTGTAAAGGTCTTTCATGATGCCGGTCATCATGGTTGGATACTGGTTAAACATTCTTGGGTTATCCAGGAAGCCGGGAACCTTCTTATAGAGCTGAAGGTCTTTCATCACAAAGCTGTTATCCAGCGTTGTTTTGTAGGAAGCCAGGCCTGCTTCACTGAAGTCGCCCGCCTCTTTAGCCTTGATGATAGCATTGGCAGCCGCTTCACCGGAGGCAATGGCCAGGTCCATTCCCCGAATGGTAAAGCCAATATTCAGACAGAGACCTGCGGCATCACCGGCAATCAGAACGCCATCACCCACCATCTTCGGCACCATGTCATAACCACCTTCCGGTACAACGTGGGCAGAGTACTCAACGGTCTTACCACCAGCGATCAGCGGCTTAACGGTTGGATGATTTTTGAAGTCTTCCATCATCTGAGGAATGCTTTTGCTGACCTTGTCGATGTTATGCAGACCAAACACCAGCCCCAGAGAAACGCTGTCTTCATTGGTGTACAGGAAGCCACCGCCCATCTGGCCATCAGAAGGTGAGCCAACAAACAGCCAGGCAGCACCTTCATTATCCATGCAGCCAAAACGATCGTTGATCTGCTGGCGGCTCAGCTCAATGACTTCCTTAACACCCACACCGGTGTTGTGTGCATTTACACCGGTCACCATGCCCAGCTTCTGGCCCAGCATGGAGTTCACACCATCAGCAAGAAGCACGACATCGGCTTCCATCTCTTCGCCACCGGCAATAACACCGCAGACCTTACCGTCGCGAACAATCAGGTCATCAACATGAACACCCGGAACAATGCTGGCACCTTCAGATTCAGCTTGTTCTGCCAGCCACTGATCAAATTTTGAACGCAGCACAGCATAAGAGCGACTGCCTGGATCTGCGGCTTCAGGGCTTGCATAGTCAAGCGTCACACTGCTGCTGCCATCCATAAAAGAGACCTTTTCATGGACAATGCAGCGCTCAACTGGTGCTTCTTCAGCAAAGTTGGGGAAAATTTTCTCGATACTGTGGGCATAAAGACGACCACCGGTCACATTCTTTGACCCTGGAAAATTGCCCCGTTCAATGACCAGTGTTTCCAGACCGGCCTTGGCTAACAGGTACGCACTGATGCAACCGGCAAGTCCTGCCCCGACAATGATTACATCAAATTTATCTTCGGACATGGTGTCCCCTCACTTCTAACGATATGCACCTGGTAGTGCAATTCCATTTATTGATTAAACTTTTCCGGCCCACGCTGTTTATTGGCTTAAAAGAGCGTTATATGGGATGGCCCAGTAATAGATAAGAAAGGTGGAAACCAATACCCCGGCAGCCACCATAATCCAGCCGTAGTAGCGACTTCTGACATACTCTGCTGCCACTGTTTCTGATGCGGGTATCTGGTGAATTTTGTTCTGGTAAGTAATCTCTTCCATGGTTTTGGTCTGGCCTTTTGAGCCCCAGATACCCAGCACAATGCTGATGGCTACGCCAATAAAGAAAGGATCAAAAAGATTAACCAGCGGCACGCCAGCCAGCTCTTTAAGCAGCTTAGCGACCATATATCCAAAGAAACCGCCCGCCATGGCCAGGTAAGCGCCACGTTCTGTCAACTTCTTACTCCAGACACTGGCAAAAGCAACGTAACCCCAGGATGCCGCGATAATCGTGCTGGCAAACCAGGCAATGACACGAATACTGGCCATATCCATACTGGCGATCATCAGTGACAGCAAACTGACCAGCAGCATCATCCCACGGGTAAAGCGAAGCTGTGATTTCTCACTGGCAAACTTGATATTCAGAATGTCGCTGGACAGGCTGAAGCCCACCACCGATAGAAAAGTGCATGCGGAGGTGAGACCGGCTGTCAGAATACCCGCCAGTAAGGCAACACCCACAAGTGGAGGCATCAGTTCCATAGCCGCCCAGATCATGACCTTTTCAGGCTGATCCATCGCTGAATTCACAGGAATGACACTGATGGACATCAGATAGAGGTAGAGCAAAAAGATTACCGTCAGTAGTGCCATCATCACACTGGAGCGCAGGATGACCTGCTCATTTCGAGCCATCAGGTTACGGCCAGCCTGCCATGGGCTGACGGCAACGGTTACCAGCCAGATAATCCCCATGGTAATGCCGTAAAACACCATATCAAACTCGGAGCCACCACGAGGGTTACCGTGGTAATCCAGCAGTCCCGGTGGCGTTTCTGGATTACGGGCCAGCGTATCAAGCAGATTCTCAAGACCACCCGCAGCTTCAAATACATAAGGCCCGGCAAAGATCGTGATGCCCAGGAAGAACAGGCACATAACAGTGTCTGTTAATACGCTTCCACGAGCACCGGAATAGAAGGTAAACAGGGTAATGCCGACCCAGGCAATCAAAAGACAGGTTACACGACTGTAACCAGTTAATGTTTCCATCAGCAGGCCGGTACCCTGTAGAACACTGATCAGATAAGCGAACAGGGAGGCTACCGTAATCATGGCAGCAAGCCGGCGAATACGAACACTGTTGAACCGATGAGAAAAATAGGTGGGCATGGTATTAACCATGGCCCTGCGAATATAGCGACCAAAAAACAGGCCACCGATCACATACCCTCCAGCACAGAGCGTATTCAGTAAAAGCATGGTGGTAATGTTGCCACCGTAGCTGAAAGCGGTATCCCCCATAAACCCATTAGTACTGAGCATGGAGGCAAATAAGGTGCAGGTAATGAATAACGTGGGAGCATTGCGACCGCAGACATAATAATCATCAATGCCTTTAACCTTCATTCCGGCGTATGCACCAATCAACACGAATACAACAATGCTGACAAGAACGCCGGCGGCATAAATACTCATAACCCACTTCCCACAGGTGCGCCCGGTAATGCTTCCGGTGCTGTCACAGATGTTTCTTCAATATTGTTACTATCAATGCTTTGCTGATCGTTAGAATTGTGTCTTTTTTGCTCAAGATATAAGACTCTATTCATCAACAGGCCAACACCTGACAGAAAGCTGCCAATAAACAATGAAAAAATGATTTCACCCATGATTGAACGTCTCCCTGCCAGTTATAAGAACGCTTTCCGCAACCCGCTGGCCGCTTCCCGTAAAAACATGTGTCTTATCATTTTCGGGAAGTGACCAGCGGAGAGCGGACGGCGAATCAGCTGATGCTTATTTCTCGCCAAACGCAGCAGTCAGTGCTGGCACGATCTTGTAAAGATCGCCAACAATGCCGTAGTCCGCGTATTGGAAGATTGGAGCATTTTTGTCCTTGTTCACTGCAACAATCACCTGGGCACTGTTGGCAGCAACCATGTGCTGGATCTGACCGGAAATACCCAGTGCCAGATACAGTTCTGGTTTTGGCATCACACCGGAGATACCCACATAACGCTCCTGCTCCAGCCACTTCTCGCTCTCAGCGATCGGACGGGAACAACCCAGCTCAGCATCAATGGCAGCACCCAGGGCTTCCGCCATGGCGATATCTTCTTTTTTGGCAATACCACGGCCAATACTGACGATACGTTTGGCCTTACCCAGGTCTACCTGAGTAGCCTGCTAGGCTGACGCTCCAGACACTTGATGGCTGCTTTTGGTGCAACGAATTCAACGTTGATGGTTTCACCGGTTCTGGCAGCGTCTTCGCTTTCAGGTGCAAATACACCACCACTGACAACCATCACGGCAAACGGAGAAGCCACTTTCTCCTGACCGTGGGCAAGACCACCGTAAACCATGCGCTTACCGGTAACACCGCCGTCTTCAACGGTCACGTCATACGCTTCAGTTACCACACCCGCCTTCAGCTTAACGCCCAGCAGAGAAGCCAGAGCTTTACAGCAGCGAGTGCCTGGCAGCAGAATCAATGCAGAGTCCGCAGCTTCAGAGATGGCCTTGGCCATGGTGTCAGCGTAATCTTCAACAATGCGTGAAGTTTCTCTGGCACCCAACAGATAAACTTTGTCAGCACCCTGGGCGTAGGCTTTTGCTACATCACCATCGGTGCCAATCACAAAAGCAGAAACCACATCACCCAGTTCACGGGCACCGGCAAGTACTTCTGCCTGACGGGATTCGACGTCGCTGAAAACCCAAACGTTTGCAATCTTACTCATTGGTCAACCTATCAATTCAGAATTTTACGCAGGTGGCTTACCAGCTCAGCGATTTGATCTTCACCGTCGCCTTCAATCATGACGTTGAGGCGTTCTTTCTGCTTGGGTGCTTTGGTTTCCAGCAATTCAACCGATGCTGTGCCCTGCGCTACGCCCAGCGCTGATGGTGTCATCGTACCTACTGGCTTCTTACCGGCAGCCAGAATGGCCTTCATGCCAGGAATCGCAGGGGTGTTGATGTCTGCAGAAACAGAGATAACGGCGGGCAGAGTGACTTCCAGCACTTCCACTTCACTTTCCAGTGCACGCTCAACCACCAGTTTGCCGTTGTCCGCAGAAACAATTTTGCTGACGCCGCTCAGGGTGGCGACATCCAGCAGTGCACCCAGACGGGTACCGACCTGCTGAGCCAGAAGGTCTCCGGAACCGTCACCACACAGGATCAGGTCAAAGCCAATCTCTCTGGCAGCAGTTGCCATCACTTCGGCCGTCTGCTCTGGCAGCAGATGCGTATAGGCATCGTCCATAACCGCAGTCATGGCGTCAGGACCGCGGGACAGGATGTCTTTACGGGCCTTGCTGTTTTCCAGGGTCTTGTCACCCACGCTCAGAGCGGTGATGTGGGCTTCACCCACCAGGCCTTTTACTTCAACAGCTGCTTCAATAGCATTCAGATCAAATGGGCTGATCTTTGGCGTTGCACGGCTAACGTCCAGTGAGCCATCGGCCTGTACAACGATATCCTGCTCTTCAGGTACCAGTTTGCATCCAACAATAATTTTCATAGTCATTCAGCTTTCTACCTAAACTGCCCGGAGCACTCTGCCCCGGACATACTTCAAAACGACCTCTGCTCACCGGAACAGAGGGAGTGCATCTTTATTTCCACTCAGCGAGGGCGTAATTCAGATATGCGATTTCTGGATCGTTGGCATCAATCACACGGAAGTGGATGGAGTTGTCATCCCACTTCCACATCTGGGTTTTGATGGTGCAGCCTGGGTACAGAGACTTGGTAATCCGGGTCTTGAAGCGGGTCAGACGCTCAGGCTCACCAGGCAGCAGCGTGTTGATGATGTGACGGCAGGCAAAACCGGCAGTACTTACGGCGTGCAGGTTTGGCTTGGGATGGTCAAACTTCTGGGCATATTCCCAGTCGATATGTTGAGGGTGGTAATCACCATTGAGACGATAGATGATTGCCTGGTTCAGAGGCACCTGTTCCACAACTTCAAAGTCAGGCTCTCTCTCTGGAATCTCAACGATATCCGCTGGTGCTTTTGGACCACCGAAGCCACCGTCGTACAGACAGCAATCCCAGCTTTCATTGGTAAACAGCAGGGTGCCATCTTCATCAAAGGTCTCGCCAATATGCTGAGCCAGACAGCCACGACCTGGACCACGGTCATAAAGACCTTTCAGTAATACTTTGGTGCTGAGTTTGCCAGACAGCTTGGTCAGAGGCTGATGGAACTGAAGATCAAAGCCCCAGTGGAGGGAACCACCCCACTCAAAACCAAAGTCGATGGTTTTGGTGACTTCGCTGTCCACAATCGGCATGGCAGCAAACATCGGCAGAATTTTCTGATCCTTTTCGTAAACGTACTCAAGATCCGTCTTGCCATCGGCACCGGCACCACAGCCCAGGCCAAAGATAATCAGTTCACGGAAGTCATATTCCCGTTCAAAAGGGCCGTATGTCTTGCCCTGCATATCCAGTTTTAAAGCCATGTCGATTCTCCACTATTTATTCAGAGGATGTTTCTATCGCTGTTTTTTCAACAATTACTTTTTGAATCTATTTTCCAACATTCATCAAGCGGGTAACTCTTCCGGGTCTGTCCATACACAGACCCGCTCATTCTTCAGAACATTTTTCTTTACTTTGCCGGTACTGGTTCTTGGTAAACTTTTTCTAAACTCAACCGATGCCGGCACTTTGAATTTGGCTAATCGTTCTGAGCAATACCCTTGAATATCCGCTTCAGTCAGAAATGAATTCTCTTCCTGAACAACGACTGCTTTAACGATCTCGTCATACATTTCATCAGGGATGCCAATAACGGCTGCATCAAGAATATTCGGATGACTGATGAGAACATTTTCAATTTCTGTACTGGAGATATTTTCACCGGATCGCTTAATCAAATTGACATTGCGATCCATAAAGAAGAAGTAACCATCTTCATCCATGTGTGCAAAATCACCCGTATGTAACCATCCATCACTATCATAGGTTTTGGCAGTTGCTTCCGGATTGTTGTAATACTCCCTGAACAGTGTTTTCCCGGGTATGCCTTTAATGACAATCTCACCCAGTTCACCGGGTTCAACTTCTTTATTATTAGAATCGACAATTCGAATGTCATAACAGAACCCGGGCCTGCCAATAGCAGGCCACCGCCTTTCAAAACCTGGTGTATCAACGATATTACCAACGATGGTTTCTGTCATTCCGTAGGATGTTAATAACCTGACATTAAACCGATGAGTAAAATCTTCTTTCTCTTTCTCGGATAGATTTAAATAAAAGAGAACGTCTCGAAGCTGGTGTTCTTTTTCCCAGGGTGCTTCGGGCTGCAACATCAGAGTGCGAATCATTAAAGGAATACACTCTGTAACGGTTGCCCGATGGTGACAAATCTGACCCCAGAATTTTTTTGCGCTGTATTTTTCTACCAGGATTAATGCAGCACCGGAATGAAATGCCGGCATTGCTGTAGTGCACTGAAAATCAATATGGCAGGCCGGCATGATGGTCAAATAACGGTCATCTTCTCTCAGTGAGCACATCCATGAACTGTAATGCCCAGCAAAAAGTAGGTTGTAATGGGTTATTACCACTCCCTTTGGACAGGATGTAGTTCCGGACGTGAAAATGATCTCGGCAATATCATCACTGCTTACCGGTACATTCCGGAGTAACTCGGTTGGCTGCTGTTTCAGCGCCCTTGAAAAGTTAAGGGCATCCGGAATATTTATATGGTCAGCAATACGGGCAACAAGAATTTGTTGTTGACTATCACCTGTGTGTTCAGCCTGATAGTTAGCAACAAACTGAGGCTCTACAATAACAGTTTTAATTTCACAGTGTTCAATAATGTACCCACATTCATTCCGAAGACTATGAGCATTAATAGGTACAGTGATCGCGCCAATTTTGGCCAGACCAAACCAGCTGATCAGAAATTCGGGACAATTATTCAGTTGGGTAGCAACCCGATCACCTTTCTCAATACCAAGACTGAGAAACAGATTTGCGGCTCGGTTTATTTCGCCATTAAATTCTGCATAGGAATATTCACTGATATTGCCCTCTGCATCTTCAAATACGACAGCCGTCCTTGAGCCATGCAAGTTTGCCAGCTGATCCCAGGCTTGCCGAATGTTTTTGTTACCCACTAAATCCACTGAATCACCCCGTAACCGAGCAACAGGACAAAACCTTGTTGCTCAACTTTTTTTCAGCTTTCTTTCTCAAGAAGGTGGGCTGAAAGCCCACCTGAAGCTTCATTCTATTTATCAAAAAGCATCACTCTCCGGCAGGAGCAATCCCCAGCTTGACGACACCTTTATCTGCCATCGCTTGAATGGCCTCATCGCTATAACCGATATCATTCAGAATACTGGCGGTATCCATGCCATGTGTTGGCATACCACGCCAGACCTTGCAGGGGTTATTCTTGAACCGCGGCATGATATTTGGGCCCTTGTACACCTTGCCGGACGGAGTCTCCCACTCAATGAAGGAGTTACGGGCTACGTACTGGGGATGGGATTCCAGTTCCGGGATGTCCAGTACCTTGGAGAAGGCAATGCCGTACTCACCGTAAATGGCCTGGGCTTCCGCAATTGTCTTGCCAGCCAGGAATTCATCCAGATGATCTTCAACCAGCTGTGCAGAAGGCGATTTACGACTGATAAGCTGAATGCCTTCAGGAAACTCTTCCGTTCCCAACAGGTGCCCAATACCAATGGCAGGGAACATTTTCTCAATGGGTTTGGCACCCACCAGCTCCATAACCACATAACCATCGCGACACTTATAAACACCGCAGCCAACGTACAGAGGATCTTTACCACGGGTCATACGTGGGCACATTTCACCACCGTTGAGGTAGTCCATCATGTAGTACTGCCCAACGTGGAGCATCACTTCATACATTGCCACATCAATGCTTTCGCCAACACCGGTTTTGTGAACGTTGTGAAGCGCGGCCAGGACAGAGCTGGTTACCGCAAAGCCGGAGATATAGTCAGCGGTGTATGGGAAAGCAGGCATTGGCTGGTCCACGTCACCGTTCTGAATCAGATAGCCACTGAAGGCCTGAGCGATGGTGTTATAAGCGGCACTATTCGTGTATTCATCCACACCAAATTGACCAAAGCCGGACAGGTGGGCAATAACCAGTTTCCTGTTGTGCTCCCAAAGCAATTCATCGGTAATACCACGACGGGCAAAAGCAGGCCCCTTGCTGGCTTCGATAAAGATGTCTGCCGTTTCAATCAATTTCAGAAAGGCTTCTTTGCCTTCATCTGAAAAAATATTGATAGCCATGGCATGAAGGTTTCTGCGGGACATTTCTGGATAGTTAGGCTGAACCCGGATCGTATCACCATAGGCAGAATGCTCAATCCAGATAACCTCAGCGCCCCACTCGGCCAACATTTGTGCTGAATATGGTCCAGCCACTTCGATGGCTGAAAAAACAACCCTTAATCCCTTTAAGGGACCAAACCCCGGTGTAAACAGTTTCTTGGACATGGTGTTTTCTCAAGGGGATAGCTGTCTATCCACTCTTAAATTCTATTTTTTTCTGACCCACCTCCGCTGAAAGTCAGCGAAGGTGGAAAGACAACGATCGTTTTTTATTAACGGTACTTCTTCAGTACCTGACGACCCAGTGTCAGGATCTGCATTTCGTCAGATCCACCGGAAACACGGTCAACCCGCAGGTCACGCCAGAAACGTCCAACGCGATGTCCAGTGATACCGATACCGCCCAGTACCTGCATGGCAGAGTCCACTACTTCGAAGGCAGCATTGGCACAGAAGTATTTACACATGGCAGCGTCACCGGAGTTCACAGTGCCGTTGTCGCACTTCCATGCAGTTTCATAAACCATGTTCTTCATGGCGTTCAGTTTGATCGCCATGTGAGCAAATTTTTCCTGGATCAGCTGAGTACGACCGATGGCTTCACCAAACTGGATACGCTGGTTGGCGTACTTGGCAGCGTCTTCAAAGGCACACAGGGCAATACCGTAGTTGGTGCAGGCAACCAGGAAGCGCTCTGCATCGAACTCTTCCTTGACACGGTTAAAACCATTGCCTTCAGAGCCAAACATGTCCTTCTCTTCCAGCTCAACGTTGTCGAAGATCACTTCGCAGCAGCTATCCATGCGCAGACCGATCTCGTCCAGTGGGTTCAGCTTGATGCCTGGCTTGCTCATATCCACAAACCACTCAGAGAATACTGGTGAGTCTGGAGAAGCAGAGTCGCGGGCCATCACCACCAGGTAAGGACAGTGGGAGCTACTGGTGATAAAGCACTTGTGACCGTTCAGGTAAACTTTGCCATCCTTGCGGGTATAAGTGGTTTTCAGACTACCTACGTCAGAACCGGCACTTGGCTCAGTAATGGCGGAGTTCCACATTTGTTCGCCAGTGCCGCGCAGAGCAAAAATCTTGTCGATCTGTTCCTGGGTGCCATGACGCAGCACGGTGTTGAAACCAGGCAGCTGATACAGAACATAGGTAGGCGCACCGTGACGTCCAAGCTCTTCCCAGATAGCGGTCAGAGTAACCAGGCCAGCATCCATACCGTCGTGTTCTTCTGGCAGCAGCATGGTGTCGATGCCCAGTTCAGCCAGAGCCTTCACCCAGCGCAGTAGGTATTCGTGCTTTTCGTCACATTCAACGAAGTAGGCTTCCCAGTTCTCTCTTTCCATCAGTTCGCGGACACCCGCAACAAACAGTTCCTGCTCGTCAGATAAATTAAAATCCATGTCTAATACTCTTCTTTCTTAAGTGGTTCTTGTTTCAAAAAAGCTGCTTCACTGAAAAACAGATTTACCAGCGATTCTTTTTGGCATCTTTCAGGAATGCCCAGATAACCAGAATATTCACGATAGCCAGTGGCGCGCCCCCTGCGATGATGGCTGTCTGCAGAGGCTTCAGGCCGCCCAGGGCAAGCAGGGTAATACCCAGAATCCCCACCAGCAGAGACCAGCCAAGTCGAATCCACAGTGGTGGTTCGTCGTAACCCGTCGCTTCCTTACAGGTAGACATGGCCAGGGTGTAAGAACAGGCGTTTACCAGGGTGATCGTGGCCAGGAAACAGAGCACCAGGAAGACACCGATGGTGAAGGTGCTGAGTGGTAGTGTTGCCCAGATTTCGATAATGGCCCGTGGTACATCGTTCTCACTGATGATGGTGCTGATATCCAGCAGTCCCTTGTGCATAACCTCAACGGTATAGCTGCCGAGGATGCCCCAGAGTGTCCATGTGGTCAGAGTCAGACCGCCCACCATGCCCAGACAGAGTTCACGTACTGTTCTGCCCTTGGAGATACGGGCAAGGAAGATGCACATCTGGATGCCGTAAATCATCCACCAGGCCCAGTAGAAGACAGTCCAGTTCTGAGGAAAACCACTCTCACCGATGGCATCGGTATAGAACAGCATCCTGCCGGCATTCATCAGGAGAACACCAAAGGAGTCGGTGAAGTAATTCAGAATAAAGGTGGTACCACCAACGATCAGAACCCAGGCAAGAACAAAGATACTCAGGTAGCTTCTCAGGTCACTGGCGATACGGATGCCTTTCTGAAGACCGAAGGCCACACAAATCGCGTTGAAAACAATGAGGAAAGAGATAATGGTCGCATCAACTTCCAGACTACGCTCAATACCAAAAAGATACTCGATACACTCGGTAACCAGTGGTGTCGCCAGACCAAGACTGGTACCCATCGCCAGAATCAGCGCAACGATGTAAAGGTTATCTACGAAGGTTCCAAACAGGCCATTACTGTGCTTTTCACCCACCAGTGGTTCAATAGTCTTACTGGGGCGAATAACATTGACCTTTTTCACATACAGGAAGTAGCCAAAAGCAACACTTAACAGACTGTAGGTTGCCCAGGGTAAAGGTCCCCAGTGGAAGAGAGAGTAGGCAACACCGTATTCTTTTGCCTGTTGAGAGAAAGGTTCGATACCGAATGGAGGCGTGAGGATATAGTAATAAACTTCAATCGTACCCCAGAAAAGGACGGCTGCCGACGTACACGAAGCAAACATCATGAAGATCCAGCTGGCAGTACTGAATTCAGGTTCCTCATCACCCAGCTTTTTATTGGCATAAGGGCCGAAGAGTAACCAGAAATAACCGCCCAGCATGATGACCATGTACCACTCAAATGCCCAGGCCCATTTGTAGGTCACATATTGAAAGACCTGGTTAATCACCTGATTAGCGGCATCCAGGTCCCGAACCGTGAAATAAATCAATATGGCAACAATAGCTAACGAAGGTATTGCTATCTTCGTATCTATTTTTATTGCCTTTTTTGATTCAGCATCCATTCAAACTTCCCCCTATTAAAAGCCTTGAATAACATACTAAAAAGCTAATCTGATTTTTGGGTGTTCAATCTTTTTTCTATAAATAAGTGTTTTCAACGATGGATCAATTGAATACTCAAAAACAGACTCTGAAACAGAAAATGAATAATCTGGAATAAAATTAATTCAGAAATTTACGAATAACTCATCATGAAGAAGACCAGATTTTAAGATAGCCATAGCAGGACAGCTGGTCTTTAAATGATCAACAACACATCATAGTAATAAATGTAAATTCTCCCACTCATCTTAACCAGGAGATAAAAAATAAGCGCCTCTTTGAAGGCAGGCAGAATATAATATACTCACTATTTCCATAATTTGATTTGAAGCAATTATTGGATGAATAGTTTTTCCCTTTATCTTTCATTTACTATTCATAAACTTAAATAGTTTTGAGTATTTTTTAGACAACATAAAGCGTACGTCACTATTTATTAAAAAAACAGATTAAATATTATTCAGGATAAATATTGACCTATTGCTCACTGATTGAGCAGTGGTTAAAAAAACACTAATAAAACAGTCAAGATTATTAACCTGAATCAATTTCTCAACCATCCATACAAAAATACATTTCAATAATTTGACGAGAATCATTTATTAATCATCAAAACATATCCGAATTGAAGAGCATTACTATCCAAGAAATAAAATAATCATCTTGAGAAAAAACATTACCGGCGAAATCCTATATCTTTTTAACAATCCAACTCTGACCTCTGAAATGTAATTTTTAGGGAAGCCTTTATAAAAATGACTCATTTTGATAAAGGCTATTTATGACAGGATTCTCACATTGAATTTCTGTATCCAGAAAGATACATAACCCAACATTAACTGGATACCTGATCCTCCTGACGGCAAAGTAACCCCATCACCAGACATTGAGCCAGGTGCATAGAGGTACTCAATGAACGCATCCCCATCATTTCCGCTTCTTTAACCTGAAGCCCGTGGGTAATCACTTCTTTGCAGGGATGAATGCTGTGATCAGTCAATACCAGGGATGGGCAACGACGTTCATTGGCAATCTGAATGCACTCATTGGTCTCATCGGCATGCGGGTGGTAGCTGACCGCCAGCAACAGGTCATTCTCAGTCAGCCGCTTTAGCTGGTTTTTATGCATGGCACCCACACCATCGAGCAAGATAACATCGACATCTGCACGCATCAGGGCATAGCAAAGGTAATAAGCCACCGGAAATGCACGACGAGCGCCAGTTACATAAATGATGCGTGCATTGCTCATCAAATCGAGCGCTTTGTCAAAATCGGCTGGAGAGATATCTACAGAAAGGTTTTCAATCGCCAGACTCTGCGGCCCAGAAAAAGCATCCAGCAAATGATGACCTTCTTTAATGGCGCCAGCCATTTCCGAAGCGTGTCGAACCCTCTCACGGTAACCACTGACTTGTCCCTTCAGCTGGCTGCGATACAACTGTTGTAGTTCAGAGAAACCGGCAAAGCCAAAAAAGTTGGCAAAACGCACCAGGGTTGAAGGCGACACATCAATCTCACGGGCAATAACCACCAGGTTTTCCAGTGCAACCGTATTGGGATTCTGAACAAAAAAATCCGCAACCAAACGCAGGCGCTTACTCATTGAGTCGTAGCGATTGATGATATCACTTTTCAGTTCTTCAAGTGTCTGAGGTGTTGCTGGCTTCAGCTTGGTATTCATATTCAATGACTTGTACTTGGTAATGGATCAAATGTGGATTCAGCCCTGCATATGCCTGGTAAAGAGCAGCAAAAACAATCACTGACTCAATCCATCACCTATTTATACTCTCTTCTTTATTTAGACGGTCGCCACGGCAACCGTATTATATACACACTTGTGTATAAAATTAGCCGCCATTCTTTCCGTAGAACAGCTCCAGTTGATGACGTGCAGCATCTTCAACAGCCAACATCGCTGCAGCCATCAAGACCGGCCGGTCAAATTCCTCAGGATTAGCGATCATCGTTTCCCGAAGCTTACGGCCAAAGGCCATGCGCAGAACGGTACCAATATTAAATTTAGCGACAGCCCCCTTACGCATTCTGGTCAGGTCTTCTTCTTTGATGCCACTGGTACCATGAATAACCAGAGGGGTCTCTACCGCATCGGCGATACGCGCCAGGCTGTCATGATCAATCGTGGCCGTTGGCTCTTTCAGACGATGGATATTTCCTACGGATACGGCTACAGCATCAACACCGGATTCTCTGGCAAAAGCGGCGGCTTCAAACGGATCGGTAGCAATGGTTTTAATGTGTGGACGAATATCGTCGTAAGGGACGGAACCAATCTCCCCTTCAACAGACACACCACAGGCATGAGCGACGTTAACCACCACACGGGTACGACGGATATTCTCTTCCAAGGGTAACTGAGAACCATCAAACATTACGGAACTGAAACCATGATGAATACCCTTAAAAATAATATCCTCCTCATACGTATGATCAAGGTGAGCACAGACCGGTACACTGGCTTCTTTCGCCAGAGCACTGATCATCTGGGCAGCACTCGCAACTCCCATAAAGTCCACAAGGGTTTTATTAGCTGCGAGAATGACCGGTCGGTTCACTTTTTCGGCTGCATTAACTACTGCCCTGGCATCTTCATAGCCAAAAACATTAAAGCAGGGTACAGCATAATCTGATTTTGCTGCGTCCGGCAGCAGGTCCCCAAGGTTCACCAACATGGTCTTTCCACCTTACTATTGAGAGAGGGAAAGTACTGCAGGCTCCCTTACCCCCTACTGCAGTACCCCCAAATTGTCACAGCCATTTACTTGAATTTGGCGATCATGTCTTTGATACCGGGAATGGTGTTCACTTGATCCGCATGAGCCGGCTCAAAGTACTGGATCAAAGACTTGGAAGTTTCACCAACGATGATGGTGAAGTAATACATCTGATAGCCTGGAGCCGCTACGCTTGGGTGATAGCCTTTATTGATCACAATAACGCTGCCGTCTTTCACCATGTAGCAGGGGCCACACGTTTCTTCTTCGGTATAAAGGAACTGGGCGCCAAATCCCTGGGGAGGATCAAAGCGGAACTGGTAAACCTCTTCGTAACGGGTTTCAATGCCTTCACGATCTTCATCGTGCTTATGCGTCGGGAAGCCGGACCAGCCGCCCTTGCCCACGGTAAACAGCTCACTGACCAACAGGCGACCACGCTTGTCTGCATTAGCCTGACCGAGAACGTGTTTGATCTTACGGTGGGTTTTGGTGTCATCACTGCCATACTGAACCACCTGAACGTCATCAGGACGAACGGCAAATGGCGTCAGTTTCTCTTCATAGCGTCCACCAGCAATCATGACTTCGGCATGATCACTGATGCACTCAATAAGCACTTCACTGTCGATTGGGGCATAAACTGCACTGGGATGACCATCCCAGATACGCTCGCGCTCACCAATATTTTCGAATACTTCACCATCAACGGTGATGCGACAGGTACCATTGGCCAGTACGGCCGCAGTTTCATAATTTCCCAGGCGATAAGTGTGAGTGCCACCCTTTACCAGCTTGATGCTGTTGAAATAACAAAGCGGGGTTGTATCGTCGTTTTCTGCAATAATCGCTTCGTTGCGATTATCAAAAGGTTCAATATGCTTGCCCATGTTTAACTCTTTCCCGGAGTGATTTCTGTAACCTTTGAAAAGCAATCGCACTTCTCAAAGGCTTAATCGGATTTACTTAATGACGCTCACGCTCAGCGATAAATTCAGCCAGCTCATCACTGGTTGGCATCGCTTCAGTACAGGTATCTCTTGAGACGTTAATGGCCGCTGCTGCCGACCCCATCTTCACCGCTTCTCTGAGGCTCTTGCCACGAATCAGTGCCAAGAACGTGGTTCCTGCATAAGAGTCACCGGAGCCAAATGGCTTTTTCACAGTGACCGGGAAAATACCCTGCTCAAAACGCTCGCCATCGCGGGTGTACACCTTGGAGCCCAACTCACCCGCCTTAAGCAGAATGATCTGGGTCTCACCCGTCATGAAACGCTTCGCAGTAGCATCATCATCACGGTTGTTCGGAGCAATCAGCGCTTCCAGAACATCAAACTCTTCACGGTTGCCAATCAGGATGTGAGCCATGCTGGCAGCCTGACGGTAATAAATCGCACTCTCTGCTTCTGACTTCCAGGAATAAGCGCGGTAATCCAGGTCCAGCGCAACAATGGTTCCCACTTCTTTCGCCACAGACATGGCATGGAACACCGCTTCCCGGGATGGGCTTTCTGATAGCGCCGTTCCGGTTACCAGCAGCACTTTGGCACTGGCGATGTAATCGCGGTCAATATCTTCTGGGGTCAGTGTCAGGTCGGCTGCATTATTCCGGTAGATAACCACCGAACCACCGGATGGTTTCAGCTCGCAGATAGCCAGACTGGTTCTTGATCCGGAGTCGTCTACTTTTACGCCCCTCAAATCGATACCAAACCCTTCCAGGTAATGGCAGACAAACTGTCCAAGAACGTCGTTCGATACACCACTGATCAGACCAGGGCGACCGCCCTGACGGGCGATCGCAGCGCTGATGTTCGCCGGCGAACCGCCGACGAACTTGTTGAAGCCAGTGACATCGTTCATGTCGGTGTTGGCTTCACGGGCGTAAAGGTCGACTCCAGCTCTTCCCATACTGATCACATCCAGTGGACGGTCTTTCAGGGAAGGATTCTGAAAATCGATTGTGGTCATACATTCACCCACTGGCTGCCGTTGTCTGCGGATTCAACGCAACGCTCGATAAAGCGGACGCCTTCGATACCATCGTCAATGCCAGGGAACCAGATACTGGCCAGTTCCTGCTGGGCATCGTTGTCCGCAGCGATCATGGCATGACCCATGTTGCGGTAGAGGTTAGCCCAGGAGTCGAACAAACCTTCAGGGTGGCCACCACCAATCCGCTCAAAACGGGCAGCATCGTGCAGATAGCCCATACCGCGATCCAGCTTGCGGAAAGGTTCACCCAGTGGTGCGTATTCGATCTGGTTTGGATGCTCATCCCACCAGCGGATGGTGCCCTTCTCACCAATGACTTCTACTTTGAAGTCGTGGACGTTACCGACGGCTACAGCAGAACACCAAAGAGTACCGACCGCACCGTTCTTGTAACGGATCATGACGTGTGCATCGTCTTCCAGCTGACGGCTTTCTACAAAGCTCTTGCGCATACAGCTCAGGCTGTCCATCTCCATGCCACTGATCAGATGACCCATCTGCAGACAGTGAGTACCGATATCACCCAGAACATAGGAAGGACCGGAAGCTTCCGGGGTTACACGCCAGGCCAGACCCGGGTCGTTCTTTTCAACTTCTTCCGCGTGGTAACCGTGGGCAAACTGCATGTGGACGATACGAACCTTACCGATATCACCACGCTTAACCATTTCACGGGCCTGGGCGATGGTTGGGTAACCGGTGTAGCCATACATCACGCCGAATACACGATTGTGCTTCAGGGCAATTTCTTTCAGTTCTTCAGATTCAGCCGCTGTAAACGTCAGTGGTTTTTCACACACGACGTGCATGCCATGCTCAAGTGCCATTTTGGAAATGGCATAGTGAGTGCTGTTAGGCGTAGCGATGGTGACGGCCTGAATACCGTCTTCACGCTTGCTTTCCACTTCGATCATCTGCTGGTAATCGTCATAGCAACGATCAGCATCCAGACCCAGCTCTTCCACACCAAAGGCGCGGCCACGCTCAGGGTTTACGTCAAAAGCGCCAGCAACCAGTTTAAAGTTACGGTCACGCTGGGCTGCATCACGGTGGATATAACCGATCTGGCTGCCCTTGCCACCACCAATCTGCCCCCAGCGCAGTGGCTGCTTCAGGTTATCAGTGCGAATCATGGTCTTACTCTCAAATGGTCTTAAAAATGTTTTGAATTAATTTTTTCTGGTTCGGGCAGGCTTCCCCACCTGCCCGTTATCCATAACGTATTGATTCAGTTTTCTATTGGGTGATCAGACGCCGGGGCGCTGGTACATGCGCTTTTCTTCCCAGTCAGCAACCGCTTTGGCAGTACGGTCATCACGGGTAACTTTTGGCAGACCCACTTCCCAGCAGCAGTCACACTGGGACCAGGCGTTCGGATCGATATCCACAACAATGGCAGTGGTTCGGTCAGCGGCCTTGGCTTTAGCGAACGCTTCATCAAACTCATGCATGCCACTGATCTTGATCGCCAGAGCACCCTGAGCTTCTGCATGCTTGGCAAAGTCAACACGGGCCAGTTCACCCGTTACTTCACGACGGCAGTCTTTCAGAAGATTATTGAAGGACTCGTTACCAGTGTTGTTCTGCAGCTTGTTGATAACGGCAAAGCCAGCGTTATCACACACCACCACAATCATCTTGTGACCGGTCAGGACAGAGCTGTAGATATCGGAATTCATCAGCATGTAAGAGCCGTCACCCACCAGAACCACCACGTCGTTGTCTGGATTGGCAATCTTGGCACCCCAGCCACCGGCAATTTCATAACCCATGCAGGAGTAGCCAAATTCGATATCAAACTTACCAAGCTGCTTGCTCTGCCAGTTCATGGCCAGTTCTGCTGGCAGGCCACCCGCAGCCGTCAGAACGGTGTCGCCTTCTTCGGTCAGTCGGTTAACAGCACCAACAACCTGGGCGTAAGACGCCATATCGCCTTCAACCGGTGTAATACGCTTGGTGACCAGAGCCTTCCACTCGTTGGTCACTTCCACACCCTTGGCAGTCCACTCTTCAGAGAAACGAACGCCCTGAAGCTGCTCACTCAGTTTTGGCAGTGTGTCGCGGGCATCACCGATCACAGGGACGGAGCGATGCTTGATCGCGTCAAAGTGCGCTACGTTAATGCTGACAATTTTCAGCGCTTCATCGCGGAATACAGACCAGGAACCGGTGGTGAAGTCCTGCAGACGGGTACCAACAGCCAGTACCAGGTCAGCATGGCCAGCCATGTAGTTGGCGGAATCGGAACCGGTAACCCCAATCGGACCGCAGTTCAGCGGGTTGTCCTGAAGCATGGTGGCACGGCCGGCAATGGTTTCTACCACCGGAATGTTGTGGGTTTCAGCAAATGCTTTCAGTTCTTCAGACGCTTCTGAGTAGTGAATACCACCACCACTGATGATCAGCGGGCGCTTGGCGTTGCGGAGTAGTTCAGCGGCTTCCGCCACCATGCAGGATTCTGGTTGTGGACGACGAATTCTGTGTAATTTCTCTTCAAAAAAGCACTCTGGGAAATCAAAGGTATGACCCCAGACATCCTGTGGAACACCCAGGAAAGCAGGACCACAGCTGGCTGGGTCGAGCATGGTGTCAACCGCATGAGGCAGAGAATGAATCAGCTGCTCAGGGTGAGTGATACGGTCCCAGTAACGGGTAACAGCCTTGAACGCATCGTTGGTGCTGATGGTTGGGTTGTGAAAATGTTCGGTCTGCTGCAGTACAGGGTCAGGCAGACGGCTGGCATAGGTATCGCCAGAGATCATCAGCAGCGGCAAACGGTTGGCATGGGCTACACCTGCAGCGGTAATCATGTTGGCAGCACCAGGACCGATGGACGTGGTCGCAACACCAATACGCTGACGCTTATTTGCCTTGGCATAAGCAACAGCAGCCATGGCCATGGACTGCTCGTTCTGGCCACGCCAGGTTGGAATCTTGTCTTCTATATTCTTTAACTGCTGAGAGAAACAGGTAACGTTACCGTGACCAAAAATACCAAAGCAGGTACCAAAGAGTTGCTCAACCTTGCCATCCACCTCAATTTTCTGGGCAACCAGGTATTTGGCCAGTGCTTCTGCAGTTGTTAGACGAATGCGTTTCATTGCTGATTGAACTCGTTAAAAATTTCCCGGAATGTGTTGACTGATGATTCCCGTAAATCCCCCTCTTCGTCCGGTTACCCGAAACAGGCAGGGGGAACACCCCGGGAAAAAGTCAGTGCCTGGACTTACAGTCCTGCTTTAGCCACGTAGGCAGTCAGATTCTTGTAAGCCATGTCTGCATAAGTCTGTGGGTGAGCAACCGCAGGATCCTGCTCAGCTTCAACCACCAGCCAGCCTTCGTAGTCGAAGTTTTTCAGGGCAGCGAAGATTTCATCCCAGTTCAGGTCACCATCACCAGGAACAGTGAATACGCCGTTCAGAACTGCTTTCAGGAATGGAAGGTCTTTTTCACGAGCGTCTTTCATTACATCCAGACGAACGTCTTTGGTGTGGAAGTGAACAATACGCTCACCAACCAGACGGATGATTTCAGCAGCATTACCACCGCCGTATGTGGCGTGGGCAGTATCAAATGTCAGGCCAACAGATGGCCCGGTGTACTGCATAAACATTTCAAAGTCACGTGGCGTTTCAAAAACAGTGCCTACATGGTGATGGAATGCCAGACGAATACCGTGCTCTTTCAGGTAACCAGCAAACTGGGTTACTTTAGCACCATACTCTTTCCACTCTTCGTCAGTCAGCACTACGCGAGTAGACAGTGGTTTTTCAATATCACCATGAACCGTGTTGCTGACTTCACCGGCAACCATAACTTTACAGCCGCAGCCTTTCATCAGAGCCAAGTGACTCTGAACCGCTTCAATCTCTTCTTCTACAGAGCGATGGCACAGTTCCAGGCTGTACCAGCCGGAGGCCAGAACCAGACCATTTTCTTCCAGTTTTGGTTTCAGCTCATCGGTAGTGCGTGGATACTTGACTCCCATTTCAGAACCTTTAAAACCAGCCTGGTGCATACCTGCCAGACAGGTTTCCAGAGCAATCTCACCGCCCAGACTAGGCATATCATCGTTGCTCCAGGTCAAAGGACTGATTGCCAGTTGTACCTTGCTCATTGTTACGACTCCTAAGGTTTGGTATGAAGGGAAGCCCTTCTGATTTTCTTCAAATAGTTCGTCACGGCGTTGGCCCTATCTAACAAAAAAAATTAATTTCCAGTCAATAAGTTTTTGGAAAATATTTTCCAGTTCTCCACTTTTTTTGACAAGCATCAACGTTTTAAATAACAAAAAAACTCATCCTTTCACCATCTCGAAACAGTCACGGCGCAAAAACGCCCGGAAATAAACACACCGTTTCTTTTTTAATCATCAAGTGTCGTTTATAGACAACTTCCAGCATCGGTTTGTTAATGGCTGTAAGGATGAGAAAAAGGAAAGGTGGATCCGGGTTAGCAGTCAGCCAGACAGGGTAGCTCCACCAATCGACTGGTCGACTGGCTTTATCTACCCGGGGGAAGAGCATCTCTTATCTGAGTGCTTCTGGCTGGCCTTTCATAAAAGAATGGTCAGGGAATCATTGTGAAATCGAGTCAAACCCACGATATCCAATATGTAATCCGTATCTGTATGGTGTCAGCACTGGGAGGATTGCTATTCGGCTACGACACTGCTGTTATCTCCGGAGCCATTGGCCCTTTACAGGAGTACTTTTCGCTTACTCCCGCCATGACTGGCTGGGCAGTATCTAACGTCGTTGTTGGCTGCATTATTGGCAGTTATTTTGCCGGCAAGCTCAGTTACTCCACTGGCCGTAAAAATGCCCTTCTTATTGCTGCCGTTCTTTTCTTTATTTCTGCATTGGGTTCTGCTGCAGCCTCTAATTTCACATGGTTCGTTATCTATAGGATGATCGGTGGTCTGGCCGTGGGGATCGCATCGGTTATATCACCAATGTATATGTCCGAAGTGGCACCAAAAAACTATCGTGGTCGTACAGTAAGCATGCATCAACAGTCTGCTGTCATTGGCCAGACGGTGGTTTTCTTTGTCAACTTCCTAATTGCCCGCGGTGCATCTGAGCTGTGGCTGGTCGATATGGGCTGGCGCTACATGCTGGGCTCCGAAATTATTCCGGCATTGATGTTTGGTGGCCTTTTGTTTTTGATTCCTGAGTCCCCCCGCTGGTGTGTACTTCGTGGCCGGGATAACCAGGCACTGGAAATTCTCACCCGTATTTCCAACCCGACACATGCTCAACGTACACTGGCAGATATCAAAGCATCCATGAAAGATACTGGTACGAGCGGTGGCGTCAGTATTCTCAAATCCGGCCTGATGCCCATTGTTATCATCGGTATCATGATCGCCAGTATGCAGCAGATCATTGGTATCAACGTAATCATGTACTACACACCGGAAATTCTTAAGCCTATCGCCGGTGGTACCGAAATGGCACTGCTGCAAACCATCGTTATCGGTGTGGTATTCATTGCCGGTAACTCTCTGGGCATGTACCTGATTGATAAAGTAGGCCGCCTGCCTCTACTGAAAGCCGGCTCTATTGGCTGTCTGATCGGTATGCTGATGGCCAGCTGGGGAATTTTCAACCAGTCAACAGGTTATACCGCACTGTTCGGCCTGATCATTTATGTTGTGTCCTTTGCCGTCAGCTGGGGTTGCTGCTGCTGGACACTGATCTCGGAAATCTTCCCCAACCGAATTCGTTCACAGGCAATGGCCATTGCCGTTGCAGCCCAGTGGACTACCGGTTTTGTCGTCACCCAGGCGTTCCCGATGATTAACAGCAATGCCTGGTTGCAGGAACAGTTCAACGGCGCCTTCAGTTTCTGGGTATTCAGTCTGTTCTGTGTCTTCGCTTACTGGTTTGTTCAACGTTACGTACCAGAAACCAAAGGCGTCAGTCTGGAGCGTATGGAAGAGCATTTCATGTTACGCTATGGCAAGCAAAAACAGTCCACTGCCAATGCAAATCTTGCCCAAACCAGTTAACCACCGGCCTAACTCCCTCTTAATATCACTTGTGGCTCCTGCATAGGAGCCACTTTCAGTCTGGCTTTTACGCACAACAAAAATGGAAAAAATATTCCAAAAAAATAAAAACAGAAAATTAATGCAAAGTTTTGACACATATCAACAGCAGGATTCACAAAGAACATCAAAATACACCACGCCAAACCCCGGGAAGATTCTGTGAAAAAGGTCGAGCTGCATGCTTGCCATTAAGGTGCAAGCCTCTGGCTTACCCATGGTGATCCTGCAAAACCGTCTGTAATAAGAACTATTCAGAAAGTGAGGGTAGATATGAAGAAGCTCACCAAAATGCTTCTGGTGTCAAGCATGGCAATTCTGGCTGGCTGTGGTCAGAAAGATGATGGACGTATCAAGATCGGCGCCTCTTTCTGTGCATTCAACGACACTTTCCAGATGTATATGAAAGATGCCATGGATGCCAAAGCGGCCGAACTGGGTGATGTTGACGTGGTCTACACCGACGGCAAAGAAGACATCACCATTCAGCTCTCTCAGGTTGAAAATTTTATAGCCCAGGGTATGGACAGCATGATCGTCTGCCCAACCAACGGCGATGCTGCCAAATCTATCTCCGATGCTGCCATCAAAGCAGGTATCAGTATTGTTTATCTGAATAGAATGCCAACAGAACTTCCTGACGGAACGTACTACGTCGGTTCCGATGAACGCACTGCTGGCCAGATTCAGGGCAAATACATTGCTGAACAGTTACAGGGAAAAGGACAGGTCGGTGTCATCATGGGTATTCCCGGTCTGGATAACACCGTTAAGCGTACCGAGGGTGTGAAAGATATCCTGAAAGATCACCCAGAGATGGCGGTTACCCGTGAGCAGACTGGCCGCTGGATGCGCGATCTGGGCATGAGCGTTGCGGAGAACTGGATCACTTCCGGCGACAACATGGCCGCCATCATTGCCAATAACGACGATATGGCTCTGGGTGCCGTCGCAGCGCTTGAAGCCAGTAACATGAAAGACAACGTTCTGGTAATGGGTATTGATGCCACGCCCGATGCCCTGGCTTTTATGAAAGATGGCCGCCTTGATGCCACCGTCTTTCAGGACCCTGTCGGTCAAGGTGCCGGCAGCCTGATGGTCGCTTACAACCTTGCCAAAAAACAGCCGGTGGAAAAGGAAACCTGGATTCCTTTCGAGCTGGTCACACCTGAAAACTACAAAGACTACCTGTAATCCACCACCGCATAGAAATAGCAGCCGTTTGAGCCACAAAGTCACTGAAATCAACTGTTCAGCACTTTGTGGTTCAACCAACCGATGGAGGCAATATGCAAGCAGAGGCAGAAGTTGTCCTCGATATGCGGGGAATTTCGAAATCCTTCCCTGGCGTCAAGGCACTGGATAACGTGCAACTGAGCCTGAAAAAAGGCAGTGTCATGGCCCTGATGGGCGAGAATGGCGCCGGTAAATCAACACTGATGAAAATACTGTTCGGCATGTACAGCCGTGACAGTGGCACCATCACTCTGGATGGTCAGGACGTTCAGTTTGACAGCGCACTCGATGCCCTGGAAAACGGTGTCACCATGATTCATCAGGAACTGGCCCCTATCCTTCACCGAAGTGTCGCAGAAAACATCTGGCTTGGCAGAGAGCCAGTGAAAGGTCCTCTGGGACTGGTCGATCATGACAAAATGTGGGCAGACAGCCAGAACCTGCTACGCAGCCTGGATCTGGACATGGATCCGAAAAAACGGATGTGTGAACTGACCGTCGCACAAATGCAAATGGTCGAAATCGCCAAGGCCATCTCCTATAACGCCCGCATCATCATCATGGATGAACCTACGTCATCCCTCACCGATAAAGAAGTTAAACACCTTTTTGAAATCATCCGCCGATTGAAAGAAGAAGGCGTCTCCATTGTCTATATCAGCCACAAAATGGATGAAATCTTCCAGATATGCGATGAAATAACCGTCTTTCGTGATGGCCAGTACATCAGCTGTGTATACAGCAGAGACACCAGCCAAAGTGAGCTTATCAACATGATGGTTGGGCGAGAGCTCAAGGATATGTTTGTTCGTGAGAGCCATCATATTGGTGAGCCCATGCTGACCGTCCATAAACTCACCCTTGAAGGTAAGTTTCATAACGTTTCTTTCAGTGTCCGCAAGGGTGAAATTTTTGGTATTGCTGGACTGGTCGGCGCTGGTCGTACAGAACTGATCGAGACCATTTTTGGTGTTAACCAGAAATCCTCTGGAACTATTTTTGTTGACGGGAAAGAAGTCGATATTCCCTCTCCTTCCACTGCCATAGAGCACGGCATGGCGTTACTCACAGAGGATCGCCGCCAGACAGGGCTCAGCCTGATGCTCTCAGTAGAAGACAATGGGTGCATTGCCAATATTGATAATTACATCAACAAATTCAAATTACTGGATCTTGTCCGTCTTAGAAAAGAAACCCGAGAGGAATGTCAGAAAATCCGGGTTAAAACCCCTTCCATGTCAACCCCCATCGGTAACCTCAGTGGCGGCAATCAGCAGAAAGTACTGCTGGCTCGCTGGCTATTGACTCAGCCTGAGATTCTCTTCCTGGACGAGCCTACCCGGGGCATTGATGTTGGAGCCAAAGCTGAGATTTACAAACTGGTCAGCCAACTGGCTGCCCAGGGAAAAACCGTCATTATGGTGTCTTCTGAAATGCCGGAACTGCTTGGACTTTGTGACCGGATCATGGTCATGCATGACGGTAAGGCCAAAGGCATTCTCAGTCATGAAGAAGCCAGCCAGGAAACCATTATGGATATCGCTCTGAACTAACAGAGCGTTGAAGAGCATGTAACAGGAAATACAAGACAAACCATAAACAGAGTTAACCGTGTTTCCTGTTAAGAGAGAATCAAGGAAATTACCATGTCAAACCCCGCGTTATCCACAGGTGGACAACACCTGAGTACAGACGAAAAAAAAGTACTGATTAAAAGCATCATCAGTAAATACGGCATTTATTTTGTCTTTCTTGGTCTGGTGCTGTTCATGTCCATCATGCACCCGGCATTTCTGACCGTCAACAATATTTTGAATATCATACGTCAGGTTACCAGTATTGGCCTGATTGCCCTGGGTGTCACCATCATCATCATTACCCGCGGCATCGACTTGTCTTCTGGCTCAGTACTGGCACTGGTTTCAGTAATTGCAGCATCACTCGCACAAAACCCAGACTGGGGTGCCAGAATGTATCCGGCCCTGCCGATGCTTCCCATTGTTGTCCCGATTGTTGTTGGCCTTGCTATCGGTGCATTGTGTGGCGGTATTAATGGCTTCTTTGTTGCCAAGACCGGTATCCCGCCTTTCATTGCCACCCTGGGTATGATGATCGTGGCTCGTGGTGCCGCCATGATCTATAGCGATGGTCGCCCTGTCAGCTCACTGACCCCGGAATATAACTTTATTGGTCAGGGTGAAATTCTTGGTATTCCTTTCCCGGTTATTCTCTTCGCCATTATGGCGGTGCTCTGTTACATCCTGCTGAACCATACCCGCTTTGGTAAATACGTTTATGCCATTGGTGGTAATGAACAGGCAGCTCATGTGTCCGGTATCAATGTCGGCAAGTATAAAATTCTGGTCTATATCCTCGGCGGTGTGATGTCTGCCCTGGCTGCGCTGGTTCTCTCTGCCCGTATCAGCTCCGGCCAGCCAGGTCTCGGCAATATGTTCGAGCTGGACGCCATCGCCGCAGCCACCATTGGTGGTGTCAGTCACTCCGGTGGTATCGGAACCATTCAGGGTACCGTCGTCGGCGCCTTAATCATTGGTGTACTCAATAACGGTCTGGATCTGCTTAACGTCTCAGCATACTGGCAGATGGTGATCAAGGGCGTGATCATCGTGGCTGCGGTTGTCTTTGATATGCGCAAGAACGCCAGAAAGAGTTAAAAACGACAACGAACACCCAGCTAAACAGGCACGAATTCAAAAAAAGTATTGTCTTTGTGAATTCGTGCTCTTGTGGTGAAAAAGCTTTCCTATTGCATTTTTTGATTCATAAACGACCAATAGCAGGAGTTGTAAACATGGCTATTCACAGACAGGAAAGCCAGTTCAGGATTGCCAATGCCCCCTGTTCCTGGGGAGTGGAAGACCCGGGCAATCCAGATAATCCACCGTGGCAGCAGGTTCTGGATGAGGCATCCAAAGCCGGCTACAAAGGGCTGGAGCTGGGGCCTTATGGTTTCCTGCCAACCGATCATGTGCAGTTGCGGGATGAGCTGGGTATCCGCGAACTGACCATCAGTGCCGGTACTATCTTTGAGCCGCTGTGGGATGAAGAACAGCGCCCATTTATTCTGCAGAAAACCCACAAAATCTGTCAGCTGCTCAACAAGCTGGGCAGTGAATATCTGGTGGTAATCGACAGTGTTAATGGTCTTCGCAGCTCCTATGCAGGTCTGAAAGACCTTGCCCCCAGGCTGGATAACTATCACTGGGAAATCATGATGAGCACTATTCGTCAGATTTCGGATATTGCTCATGAGTATTGCATCAAGCCTGTGCTGCATCAACACGCCGGTGGCTATATCGAGTATGCCGATGAGGTGACTCGCGCCATGGAAGACCTTTCTGACGACACCATCTCCCTTTGTCTGGATACCGGCCATTGCGTCTATGCCGACATGGATCCAGTGCACTGGCTTAAGCAGTGCAAAGATCGTCTGGCCTATGTTCATTTCAAGGATGTCCGTGCTGAGCGACTTAAACACTGCATCGACTCCCGCATGGGCTTCTGGGACGCCTGTAAATACGGTGTGATGTGCCCTATCGGTGAAGGCTGTGTGGATTACCCTGCCGTTAAACAGGCTCTCACGGAAATAGACTACCGTGGATGGATTGTTATCGAGCAGGAGCGTGACCCAAAAGCAGCAGGAACCTCTCTGGAAGATGTCAGCAAGAGTCTGAACCACTTACGCCAGTCAGGATTCTGCTAAGTGCTGCCCGAATTTTCGATACTGGCTGTAGCCATCCCTGCCGTGGTTATTAATGGCCTCGGCAAGGGAGGTCTTGGTGGTGCCCTGGGTATGATCGGGGTACCGCTGATGTCACTGGTGATGTCCCCTCTTCACGCCGCGGCCATATTGCTTCCTTTGCTTCTGATGATGGACGGTTTTGCCATCTGGGGCTGGCGGCACAGTGTTCACTGGAAAACCATGCGGATCATCATGGTGCCGGGACTGATGGGTGTGGTTCTGGGTGTGCTGATCTTTTATCGTCTACCCGATTCGGCTATAAGCCTGATGATTGGCATTATTGCGGTTCTGTTTTGCCTGCATCAC
This sequence comes from uncultured Endozoicomonas sp., assembly GCA_900299555.1. Classification (GTDB taxonomy): domain Bacteria; phylum Pseudomonadota; class Gammaproteobacteria; order Pseudomonadales; family Endozoicomonadaceae; genus Endozoicomonas. The sequence goes on from OODV01000016.1 coordinate 51,478, forward strand.
TGGCTAAACCATTTTATTCAAGGATCCCTGAAACACTCCAGTAAACCCGGATTTATTGCAGGTATTTTCTGGGCTACGGTTAGTGGCTTTACCAGCTTTGGGCTTCATGCAGGCGGACCACCAATGAGTATTTATCTGCTGCCACAGAAGTTGGATAAAAAAGTACTGGCAGGAACGACGGCTATATTTTTTGGCATTATTAATGTTGCCAAGCTTTCCGCCTATGGCCAAATGGGCCAGTTCACAGCGGATAATCTTCTGCTGACGCTGATACTCTTACCTTTCTGCCCGCTGAGTGTTCGACTGGGCATGAAGCTGGTAAATACTCTGCCGGAAAAGACATTTTATCAATTTCTTTATCTCGGGCTGTTTATTACCGGGATGAAACTGATCATGGATGTCATGGTGTAAATGAGTTGAAAGAACCCAGATGAGCTCTACCTTACAGGTTAAAGCTCATCTGTGTTCAACCATTTGTTCTTCCATACCAAAACGTACTTTAGAACCAATAAAAAGAATTGTAATTCTTAACTGTAATTAAAACGGCAGCTATTAACTTTAGTTACTACTATTTGACTACCTCATAAGCAATTTACTCATACTGTAGGAGTTTAGTTAATGGCTGAAGTGACCTTTCAGGGCACGCCGGTTAAGGTTTCCGGTAAATTTCCCCAACCCGGATCCAAAGCCCCTGCATTTTCTTTATGCGCTGCTGATCTTAGTGATTTATCCCTTGAGGATTTTCAGGGTAAAACGTTAATACTTAATATTTTTCCCAGTATTGATACGCCTGTCTGTGCGACCAGCGTTCGAAAATTTAATGAAAAGGTTGCCTGTTTGCACAATACGGTTGTGCTTTGCGTATCAGCAGACCTACCGTTTGCCGCCGATCGTTTCTGTGCGGCAGAAGGTATTGAGAATGTGAAAACCGGCTCATTCTTCCGTTCTCCCGGGTTCACAGAGCACTACGGAGTAAATATTGCGGAAGGTGGATTGAGAGGGCTAGCGGTGCGGGCAGTGATCATCATCGACACTCAGGGTAATGTAACCTACAGTGAACTGGTACCAGAAATTGCTGAAGAGCCAAACTATGAACTGGCGCTCAGTGCTGTTATGGAGCTGATGCAATAATAAAGTTATCAGCTCTTTTTCTGTTACTGGTTTCCAGCACTTTTGCTTTCACCAATTTTCCAGTTATCCAGGATCATGCCGACCTTGGAGCAAAGAAAATATTAACGTTGGAAAAAAAGACAGAATTCCATCTGAAATGGCAAGGCAGTGAAGCTCGGCCAATCAATTACCTCCATGGTATTAACGGACTCAAATCTCAATGCTTTTGATACCAGTAAAGTCAACGGCAGCCCGGGAATATATGTTTTTCTGACGTCTGTTGATACACCAGTATGCGAGCAGCAAGCCAAGGTCCTGGCAGCGTTTATTAAAAAGGACAGTGAAAATCCGGGTGATTTAGAGTTTATTATTGTCAGTGCAGATAGACATTCGCTCAGCAGCGGTTCATATGAAGCGCACGATATGGAAGACCGTCAGGTCACCTTCCTATCAGGCTCTCTGGCTCATGAGTTCGGTCATAAACAGCCAGATTAAAGAACCAGGCCTGTTGGCCAGGATCATCATTGTGGTCGATAAAAACAACAAGGTAACTCACATTCAGCGAGTGCCTGAGTTGACCACCGCTCCGGATATTGAAGCTGCTATCAAAGTGGCAAAAGCTACGGAATGATTTGCCTGATAGAATGAGACTCTGTTTTGAAGAAGGCTCTCTCAGGCTATCCGTCATGCTGAACTCTTAAGGTTCTATTGACAAAAGATCTTCAGTTTTTAGCTAATGAAAGGATCAGCCCCTGCGCCAGGCACATGGAAGTTGAAAGCCCACGTACACCTCCCACTTCGGCATCTCTGACAAATAATGCCAGATCAGCATCTTTAGCCAGAGGGCTGACTTCATTGTCCGTCAGAGTAATAAGCCTTGCCTCTCTCATTCGGGCATGATCCTGCATCCACAGCGTTTCTTCTCCATAGGGATAATAGCTGATCAGAAACACCAGATCTGTACGACGAATGCCTGCTGCTTCCTCTTGATGAAGTCCACCTTTCCCTCCCAGCAGAACACAGCGTCGATCCAGCTGCCAGAGACCATACGCCAGATAGGTAGCAACCGGATGGGCTCTTCGTACACCCATCACATAGATGGTATCCGCCTGCTGGATCAAACTCACCGCCCGAAGCAGATCTTTTTCATTAATTGATTGTTCCAGTACCTGCAGAGACCCCAGGCTCTTTTCAATCAAAGGAGACAGTGTTCCCTGTTGAGCACTTTCCGGGCAGGCAGCCTGAACACGATCCGTATAAGAGCCGGTGTAGTGTAACTGGGACCGTATCTCCCGACGCATTGCACTGAAACCACCAAACCCCAGGGCATTGGCCAGGCGAATAACCGTAGAGGGAGGAACACCGGCTTCGCCTGCAAGTTCCGCCACCGTACAAAGCGCCAGGCGTTCAGGGTTCTCCAGCAAATAACGGGCTAACTGCTTCAGTCGTTTACTTAGTCCGTCGTAATGCTCCTGAATAAGTGCTTGAAATACCCCATTACCAACAGACTGATCGATTGTACTCACCATTAAAACTCATCTTTGAACAGCTGATGCTGCTTATCTGCCATAGATCAACAAACTGCAACTTTTATTTCATTATCATAAAAAACGAAATTTATTTTCCATATTCTACGTAAATGAGTCTTCAGAGTCATCGACAATCCACCAAAGGGAGTGTTCATGTCCGAACTACTGGTCAAAGCCTCTAAAGATAAGACCGATGGGTCAATCATCAATATTCAGCGTCACCAGTCCTGCCTTAAGTATGTGGGTTTTCAGATTTTGAAGCTGGTGCAGGGAAGCTGTCATGAACTGAACTCTGGTGAAGATGAGCTATGTATTGTCGTCCTTGAAGGCAAAGCGTCAATCAACGCCGGTGAAGAACTTTTTCCTCAGCTGGGGCAGAGAACGTCTGTTTTTGACCAGATTCCTACTGATGCTCTCTACATTCCGGCAGGTATCTCTGTACACATCACGGCTGAGACCACATCTGAAATTGCACTTTGCAAGGCTCCCCATCAGGGTATCAATCAAAAGGTCCAGTGGATTCGCCCAGAAGATGTTGAGGTGCTTGAGCGGGGAGAAGGTACGAATAAACGGTATATTCACAATATCATGATGGCGAATGCCGAAGCTGACAGCCTACTGATTACCGAAGTGTATACACCCGGTGGTCACTGGTCCAGCTATCCTCCTCATAAACACGACACCGACTCACTACCAGAAGAGTCTTTCCTGGAAGAAACTTACTACCACCGGCTGAACCCACCACAGGGCTATGCACTCCAGCGTGTCTATACCGATGACCGCAGTATTGATGAAGCCATCTGTGTAGAGAATGGCGACACCGTTATGGTGCCGCGGGGATACCACCCAGTCGGAGCCCCTCATGGCTATGACCTTTATTATCTCAACGTAATGGCAGGCCCAAAGCGGCAGTGGAAATTCAAGAACGATCCCGCCCATGAATGGATGCTGAAGAACTAATTCTGAAACCACTCTGAAAAAACAAAGCCCGGAGAAAACCGGGCGCCGACTACAAAGACCATACTGGAGACAATAATGATTAACTTCGCCGTCATTGGTGCAGGTCGTATTGGCCGCATCCATGCTGCTAATGTGGCTGAATCACCGGCTTGCCATATTCACTCCATTGTTGACCCATTTCCGGAAGCAGCCACAACGTTGGCAACAGCATTAAATGCTAAAGTCAGTACTGTTGAAGACGTATTGGCAGATCCTGAGATTCATGCCGTTGTTATCTGTACACCAACAGACACCCACTGTAATCTGATTGAGCGATCTGCTCGAGCTGGCAAAGCCGTCTTCTGTGAGAAACCCGTGGATCTTGATATTTCCAGAGCTCGTGATTGCGCGGCCACTGTTCGTGAAACCGGTGTCGTTTGTGCCCTGGGCTTTAACCGCCGTTATGACCCAACCTTTAACTCCCTGAAACAGCGAATTGCCGACGGTGCTATCGGCGCGACCGAGCAAGTTATTATCACCAGCCGTGACCCAAGCCCTCCTCCAGCGGAATACGTCAAACAGTCTGGTGGCCTTTTCCGGGATATGATGATTCATGACCTTGATATGGCTTGCTGGCTGCTGGGTGAAAAGCCCGTTGAAGTGTATGCAACCGGCAGTTGCCTGGTAGACCCAGCCATTGGAGAGGCCGGTGACATTGACTCAGCGATGGTCATTCTGAAAACCGCCAGTGGTAAAATCTGCCATATCAACAATAGCCGGCGTTCTGTTTACGGCTACGATCAGCGTATAGAAGTCTTTGGATCCGAAGGAATGGTACAGGCAGGGAACCATAAACCCAGCGAAGTCACTGTCAGCAACCATCAGGGAGTTTCACAGGATCAGCCAGAACACTTCTTCCTTGAGCGCTATCGTCAAGCTTACAAAATTGAGCTGCAGAACTTTATCGATGCCCTCTTGTCACAAGAAGGGGATGGCAAACAACTGCTGACCAATATCGATGATGGCATTAATGCCCTTGAACTGGCAGATGCCTGTGTAGCGTCCATGGCTACCGGTAAGCGCATAGAACTGTAAATCGTTTCACGAATAAAAAAAGCCAGGTATACTGGCTTTTTTTATTTTTATAAAATCAGAGCGTTTTATTTAACGAGGGGCGATTAAAAGCTTTCCTCCAACAAGGCTATGCTCTTTTACACCATGCTCATCTTCTAAGGCTTCAAGCTTTTTCTTCATATCGTTTAATTTGCTGAGGAGTGATTTTTTATCTGACTCAAGCTCCTTCTTTATAGCACGCAGTGAATCAACTTCGACTTCAATTTTTCCTATTTCATCTAATTTTCTTTTTCTGCATTTTTGAGCAGCGACCTTATTTCTCCCTCTTCTTCTGATATCTCTTGCTAATTGACAAACTTTTGTATCACTTTCTTTATTTAGAGCATCATTAAACTTGTCAATACTCATCTCAGAAATATCCTGATAATCGAATCGCTTTCTACCAATTTTAATATATTTGACTTTAGATTTCTTAGCTTCAGATTTTTCAGACAAGGCTGCACTTGGTTCATTTGGATTAAAATTGGCATACGAGTGATCACTGACTACCTTACACTCTGATACAGTGCTAATGTTAATATTCTCCTCACCTACTATGAACTCAATAGGCTTCTGCATTATCTGCTTAACAGAAGGAATATCCACTGTACTTTTCAAATAGTCAGATTCCTTTCTAGGATCATCCCGTTCCGGGTGGTTTAATTGATTATCTAACGGTACCTGAAGAATTTCCAAGCAATGACCTGGATTAAATTGATCCTGAATACTTTGACCTGCCTCACCTAACTCTCTAAAAAAGCCACCGATTAAGACATTTTCAGACAAGAGGTTTTCTACATCAAACATAGATCCACAATCATCAGTATTCTGCATATCAGCAGCACTTGTTAAAGATAAGTGCGGATCTCCATTAAGAACTTTCAATAAATCATCTGAATCATCAATTTTTTTAGAATGCTCTAATTCTCGCAGCATCATTAATTCATTTTTATCTATATCTGATAAATCTAAATTATTCTGTTGATCAATTATATCACTATTAATTCCACTATCGAAACCTGATGATGCTGGACTATATGGGCGTTCACTCATATCAGCTAGCAATGACACTGGCTCACCCATAACAATGGTAGAATAGTCATCCAGATTTCTATAAACCAGGTTGAATGGATCATCCAGATGACCTAGATATCTTTCATCAACTTGTACTGCTTCTACTTCGTTATTTTTTCCAGAATTATCCTGGTCATTTAGAGCTACAAGCTCAAAAAGTGACCTCATTGATTCTTGCGATATAGAACCTAGCATTGATAACCTCAATATCATTTACTATTTTTCATTTATTGATAGTTAAGGCGATTAGCAGGTTGTTTTTGATAGTTGCAACAGCACACCAAGGATTCCCGCTAATATTAACCTGTATTTACAACATCAGTGAATTACAGAAAATTCGTTACTGCTGAGAATTAGTATCTTTTTTGATACATAAGTTCAGTTATAAGTAATATGAGGCTTTGTCTAATGGGACTTACGCACGAGACTGATCCAAAAAATAAAACATATAATCTCTTTAAAAACAGAGCATTAGATTCATAAAAAATTATCATTTATAAGATATACACTTCTCCTCTCATCACTCCATACTAACTATTTTTCAACCAGCCAACTCATCAGAATACAATCTAAATCAGCCATATCTGCTCATTTCCAAGCCCAGAACTCTTGCTTTAAATCAAATAAACTAAAAATTCCATATGATAAAAATATGAAATAAATATTTCAAAAAACTTCAGTAAGAACCAGCTACCACAAAAATAGTCCCTCAGAAAATGGGAGTACCAGAATCATGAGCAAAACGCTGGATGTCATCTGCATAGGCCGTATCGCTGTTGACTTCTATGCCCAGCAAATTGGCAGCCGCCTGGAAGATGTGACTTCCATGGCCAAATACCTTGGGGGATCATCAGGCAATGTCGCTTATGGTACTGCCCGCCAGGGGTTGAACTCTGCCATGCTGGCCAGGGTTGGTAATGACCATATGGGGCGATTCCTCAAAGAAGAGCTGGATAGGGTTGGCTGTTCAACCAATCACCTGATGACCGATGCCGAACGACTGACCGCACTCGTTGTACTGGGCATTGAGGACCAGGATACTTTTCCCCTGATTTTCTATCGTGAAAACTGTGCCGATATGGCGCTGTGTGAAGCCGATATTCAGGAAGATGCTATTGCCAGTGCCAGAGTGCTCCATATCACAGGTACTCATTTTTCCACCCCCACAACAAACGCCGCCTGTCGTAAAGCAATCGAGTTTGCCAGGAAAAACGGTACCCGTACTTCACTGGATATCGATTATCGCCCCGTACTCTGGGGGCTCACCGGCAAGGCCGAAGGTGAAAACCGGTTTGTTGCCAATGATAAGGTGACGGAGCATCTGCAAAGTATCGTTCCACTGTTTGACCTGATCGTGGGTACCGAAGAAGAACTTCATATTGCCGGTGGCATCACAGATACACTGGCCGCCCTCAGGAAAGTGCGTGAGCTCAGCAAGGCAACCATTGTCCTTAAACGGGGAGCGTTGGGTGCATCGGTGTACACCAGTGAAATACCAGAAGACCTGGATGGTGGTATTAATGGCCAGGGCGTCCGTATTGAAGTGCTGAACGTACTGGGTGCCGGTGATGCCTTTATGTCGGGTCTATTACGGGGTTTTGTCCGTGAAGAGCCCTGGGAGCAATGCCTCCGTTACGCCAATGCCTGTGGCGCTCTGGTGGTATCCCGACACGGTTGTGCACCGGCGATGCCATCAGTTGAAGAATTGGATTACTACCTGGCCAGAGAGCAGGAAATTCTCCGCCCAGACCTGGATGAACATCTGAATTATCTCCATCGGGTGACCTGTCGGGATGTGCAATGGCCTGAACTCAATGTGCTGGCATTTGACCATCGTCTTCAACTGGAAGAGATGTGTGATCAGGCTGGTGTTGAACGGGCACGTATCAAGCCACTTAAGCGCCTGATTCTGGAGGCCGCCCGACAGGGTGCCCGTGAAATGGGCCTGGAGGGTAAAGCCGGTATTCTCTGTGATGATACCTATGGTCAGGATACGCTAAATGACATTACCGGCAAGGGGTGGTGGATAGGCCGCCCTGTAGAGCTGCCGGGCTCCCGCCCTCTTCGCTTTGAGCACGGTAACCACTCGACAGCCAGTGTCGCCAGCCGTTTAACCACATGGCCTTCTGAACACGTAGTGAAATGTCTCTGCTTCTACCATCCGGATGATGAGGAAACGCTGAGACTGGATCAGGAACATCAGGTTCAATCGGTATACAACGCCTGTCTGGCCAGTGGTCATGAGTTCCTGTTGGAGCTGATTCCGTCCAAAGGTTCTGCAACGGATGATCAGACTCTGGTTCGTTCCATGGAACGTTTCTATGACATTGGCGTTCGCCCAGACTGGTGGAAAGTCCCCGCTCCCTCCCGCAGCACCTGGCTGGCCATTGAGTCCCTGCTTCAGGAAAAAGCACCACACTGTCGTGGTGTCATTCTTCTTGGCCTTGACGCCCCTGAAGAAGAGCTCAAAAAAGGATTTAACGCCGCTTCAGGCATCAGTGTCTGTAAAGGCTTCATGGTTGGCCGCACTATTTTTGGTCAACCTTCAAAGGCATGGCTTGCGGGTGAAATTACCGATGATGAACTGCTCCACCAGGTAACGAACAACTACATCCGATTGATTCAGTTCTGGCAGGAACGCAGCTATCAAGCCTGATCACTACTGACTTTTTACTAATTTAGAACATGAAGGAAATACAAATGACAACCATCGGCAATTATATCAACGGTGAATTACTGGCCAGCACTTCTGGCCGCACCAGCCCTGTTTTTAACCCAGCCACCGGCGAAAAGACACATGTCGTCAGTCTGGCAACGGCTGAAGAAACCTCTCAAGCCATTGCGGCAGCCAAAGCTGCATTTCCTGCCTGGTCACTGACCAGCCCCCTGAAGCGGGCACGCATTATGTTCCGCTTTAAAGAACTGATTGAAGCCAATATTGATGAACTGGCAACACTGATATCCCGTGAACACGGCAAGATTCTCTCCGATGCCAAAGGTGAGATGGTTCGTGGCCTTGAAGTGGTCGAATTTGCCTGTGGCATTCCACACCTGGTCAAAGGTGAGCACTCCATGAATGTGGGTGGCGGTGTCGACAGCTGGTCACAGATGATGCCATTTGGGGTTTGCGCCGGTGTTGTTCCTTTCAATTTCCCGGCCATGGTGCCTATGTGGATGTTCCCGGTTGCACTCGCTACCGGTAATACCTTTGTCCTGAAGCCTTCCGAAAAGGTGCCAGGTGCCATGATGCGCATGGCTGAACTGCTTACCGAGGCAGGTTTGCCCAAAGGCGTCTTTAACATTGTGAACGGTGACCGGGACGCTGTTGATGTCCTGCTGACCCACCCGGATGTCGAAGCCGTCAGCTTTGTCGGTTCAACACCGGTGGCCGAATACATCTACAACCGTGGCTGTCAGCATGGCAAGCGGGTGCAGGCACTGGGTGGTGCCAAGAACCATATGGTAATTATGCCGGATGCCGATATGGAAGCCGCTGCCAATGCGTTGATGGGTGCAGCCTATGGTGCTGCTGGTGAGCGTTGCATGGCGGTATCGGTAGCCGTTCCGGTGGGTGAAGGAACCGCTGAACGCCTGCTGGAGGTTCTGAAGCCTAAGGTAGAAGCACTGCGTGTTGGTCCCGGTATCGTTGACGGCCAGGAAAACGAAATGGGTGCCCTGATCAGCGAGCAGCACCTGAATAAGGTGAAAGGCTATATCGACCAGGGCGTTGCGGAAGGGGCCAGGTTGTTGATCGATGGTCGTGGTCTGACCATTCCCGGTCATGAGAAAGGCTTCTTTATCGGTGGCACACTGTTTGATCATGTCACACCGAACATGACCATTTATAAGGAAGAAATTTTTGGCCCGGTACTGAGCATTTGTCGTGTAGAAAGCTTCAAAGATGCGGTGGATCTGATCAATAACCATGAGTATGGGAATGGCACGGCGCTCTTTACCCGTGATGGCAAGGCCGCCAGAGAATTTGCCCAGCACATTCAGGTGGGCATGGTCGGTATTAACGTACCCGTCCCGGTACCGATGGCGTTCCACAGTTTTGGCGGCTGGAAACGCTCTCTGTTTGGTCCTCTGCACATGCATGGCCCAGACGGTGTCCGCTTCTATACCCGTATGAAGATGGTGACCAGTCGCTGGAATGACCATGATCCATCACAGTCTGTTTTCTCAATGCCCACGATGAAATAACCGCACGTTTCAAACACCCCTTAATTATCTCAAAAGGCTGTATCAACGCTTTGGTAATTAAGGGGTAACGTGACTTTGGACAAAAGACCATACGACAGTTTTTTATACATTACTTTCTCGTTCCTGCGGGGAATAGGAAAGCCGTTAAACCCATTTTATAAAAACGCTTATTATCCTTTTTAGCGGAAGTTAGTTATGCCTTTTGCATTACACGGAATGTGCTCTCTGCACAATAACATTGTCAGCGATATTCGCCTGGCAAAAGAAACCGGATATGAAGGCCTTGAAATTCACACGGAAAAACTCTGGCGCTATATCAATGCCGGTTTAACCGCAGAACACCTCAAGCACCTTCTGGACAAGGCGCATATCAAGCCAACAGCCATTGATATTGTCGGCTCTGTAGAAGCCAGCGATCGCGCTACTCAGCAAAAGGTATTTCAAGAAGTTGAAACCCTCTGCCAGTTCGCCAGCACCATCGGTGCCCCGACCATACAGTTAAATGCCTTTGAAGCACTTAATGGTTTGTCCGTCGAAGACAATATTCAGATCACGGCCCGCAATATCCGTGAAATAGCCGACATTGGTCAGCAGTATGGCATTCGTTTCCAGTACGAAGGTGCAGCCTGGACCCCCATTGCCAAACTGGATGACTACCTGCGGCTTCACGATGCGGTCAGCCGCGATAACTTCGGTTTTGTTCTGGATACCTGGCATTTCTGGGCCTGTCGTGGCGCGACCCCTGATGAGATGGCACAGCTGCCAGTTGAACTGATTTATAACGTCCATCTTTCCGATGGCCTTCGTCCAGAAGAAGGTTCGCCCTGGGTTGATGAAAGAGAGCTGCGGGGATGCCTGCTGGGTGAAGGCAATATTCCACTGCAGGAGTGGGTTGATGCCATCAAGAGTACCGGTTATCAGGGCTTCTATTCCGGAGAGTTTCTGAATGACCAGCTCTGGGAGTCTGACCACTATGAAGTGGCCAGCAAAATGCTGGCGTCCATGCAGACATTGGTTTTAGGTGCTGCAGAAATGACAATCCCCAATAAAACTACCGCAATGCCAACCGTTCATTAACTACTTTCTTAACAGTAAAACACCGCCGATAGGCGGTGTTTTTTTATACCGAGTGATTGATCAGAAGAACGTCATGCCCGCACAGATAATCACCCCGGAAGCGATCAGAACGACAAGGCAGTAGCCCATAATATCTTTCGCTCCCAAGCCCGCAATACCCAGGGCAGGGAGAGCCCAGAATGGCTGGATCATATTGGTCCATGCATCACCCCAGGCGATGGCCATGGCAGTCTTGGCGGAATCAACGCCCAGTTCAAGACCCGCTGGCATCATAATGGGAGCCTGAACGGCCCACTGACCACCACCGGAAGGCACAAAGAAATTCACGATACCTGCACTCAGGAACGTAAACAGCGGGAATGTGGTTTCATTGGAGATGGATACAAACCAGTCAGAAATTACACTGGCAACGGAACTTCCTTCAGGGCCCGCAGCCGTCATCATGCCCATAATGCCGGCATAGAAAGGGAACTGCAGCAAAATACCGGCGGTGTTTCTGGCTCCGGAAAATACCGCATCCAGCAAGTGACGGGGGGTACCATGAAGAATAATGGCCGTAAACAGGAAGACGAAGTTCACGATATTCAGGTTCAGGGCAAAACCATTGCGAACGAAGTAGCCGATAATAAATGCATACCCCATTACACCGAGCAATAATGACAGTACTTTACTGTTCTCAATGCGCTCAGCTGGAGTCATTTCATTAACTGGCTTTTCTGGTGAATGCTCCTCTTTCCTCAGCTTTAGAGCTTCACTGGTACATTCGATTTAATTTTTATATGAGTTAAACCAACCGTCACACATAATAAATCCAGGCGGTTGTGATGTACTCTTTAGAACAAACAAAAATATTAAAAGAACTTTCGTTCTATATTACTTTCCTTACCAGAGCTGTTTCTGCGAAAGCTGCACCAGTGTTTTGCGAATTGCTCATTGGTAGCATGCTCTCCGGTGAGGGGTTCCTGACTCAGGCTCTGCTTGCCATCCAGTACGATAAAGTCTGGAGCAGCTATCATCATTGGGTTGCCTTCGGGTGCTGGCGTTGGCGAAATCTTGCTCATCAACTGACACTGTTAGTCAGTTCCAAAGCACCTGAAGAGGAACCGGTTCCCGTTATTCTCGATGACCTGATCCTTGAGCGTTGTTCAGAGAACGCGCCTGCCTGTCGCATCCACCGACAGCACAGCCAGAAAAAGAACCGTGC
>OODV01000253.1 GCA_900299555.1 uncultured Endozoicomonas sp.
TCCCCGGCCCTTTGAGTTTGCCACTCCAGGGAGGAGGGATCAGGCGGAACTTCCCATCATCCCGCTCGATCCTTGGTACGCGTGCATGAAGATAACATTCATGTTGAAAGAAGTTCATATGCCGCCATTCTTTCTGAAAGGTGTCGTATGCTGGGTACTCCTTGCCAGAAGGATCATCCTCACTGTTATCTTTGAAGGTTGCCCCTCGCTGAAAGTTAAGAAAAATATCCAATCTGGATTGTTCAGTATTGAACTCAATTGACTCAATGTACCAGGGATAACTGATTCCAAGGGCATTCTGAAACAATTCTTCCATGAGTGTCTTCAGGCCTGTGATGTCATGCAGAGTATTGGATTAAGAATACAGCGTTACCCACTCACTTTTCAAAAGAGCCAAAATATCGTCTAGGATTGAAGTTTTGGTTTCAAAACCAAATTCATATTCTAAGCAGATATAGTTCAAGAATTAGAGCACGAGAAATCTAAAAACCGATTAATTAATAAACCAAGAACACATCAGACCATGCAACAATCAGCAGCAACGAAAAATAATTCCACAAGGAACAAAAAAAAACTATTCATAATATTTATTGGAATTTTTATACCAACATTAAACATCAATGCTGACCTTGGCATACAAAATACTTATCAAATATCACAACAACACTTTTCTCAAGCTTACCCTACCTCTGAAGAAAAGCCAGAACCTGAAGGCAATGAAAGCGAGCTTCCAGAAATCATTCTCACCTCTGGAGAAAAACGAAAGATTATATTAAAGGCGCTAACCAGACAAACAATCAATCAGGAAAACTCAAAAAACAGTATTCTCACTCAGTATGCCGTCAAAGATCTTGATCTACTAAATGGATCAACGCTTTCACCTGATCATAGTATTTTGAGAAGCCTTGGAAAAACAATTACCGTATCAGGGGAAATCATGTTGGCTAACATTCTGATCACCCCTACAACAGATATTAATACACTAAAGAGAAGACAGGCCGTTATACAATACCTGATTGATAACCCAGTCGTAATGAATAAACTGGAAAACCATTTACGTAATTTTTTCGTGAATGAAGATGGTATTATATCTCTGCTTGACCCTTCGGATACCATTTATAAAGGCCTGTTTCAGAGCCTGGATGCTACCAGTCAGTTTGGCTTAAATCCAAAATCCAGCAATGGAAAGAAAAATTTCCCGTCGATTTATCGAGAGTCTGAATTTGCTCAGTCTTGGATTTATGCCAACGTACCTGTACTACTATTCATCACACCCTTTACAAATAGCTACCGGCATAACACTTTATGGCCTCACACTTTACCTAGCGCAGAGAAGCGCGCGAAGAGAAAAAAATTATTACTCATACGTAATGAAGCGAAGTAGACGCCCTGGCCTTGCATTATTTGAAGCCAGAAAGCTCTGGTTAACACTTGAAGACCACCCTCTCTTTAATAGTGTTTTTTTATCTTATCCAGAGTTTTCCAAACTTGAGTATTCTAAAGAGCTCCGGGAAATACTCACTCTGTTGAAAGGCGCCCCTGAGTGCCCAGTTACTTCTTCTTGGGAGTACTATACCTCTCATATGGGACGATACCACATGGCGTTGGAACTTCTGCAGAGGCATAAACATTCTATATTACCTATCATTCAGGCTGTGGGTGAGGTCGATGCTTGGCTGACGATTGCCAAGTTCGTCAGGAAAGGGCAGCAACGAGAAAATAACCCAATCACCTTCGCAAATTATATACCTGGTCATCATTCCCCTTACTTGCGTCTTGACCAATTCTGGAATCCTCATTTATCTCCGGATATTGCCGTTCCCAACAGCATAGAAATTGGAGCCAAACTACCTCTGAACACCATCATTACCGGCCCTAATGCCGCAGGAAAATCAACCAATATGGAAGGTATTGCCATTGCTGTTCTTCTGGCCCAGACCTTCGGCATTGCTCCTGCTCAAAACCTTGAAATTACACCGTTCTCACTGATCCATACTCATATGGATATCAGCTCAGAGGTTGCTGCAGGCCTGTCAACATTTAAAGCAGAATCAGTCAGAGCTATTGAACTGATGGATCATATTGAAAAAATGCAAGAGCAACAGTTCAGCCTGACATTAATGGATGAGATTTTCAGCAGTACAAACCCAATAGAAGGTGAAGCTGGAACCTATGGTTACCTGAAAATAATTTCAAACAACCCAAATTCTATCAATATCTGTACCACTCACTACCCAAGGCCCACACTATTAGCTGATGAATACCCGGGAGTTTTCCAGAACATGCATGTTCTGGCTGAAATAATGGATGGCCAACTACTCTATGATTATCTGCTGAAACCTGGTCATTCGGAACAGCATATTGCCATCAAAATTCTGGAGGATGAAGGAATCCGATCAGAGTTTCTTGATATTGCTACAGACATCATAAATAATCCCGACAGATACCCTCTTCAAGGTCATGGGCGCCAATAAAGTTTCCAGGGGCGTTCTCAATTATGCCAGCCAAATTAAAGAAACTGTCAATTGAAGCATTCCCAAGTAATTACATCCCAATCGTTCGTATCGGGTTGCCATTCTTCGGAACAGCTTCAGCTTCTGACATAATCTTTCTGCAAGGTTTCGTTCCCTGTACAGTTCACGATCATACGATCTTGGCTGTAACCTGCCTTTTCCTGGCGGGATAACAGGCTCAGCCCCCGCACTGCGTATAGCCAGAATGAATGCATCTGAGCCATATCCTTTTTCCGCAAGAATATAATGTGCAGAAAATCCCGCTATTAATGCATTTTCCTGGCTGTATTCACAAGCCTGACCTGCTGTCAGTATCAAGCGAACCGGATTCCCCAAGGAACCCAAAGCCCCGT
Source organism: uncultured Endozoicomonas sp. (assembly GCA_900299555.1). Classification (GTDB taxonomy): domain Bacteria; phylum Pseudomonadota; class Gammaproteobacteria; order Pseudomonadales; family Endozoicomonadaceae; genus Endozoicomonas. Next base: position 2,867 of record OODV01000253.1, read on the forward strand.
GACTTTTAGTTGTCAGACCACCTCTTGACTTGCCAGCCGCTTCATCATGTTGAGATGTTTTTTTGGTGCTCCATATTGGTGAACTCGAGCAATACTGCCGTCTATCATCAAATACTCAAGGTCCTTATCCTCAGAAAGCGCTTCAAAGATATTGCCCCATGTCCATTTGTGGCACCAACGGTTATAGCGGACATAAACTCTGTGCCAGTTGCCGAAGGACTCTGGCAGATCCCTCCAGGGGGCTTCAGTTCTGGCAATCCACAGAACGGCTTCGAGAAACTTGCGATTATCTTTGGCCGTCACTCCGCAATCTGATGATTTTCCAGGCAGAAGGTCTTTGATTCGATTCCATTGATCATTGCGGAGAACTGTACGAGGCATGGTTGACTGAAAGAAGCTGCAAACTATACCTCAAACATACGCCAGTAAACTAAGGAATCTCTGTAGAAAGCACTTATTCAAGGACATCGCTAGATCAAGCTCCTTGAGAACGGTAAGTTCAACAGCGTCCGGGAACTGGCAGAAAAAGAGAAAACTGACAAGGCCAGAATCTCGAAGTTTATCCGATTGACCTGCCTGGCTCCGGATATTCAGGAGGCTATTCTCTGCAACACCGGCTCATGGTTTTTTACCCTGAAGGATTGTATGAAGCCCTTCCCGATGCTGTGGACAGAACAACGGGAGCACTTTGCAAAACTGGCTATTATTGCCCCTGATAGTTCTGCCCTTCAAAAATGGGTGATGTATCAAAACTGTTGATAATGGTTTCGGGAGATAAACTCCCCGATAACCTTATCATGAATGTCTATTGATCTTG
>OODV01000173.1 GCA_900299555.1 uncultured Endozoicomonas sp.
CGAACATTAAGCTCGAAACCCAGAGCAGCATAGACTGCTTGTAGAGTCGGTAATATAAGAGAATTGGCCAGTTCAGAAGTTACACTGGAAATGCTTTATTAATTTCAGAAATAAACTTCTCAAACGTCCGTAATACCTAAGCTCTAAAGCTGAGGAGAGGTACTTTCTTGATTTTAAGCGGAAAATTGATGTATCGCTTACAGAGGCGTGGGATCGGGGTGGGTGAGTTTTTTTCGAAAAAATTACATGTGCTGTTCAAATAAAACGAACCGGTGCCAGCAGCAAGAGTTTAACCAAGTGAGCCATATTGTGATTTGCTCACTTGGTTGATTCAGGAGTGCTTTGACTAATACCCTTTCCAGGGCACCAGTTTTTTCTCCAGATGACGCATCAGCAAATCGAAACTATAGGCAATCAATCCAATAATAATAATCCCGGCAATGACCACATCCGTTACCATAAACTCGGCAGCGTTCAGCACCATAAATCCAATACCTGCTTCAGCGGCGACCATTTCTGAGGCCACCAGAGTCGTCCAGCCAAAGCCGATACCAATTCTCAGCCCGGTCAGTATCTCGGGCAGGGCACTTTTAATGATCACGTGGTAAAGCACCTGCAACTTGCTGGCTCCCATGGAATAGGCTGCCTGAATCTGTTCACTTTTGGCGGCATTGACACCCGCACGTGCACTTAACGCAATGGGGGCAAACATGGCCAGATAGATCAGGGTTACCTTACTCGCTTCGTCAATGCCCAGCCAGATAATGATCAGTGGCAGATAAGCCAGTGGTGGCAGTGGGCGGTAAAACTCAATAATGGGATCGAAAATACCGCGAAACCAGACATTGCAGCCGATCAATATTCCCACAGGAATCGCAGTCACTGCTGCCAGTATGAATGCCCCAAAAACACGACCAAGGCTGGCCTGCATGTGCTCAGCAAGGGACGCTCCGGCAAAACCATCCGTCACCAGCTCTCCCATTCTGGCTGCCACATCAAGCGGGGAAGGTAGAAACAAGGGCTTGATCCAGCCCAGTTCTGTGGCGGCCAGCCATATCAGCATGCAGCAGAGGGTGGTGACTATGGCAATGAGTCGACTGTCTCCCTGACCAGGCTCGCCATAATAACTGCCGGGTGTCATGGTTTTTGACAGGATTTTGTCTTTTAATTTAACCAGCAATGGTGTCGGTTGCCTGTCTGCTTCACACTGTTCCAGTGGGATGGATTCTGTGTTCATTTCAACAAGCCTCCTGAACTTCATCCTGGTGAATGATGGAGAGAATTTTTTCTCTCATGGCAATAAAGTCCGGTTCAGATTTAACCGCTCTTGCATCCCGGCATTCCAGAAAACGACGGTTGAAGTTCAGGTCAAAGGCGTGGGTAATCCGCCCCGGTCTGGGAGACATAACGATCAGTTTTGAGGCCATAAACAGTGCTTCTTCGACACTGTGGGTAATAAAGAACATCATTTTGCTGGTGGCCTGCCAGGCGTCCAGCAGCAATTCCTGCAGTGTTTCCCGAGTCAGAGCATCCAGTGCGCCGAGTGGCTCATCCAGAAGCAGAATGCTTGGGTCATTGGTTAAGGCTCTGGCAATACCAACCCTCTGTTGCATACCACCGGACAGCTGATACACCTTATGTTGATGAAAATCCTGGAGGCCAACCAGTGCGAGGTATTTTTCTGCTTTTTCACGGCGCTCTGAGGCACTGACGCCTTGAAGCTTCAGGCCAAATTCTGTGTTCTCTACCACATTCATCCCCGGGAAGAGGGCATGCTTTTGAAAAACCACACCGCGTTCAGCGCTGGGGCCGAGAATCTGGTCACCAATGTCGCGCCCCATGGATACCCGGGGGACACCCGTTAACGTTGAGCTGCCGAGTGTCAGATAACCTTTAGTGGGCCTGATAAAGCCGGCAATAAGATTGAGCAGTGTCGTTTTACCACAGCCTGAAGCACCAAGGGCGACGACCAGCTCTCCCTTTTCGATCTCAAGATTAACACCGGACAGGGCAGTAACTGGGGAGCCTCCCTGCAAACCGGGGTATTCCACTGAGACGTCCCGGATTCTCAGCACCTTGTCCATACTCATGTGATTACTTCCTTATCCAGCGAATGGGAATACCTGACCTTTTGAAAGGCAGGTATTGATGACACGCAAAAACTGTTCCGGAATCAGTCGGCCAGTTCCATCGCCAATTCGGCATAGGCAGGGTTCACGAACGTGCTGTAGTCATCCTGAAGTGCATTGATCTTCTTTTCTTCCAGCAAAAACTCTGAGGTGTAAAGAAGCGCCTTTGCCGCACCCCCTTCCATCTGGCAGCCAAGCCACTTGCAGGAAACCTGTGCAGGGATATCCGGGAATTCATAAAGGGCCATTGCTTCGACCACCTGATCCAGTTCACCATCTACGATGTTTTTGACAGACTGGGCGATAGGGTGTTCGCTGGAGAAGTCGGCACCCGCCTGACGGTAAGTGTTGTCCACCTCAGCAATTACCTTGATCACTTTTGCCACAAATTCGGGAGATTCTTTGGCAAAGGACTTACTGTCGATCAGACCATCAAAGGTCGGTTTACCCCAGTTGCTCAGCTCTTTGGATGAAATAAGTACAGAGCCTTCTTTCTTGATGTTGCCCAGTACCGGGTCCCAGATAAAGGCACCATCAATATCACCTCTGGCCCAGGCGGCAGAAATGGCATTGGGCTGCATATTGACCAGCTTTACGTCCTTTTCACTCAGGCCAAACTCTTTGAGGGCAAAGAGCATGTGGTAATGGGTGGTCGAAACAAAAGGTACGGCGATCCGCTTACCTTTTAGATCCGAAGGTGAGTGAATACCGCTTCCATCGCGAACCACCAGAGCTTCTGCCTCAGCAATGTTTTCCATAATCCAGACCAGCTCCACATCAACACCCCGGCTGACGGCAGTGGCAATAGGGCTGGAACCGGCTACGGTCAGGTCAACACTGCCAGAGGCAATACCGGTAATGGCCTTGGCGCCGGAATCAAACTTCCGCCACTTGATTTCAACACCGGTCTCCTTTTCAACCAGTTTCTGGTCGATGGCGTATTTCCAGGGGTTAAACATTCCCTGGTAACCGATGGTGACCACGTCTTTGGCATAACTGATGCCAGACGTAACCGCCAGACTGAGAGAGAGGGCTACCGTACCCAGCGTATTTTTAAACGTACCGGTTTTGCTCATGACTGTTTCCTTTCAGTTTATGGTGACTGGCTGTATTTATAAGTTTGGGGTGCACCAAGTGGGTGCGTTAGTAAGGGTGTTTACTTTGTCGTGCACTGTTTGAAGTACAGTGTCTTCTAAGGTGATATCTCAGTAATCACTTCATCCAGAATGCTCAGGATACGATCCGCTTCTTCCTGGTTGATGGTCAGCGCAGGGCTGAGGCAGAGGCTATTATTGAACTGGCTGAAGGAGCGGTTGGTTCTGCCAATCATCAAGCCTTTCTCAAGGCACAGCCCTGCTACCTTGATGGCTACCTGCTCATCTACCGGCTCTTCGGATACAGAGTCATTGACCAGCTCAATGCCGAGGAAAAGGCCTTTGCCCCTGACATCGCCAACAATAGGGTGCTTTTGTTGAAGCTGTCTGAGACCAGCCATCAGGTACTCACCCATATGGCTGGCATTTTCCAGCAGCTTCTCATCTTCCAGAATCCGCAGGTTTTCCAGTGCAGCTGCGGGCCCGGCAGTGCATCCGCCAAAGGTGCTGATATCGCGGAAATAGTCTTCCCGGTCTTCAGGGTTCCCTTTAAACAGATTGAACACAGCTTCTGTGGTCACGGTGCAGGAGATGGCGGCGTAGCCTGAAGCGACGCCCTTGGCCAGAGTGACAATATCCGGCTTGATACCGTAATGCTGATAACCAAACCAGGCACCGGTCCGCCCCATGCCGCAGACCACTTCGTCAATGTGCAGCAGAATGTCGTACTTACGACAGATTTCTTGTATTTTCTGCCAGTATCCTTCTGGTGGGGTAATTACGCCACCTCCGGCAGTAATGGGCTCAAGAACAACCGCACCAACGGTATCAGGCCCCTCTTTCAGAATGACCTCTTCCATCGCCTCTGCCGCGCGTATGCCGTAGTCTGCGATATCGCCATACTGACTCCGGTACTCGCAGCAATGAGGGATTTCGATAAAACCGGGAGTAAAAGGGCCGTACTGTGAACGTCGCTCTTCCTGTCCAGTTGAACTGAGGCAGGTGATGGTTGTGCCGTGATAATCCCGTTCTCTGTACAGAATTTTGTGTTTTTTTCCGTTGTATTTCTTATGGGCGATCTGACGCACCATTTTGTAGGCTTTCTCATTGGCTTCAGAGCCTGAGTTAGACAGATAGACTCGACTCATGCCCGGCATCTTCTCCAGCAACTTCTTGCTGAACTCTGCAGCAACCGGTGTGCCAGCTGTTGCTGCAAAGAAGTTTAATGTTTCCAGCTGCTGTTTTACGGCCTCCGCAATTGAACGTCTGCCATAGCCGACATTCACCGTCCATACGCCACCGGCAGAAGCATCCAGGTATTCCTTACCATTGATGTCCCAGACTTTCAGTCCCTCACCTTTCACCATGACAGGAGGCTGTTTATGGTCATAGATGGCGTGCTGTCAAAGGTGGTGCCAGACGTGCTGACGATCAATTTCTGCAATGTTCATTGGCTTACTCCCTGGCGTTTGTGCTTTTTTTCAAACTAAAAAAATCCTGCAAATGTGCCTAGTGACAGTTTTGTTTTTTTATAAGGCCAGTAATCAGCAAATGGTTGGCCAGAAACTTGCTTTGCAGGTAGGGCAGGTGTTTAGAAAGGGAGTTGATAGGAATACTGCTCCAAAATGGTGAGGCTAAAGGAGATGGATGACGAATGAGTGAGCATTTGCTGCATATTGACTTTACCCGGGCAAGAGGTCTTCAGGAGCAGATTCGCGAGCACCTGACCACCATGATTCATCAGAACCATTTTGGCGATCGAGCGTTGCCATCCTGCCGGAAGATGGCGGAAATGCTCAAGGTTTCCAGAAATACCATTGTCCTGGTTTATGAAAAACTGGTGGACGAGGGATTTCTGATCTCACGGGAACGAAGCGGCTATTTTGTCAACCTGGACTACCTGTCACAGAATACACAACTGGTGTCCAGAGCCTCTTCTCTGAATCCATCAGTATCGGACTCATGTTCTTCTTCGATTTGCTGGAAAGATCGACTTGTCAGGGATCTTTCCAGCTATCAAAACATCAGGAAACCCTCAGACTGGTAGGATTACCCATACCCCTTTATTTTTGGCCAGCCTGATCATTCACTTTTCCCCCTGAATCAGTGGCGTGAATGCAGTCGTCTGGCCCAGCGGCAGAGTGCGATGAAAGCGTGGGTTTCGGACTTTATGGATAATGATGATGAGTTTCTGGTTGATCAGTTAAAACAGCATGTGTTGAGTAAGCGGGGGATTCAGGTCGGCACGGATGAAATACTGGTGACTGTGGGCACCCAGAACTCTTTGTATCTTCTGGCATCCCTGCTGGGAGGGAAGGGTACCCGGCTGGGTATGGAAGACCCGGGCTATCCGGATGCCAGAAATATCTTTGCCCATCATGGAGCGGAGGTGGTTCCGCTGGGAATGGATGATCAGGGCGTCATTCCGGGTAGCCAAATGGATACCTGTAATTATGTGTACCTAACGCCCAGTCATCAGGTACCCACCAATGTCACCATGTCGATGGAGCGACGGCAGACACTGTTGTCTCAGGCCAGTAAGAAAGACTTCATCATTATTGAAGATGACTATGAGAGTGAAACAAACCTTCAGGCGCAGCCTCATCCTGCCCTGAAGAGCCTGGATCAGTCCGGGCGGGTGATCTACGTGGGCAGTCTTTCGAAGTCGTTGTCGCGCGGGCTGAGAATCGGGTTTCTTGTGGCCGATGCAGAACTGATTGAACAGGCTCGAATGTTACGACGACTGATGTATCGACATCCTCCCATGAACAATCAGATAACCGCCGCCCTGTTCATTTCCATGGGCTACTACGACAGCTATCTGCGCAAGCTTCGCAAGAGCTATGGTGAAAAGTGGCAGGTGATGAGCGAAGCCCTTGAGCGCTATCTTCCCGGGAGCATCATTAATCACACGTCAGGTGGTTGTTCTTTCTGGCTGCAGTTGCCCGATGGTATTGATTTGGATTCACTGGTATCCAGCTGTGCCACAGAAGGCATTATTATTGAACCGGGAGATGTTCATTTTCTGTCGTCAAAATCACCGGGCAACTTTATCCGACTGGGCTTCTCTGCTATTGCTCCTGAAGCCATTACACCGGGTATTCAAATTCTGTCTCAGGTTATTTCAACTCAGGCCTACCCCTTGGATTGTCCATCAAGATTACTGGTAGCGGTATAGCAAGAATTAACCTTAATGATGGTTCTCTGTCCCTAAAAAAAACGGCTTCTGTTTCTAATGGTCCTGGTTCCCAGTGTTTAGACTGAGAAGGGTTTACAGGGGTAGTGTATGTTGTCGATTGAATGGTTACTGATTGTTCCTGTTGCCATTGCTGCGATGACCCGGGGGTATACAGGTTTTGGCTTTGCCGCCATTTCAATACTGGCTATCGGTCAGTGGTATCCGGTTCATATTGCCGTGCCTGTGGTGTTGCTTCTGGATGCTGTGACCGGGTTGCCGCTTCTGCTGGGCAGCTGGCGCCAATGCTGTGTCCGAACTCTGAATTCATTATTACTGGCAGGTGTTGCAGGTATGCCGGCTGGGTTGTTTCTGCTGTTTTATCTGGAAGAATCCACGCTGAGACTGCTGGTGGCCCTGGTTATTCTGCTGATGGGGCTGATGAATTATCTGCCATCCGGCGTTGGCCAGTTGGTGATAAAGTCTCGCTGGATCTGTGGCGTGATGTCTGGTTGGACAACCAGTGCCGTATCGGCGGGGGGGATCCCGGTGATCATGCACATGGTGAACTCGTCGCTGTCACTGCGAAAACAGCGGGCAACGCTCATCATGTATTTTGTGATCAGTTCCTTATTGTGTGTGTCACTTATTCTGCTGGGCACAGAGGATCTGGATTCGGTATTTGACCTTTTCCTGGGACTGCTCCCGGTTTGTATCTCGGGTGCCCTGGCAGGCAAGGCCATTTTCCACTTCTACGAGACCGGCAGGGTTCAACAAATCGCATTTTCCTTTATGATGCTTCTGGCATCGCTTTCACTGGTCAAGGCAGTTTATGTGGCGTTTTGATGTAAACTGCAACACAAGAAATGAAATGGAGTTACGCAGAATGAGTTCATCCACCGTTTTGATCACAGGGGCAACCTCCGGTTTTGGCCTGGCCAGTGCCATGTTGTTTGCTGAGCATGGTCATTCCCTGATCATCACCGGTCGCCGTGCAGAGCGTCTGCAGGCACTGGCGGATGAGTTGACGCCCAAAGTGCCGGTTCACAGTGTGACTCTGGACGTTCGCGATACTCAGGCGGTATCGGATATGGTGGATTCATTGCCCGACAGTTTTCGAAATATTGAGGTTCTGGTGAATAATGCCGGTCTTGCGCTGGGAGCAGGGCCAGCCTGGGAAGCAAGCTTGGAAGACTGGCAGACCATGATTGATACCAATGTGACCGGACTGGTGAATGTGACCCATAAGCTACTGCCGGTTCTGCGTGAACAACCCAAAGGCTCCATCATTAACCTGGCTTCTGTGGCTGCTAACTGGGCTTATCCGGGGAGTCATGTCTATGGAGCGAGTAAGGCATTTGTTGCCCAGTTCTCCCGCAACCTCCGCTGTGACCTGGCGGGCAGTGGCATCCGAGTGACCAGCCTTGAACCTGGCATGTGCGAAACCGAGTTTTCACTGGTACGTTTCAAGGGGGATCAGGAGAAGAGTGACAGTATTTATAAAGGGGTTAATCCGCTCCGCCCGGAAGACATTGCCGATATTATTCTCTGGATTGCCCAGCAGCCAGCGCATATCAATATCAACAGCCTTGAAGTGATGCCCACCTCCCAGGCATGGGATAATTTCAAAGTGGTTCGGAAAACTGACTGAGAGAATGTTTTGTTGAACCACAGAGGTCACGAAGAGCACAAAGAAGCGTTTTTCTTTTCCTTAGTACTCTTTGTGACCTTTGTGGTTCAATCTTCAGCCCTCGAAATCGTTTAATGGCTCACTCTCAGTGAGGCCGAACCGCTATGCTGGCTGAACAATCTGCCATGAACCATCCTCTTGAAGGCAGGCCTGTCCCCAGGCTTCCTCTGTTTTTCCACCAATCGTAAGCGACTGCTGAAACTCTCGACAGACCAGTCCGGAGGTTGAGCTTTTGCCTTCTTTGGTGGCAACAACATAACCATTGGCGTCACCATCACTCCAGATGATCTTTTCACCTACCGGAGCAGTCGTTGCTTTAACCTGCGCCGCTTCGTGTTCCCGCTGGGCCGCTTCATTGATGTTATCAAGAATTTTCAGTGTAATGGCCGTGAATGCCAACCATTTTACCGCATCATTATCGTTGTGATAGTGACCATAACCCGTATAGGGGTGACCGTGTGGACGAATCACCACAATGTTATTAATAACCCTTCTGTGAGGGACAACAATGGGTTGTACTCTGACCCGTCGATGATCATCCCAGCGGTCATCCTGGCGATAGTCCCTCCGGTCATCACGACGATCCACACGATCATCCACTCTTAAGTCGGCCATCAGAGGCTGAGAAACCAGGCCAAGAGACAATAATAACAACAGTGGTGAGAGCAGCTTTTTCATATCAGTGATTCCTTTTCCTATTCTCAGGCTTCTTTACCCCAGAGCAGCACTGTTGCCTGGGCGCGCCCTTTGCCCTGGGTCTGATACCAGAAGGAGACTTTTTCGATGGCACAGGCTTTACCTGGCAGGTCGATTTGGCGGGTACTGCTGTTCTTGCGAACCAGGCCTTTCATGGCAATTTCACGGGTCTGACCATTTCGGTAATGGATGATGGCCCGCTTGAAATCCACATCTGCGCCACGAACCTTGAACTGAATCTTCCGAAATAACCCTTTACGGGCTCCCACGAAAATAGTGTCAGCTTCTGTACGGCGACTGACTTGTTTCTCGCCCAGTAGCTCCCAACCAGAAGCCTGTACTGGTTGAATAAAGAGGGTAGTAATGAACATGGCAATCAGGCTGAAAACGGTAAGGTGACCATTTCATGGCAATTGAAACTCCAGAGCTTTATTATTTATTTTGCATATGTGTATGCAATTTAAGGATGTTTAATAAAAATAGGTATAGTGGCTTTTACTTATAAGAAATTATTGAAGGACAAAACTGAGGTACCCAGAGCTATTTTCAATGTTTTATGGGCATCTTCATCAGAAGTCACAGTTTGCAACTGATCCAGCAGACGCATCATCGCTCCCTGAGTGGAGGGGTGTGGTGCACGGGACATCAGGTTATCAATGAACATCCTGACGACATTCCTGAAATGAAGATCATTTCTTAGTGCTGATTCCCAGGATGAAATAAATAACTGGCTGCTGGAGAAGTCGAGATTTCTGGCAACAATTGGCTTCACTTTGCCCTGGAGGGCGGTCACAAAGTGCATTCTGCTGGGGTAGTAACGCTGTAGCGTTGATTTGCTGATGGTCAGTTCTCTGGCCAGGCGATCATAAGTGATGGCCTCCCAGCTTTCTGTCATAAATATATTCAGAATAACTGCGTCGTACATTTGTTTACGGCGGGCACGCTCTTCACTACTGATTTTAGCCATAGTCTGTTTCTGAGGGCTCTCTTCCTGACGATGCGTATAGCTGTTGTATACACATTAAGTTTACTTAAACTGGCGCTCCATACTATTTAGCATGCAGCACTTGTCAACAGGATAATTGGTGGCTTGCAATATTTATCCATTATATGTGTTGTTTTGAATATTAATATGCATTATTGCAAGAAACTTGTATCTCCAATCTGGAGATTGGTTTGATGATATAATTGAGCCAATGAAATTTGCTAATAACGATCTTTGGGGGATAAGAATCCTGTCTGTGTGCTTCATGCCGGTGATTCAGGATTGGGATGATTAATATTCACTCCCAGCTCACTATTTTGATGGTTTCAAATAAGTCGTTACACTCGGCTTCCAGTATTCCACCAATGACCTTCGTTTTTCTGAACGGTGTTCTTCTGGCCACTTCCTCCGCACGTATATCAATTTGCTTCCATCCCAGCTGTTTCAAATAGGGGATTGATGTTCCGTAATAAACGCTTTGAATACCACACCATTCAATAGCACTCTGGCACATAGGGCAGGGCTCTGCAGTGGTGTAAAGCGAAAGGTTCGACCAGTCTCTGGAATGATAAAGATGTGCACATTGATTGATCGCATCAATCTCACCGTGAAAGATCGGATTTTCAGTAACCCGGTTAAAGCCGGTCGCGATAACTTCCCCGGAACCTTGATCCACAATGACAGAGCCAAATGGATATTCAGGCACTTGCCCGGCAACAGAAATGGCCATTTTCATATAATCCTCGTGGCAGTGTCCTTTCAGGTATTTGTATTTATTTGATTTCATATTTTCTGCTGCAGCTTCAGATGGCCTGGCAAGCATCATGGAAAGTCCAACGAAAGAGAGTAGCGAATCCAGAAAAAATCGACGACGAGTAACATGGAGCGTCGTTTTTTCTTTATTACCAGCTGAAAATGAATCTGAATACTTCACGCTCTACACTGCACATTCAAAAAATAGTCAGTATAGTGTAGAGGCATATAGAAAAAGGGGGATGAAAAAAATGCAGTGATTGAATCACTGGACCCCAAAATGGTTAAAAACTGCCTGACCTGTTTTTACAATTACCTGATTTCTTTCTTCAAAACTGGCGTTTGTACTCGTCATATAAATACTGATGATGAGTGGCAGCCTTTTTTCACTCCAGATAATGGCGGTAATTCCCCGCGAACCATGGCCGCCTGCCCCTGAGCGGTCGGCAATTGACCAGCCTTCTGGAAGCACAGAGCGGAGCAGGTTGTCTGCTACCTGGTTGCCCATCATCCATGTTTGCAGCTGGGTCCGGGAAACGTCAGAGAGGGTATTCCCGAAAATCAGCTGGTTAAGGGTGTTTGTTATTGCCAGTGGGGTGGTGGTGTCACGGTTGTCACCCGGGTGAGCTTCATTCAATTCAGGCTCAATCCGGTCAAGACGGGTAGTATTATCCCCTGTAGAACGGAGGAAGTCGGTCAGTTGCTTCGGGCCACCGATGCCAGCCAGTACAAGATTGGCAGCAGTATTGTCGCTGGTGGACATTGTCGCTTCACAGGCCTGGTTCAGGGTGATTGTCTGGCCTGCCTGAGGTTCAGTGACCGGTGAGTAAGTGACCAGTGACTCTCTTTCAATTAGGGATTCAGTGGTCAGTTTCTGTTTTTTCTGATCAACATCCGCGAGCAATTTGGCACAGGCCAGCGTTTTGAACGTACTCATTAATGGAAAACGGGAGTTGCCCTGATAATGCCATAGAGACTGGTCTGAAGTGTCCAGTACGGCAACACCGATTTGGCCCCCAAAGCGATTTTCCAGGTTGCTGATAAGTTCTGAAACCGGATGAGCAAGCGAATATTGAGATAAAAAGAAAAGGGGACATGCTATTAGAGAGAGAAAAAACGATCGTATTGTCATTGATAAGGGCATTGGTATTTAGTGAGCGCGATCAAGGAGGCTGGATGCTATCATCGAAAAATGACTTCAGGCCAGTTTTTTAGAGGGGGGAGTGACTGTATGTATTCAAATAAAGTGGTCATTGTCACCGGTGCCAGCCGGGGCATTGGTAATGCCGTTGCCAGGGCTTATCTGGAGCAGGGGGCTGCAGTGGTTGGCTTTGATCTTTATAAACCATCAATACCGGGTATGGATTTCTGTTGTGTTGATCTTGGAAAACCGGAAATGATTGAGGCTGCCTTTGACGACATTGTTCGCCAATATGGCACAGCACATATTCTGGTGAATAATGGTGCCATCAGCCAGTTTAATAAACCGGTTGTTGAGCTCAGTGCCTTGGAGTTTTCCAGCGTTATTGATGTCAATCTGAATGGCAGCTTTAACTGTGCGAGAGAGTTTATTAAACGACATAGAGATGAATATTATGGTCGTATTATTAATATTGCCTCAACCCGCTGGCACCAGAATGAGCCTGGCTGGGAAGCTTATGGTGCCTCTAAAGGTGGGCTGGTCTCACTGACCAATACGCTGGCCATTTCATTGGCAGAGACACCGATTACGGTCAATGCGATCAGCCCTGGCTGGATTCAAACTGAAAATTATGATGACCTGACTGAGCAGGATCACCGGCAGCATCCATCAGGGCGTGTGGGTAAGCCTCGGGATATTGTGAATACCTGCCTGTTTCTGACCCATGAAGATAATGACTTTATCAATGGTGCCAATATTGTGGTTGATGGCGGAATGACGAAAAAAATGATTTATCTGTGAATTATTCAAAATTAACTACACGGCTTCATTAATTTACTCTCTGCAGGTTAATCTTTAACACTATACTGGGTCTCTTTCCATTATTACATAAAGGCATAGTGAATATTTCCGGTGCTGTATGTTCTGTTATGCTGGCTTTTCTGCTGTCTTTGACTCTTGTTGTTATGGCAGAACCCATAGTAAGAAAGCAATGCGTTGAGAAAACCCGGTACAGGCTTGACGGTGAAGTTGATAGTTACACCTTTTCATTTCCTGTTCACAATGTTCAAAAAGCGTTGCAGGAAATTCCCGGTCAGCATAAATACCATCAAATAAAGCTATGGTCCTGTGGCCCGAATGCTATTGCACGGGCCATGATACTTGTCTCAGGGGAGAGTATTTTTTTATCCGACTCTGAGTATGTCCATTTTGCCCAAAGTGTGCCCAAGACTTTGGGAGAATATATCGATCACCGGTTTGATGAGCGGTTGAATATCGACAATCATCTTCTTAAAACACTCAACTATCCCATGCGCCTGTTTTATATCAACAGTTTTTTGCAGTTAATTACCACAAGGCTGTCATTGGATGTTGGGGCTTTGCCTGTCTGGCTGGCCGACTACATGAATGAGTATGTTGCTCTATCGAACAGGTCTGGCTTTTATTTTGAGTTCTATTCCGCAACCACCTTTCAGCGAATGAGTGATGAGATTAAGTCACACCTGTCCATGGGGCATGCTGTAATTCCACTGGTAATAATGGGGCCATTAAACTGGCATTATCTCAATATCATTGGGTGGGATGAGATCACCGGTACTGTCATGATTATGGATACAGACTCCAGAATATATCGCTGGTCTGTTAATATCCTGGACTGTCTGATGAACACCGGTGTTAAGCATCAGGGGGCAGGATTGGATGACATGTTCTCTCTTGGTGTTTCTATCCTGGGAAACCAGATTTCTGAGATCAACTATTTCAATACTATTTTTGTCTCACTTCAGCCCACATCAGATAAATAGCTATCAACCGATGATCAGAAACTCGGCATATATTATACCAATCGAACCTTCTAACTTCCTATTGCGCTGAAGATTTGATCCTTAATCCTGCGTTGCCGATCGTCGCCATAGCTAAGGCTATGACTCCTCACACCGCCTTGTCTTAAGGCTCAAATCTTCTTGCTCATAACGGGAGTTAAAAAGCACGATTGGTATTAGTTATTGATGAATAAACTTTGCACAAATATTTGCATGGATTTTCTTTTTCTGTCATTGGTTGTCGCTTATTGATGTAGACGTTTGATTGAAATCAAAACTTCTCTCGAAACACATGCCTAGTATCCGTATTTTGAGGGGTAAGTTAAGATGTCTACTACAAAAGCGGCCCTCCAGCATCTGTTCGATGAGCTTGCTGCCATTTGTCATACCAGCCATGGCATGAATCGCATCGCCTTCACACCACCTGAAAACCAGGCCTTCGAATTTATCAGCCAGATTCTTGATCAGCATGGCATCGCCTATCACAGTGATGGCTTTGGCAACCTGATTGCCCGTATTCACGGAGAAAAAAACAGGCCGGCGGTTGCCACTGGCTCCCACCTTGACAGTGTACCTGACGGTGGTTGTTATGATGGTGCAGTGGGGGTTATTGCCGGGTTGTATGCGCTGATTGAACTGCAAAAGGAAGCACTGAACCATCCTCTTGAATTAATTATTTTCAGAGCAGAAGAGTCCAGTCGTTTTGGCCACAGCTGCATGGCCAGCAAGCTGATGACCGGGCAAGCTGATCTGGATAAATGGCGGGAGACGCGTGGGAGTGATGGCAAAAATATCTTTGATGCACTGAGAGACAATGGGCTTGACCCCGATCAGCTGGACCAGGTGCGAATTAACCCGGCAAATTATAAATCCTTCATAGAGTGTCATATTGAACAGGGCAGGGTGTTACTGGATAACCACCTGAGTCTGGGTGTGGTTTCTGCCATTGCGGCGCCAACTCGGTTTCTGATTGAAATCAACGGTATTGCAGATCACTCCGGCGCTACGCCAATGGGGCTGCGCCATGATGCGCTGGTGGCTGCTTCTCAGGTGGTGACCCGGGTGAATACCATTGCCCAGCGTGAGGCGCTCCACGGCACTGTAGGTACGGTTGGCCGTATGGAGGTATCTCCCAATGCCATGAATGTGATTCCCGGAAAAGTGGTGATGAGTATCGATATCCGTGGGATTGATGCGGGCAGCATTCAACGAACTACTCATGACTTATTGACTTTTGTGTCTGAACTGGAAGGCGTTACCGTCTTTATTACCCGTCTCTCAGAAGAAAAACCGGTCCATCTGAATAATGACATCGCAGAGCTGCTGAATCAGTCCTGTCTGGAGGAGTCTATTCCAGCCATGCCCATGCAGAGTGGGGCAGGGCATGATGCCATGTATATGGCCAGAGAAATTCCTACTGCCATGCTGTTTGTGCCATCGGTGAACGGGATCAGTCATAACCCGGAAGAATTTACCCCGTTTGATGATATCTGGAATGCCGCCAGGGTGTTGAAACGCACCATGCGAAAGCTGGCAGCCTGAATTTGTAACATTAGGCCCTAAGAACCTTATAGAAATCCAGTTGATTGGAGATTGTTGTGATGACCCTCATGCCGTCGGATTTTGTAAGTGCCAATAAAGAGAAATACACGGCGATCAGACGATTCTTTCACCAGATTCCTGAGCCAGGCTGGGAGGAGTATCTGACCACCTGGCATATTTATCAGCACCTGAAAAAGCTTGATGTTCCTTTCACCTATACCATTGGTAAAGACCTGCTCAACAGTGATAGTCGACTAGGTCTTCCCAGTGAGCAATTGTTACTGGCTGCTCACCGTCGTCTTGAACAGACTGAAGCGGATGCCGGGTTTATTGAAAAGATTGCTGGTGGTCACACAGGTCTAATGGTCACTCTGGAGAGTGGACGACCAGGGCCAAACTCTCTGTTTCGTTTTGATATTGATGGTTTGCCTGTCAGAGAAGCTGACTCCGAGAGCCATATTCCAGTCAAAGCCGGTTTTCAGTCCACCCATCCGGGGTATATGCATGCCTGTGGTCATGACGGTCATATCACTACCGGCCTGGCACTGGCGGAGTTTATTGCCCTGAATCAGGATTCGCTCAATGGCCGAATTCAGTTGTTGTTCCAGCCTGCGGAAGAGGGGTGCAGGGGAGCAAAAGCAGTGGCGGATCGAGGCTGGATGAAGGATGTAGACCACTTTGTTTCCGGACATATTGGCATCAGTCAATACCCGGTCGGTACTGTGTCCGCCAGAACCTGCGATATGTTGGCAACCAGCAAGCTGGATATCCGTTTCAGCGGTCGTTCATCTCATGCCGCCAATAATCCCCAGGAAGGTCGTAACGCACTGCTGGCTGCCGCCAGCTGTGCACTGGGGTTACACGGCATCAGCCGTCATTCGGACGGAGGCTCCCGGGTCAATGTGGGAACCCTGAATGCTGGTAGTGGCCGCAACATTATTGCAGATAAAGCGGAAATGATTGTGGAGCTTCGCGGTGAGAACGATGAGATCAATGCATTCATGCTGGATCAGGCCAAAAAGGTGACTGAGGGCAGTGCACTGATGCACGGGGTTGAACACGAACTGCTACTGGTGGGGCATGCACTGGCCGCCTCCTGTGACGAGCCGTTAGCAGAACGCATTGAAAACGTACTTAAGAGTAGCCCTTTGGTCACCGACGTGGTTCATCAGTTGCCACTGAAGGCTTCTGAGGATGCTTCGGTGTTGATGGATGCCGTTCAGAAGAGCGGCGGACAGGCTACTTACCTGATGTTCTGTTCGCCCACCTGTGGTGGACACCATAACCCGGAATTTGATTTTGATGAGTCAGTGCTGAGTATCACTATGGATGTGATGGCCCGCTCGCTTCTGGCTATGAATGGCTCATAGGAGGCTGGCAGCCTGATTGGATTCAGGCTGTTATCAACGCGCCTTGGCAGAACAGTATTCAATCCAATATCAATGATAATTAATGGGGGGAAGGCCGTATGTTACCGTTCATCGGCTTGTTGATTCTGTGTGGTGCCGTTTATTGCTTAATCAAACGTCTGGAAACCCGAATGGTCCTGTTTGCGTCGGGACTGCTGATGTCGATAGTGGCACTGCAGCCTATGCTGGCACTGGACAGTTTTGCCGGACGCATGACGTCAGGGGGCCTGATTCAGGCCATTTGTTCCGTAATGGGTTTTGCCTTTGTGATGAAATATACCGGCTGTGATATGCATCTGGTAAAATCGTTGACTGGTGTACTGAAGAAGGGCGGGGGCCTTCTGATACCGGGAACGACCATGATCACGTTTGCCATCAATGTTGCTCTCCCGAGCGCAGCGGGTTGTTCTGCTGCGGTAGGGGCAACCATGATTCCGCTGCTGATGGCCGCCGGTATTCACCCGGCTATGGCGGGCGCGGCTGTACTGGCCGGAACCTATGGCAGCATGCTGAGCCCCGGATCGGCCCACAATGCCTTTATCTCCGAGCTCAGTGGCAAGACCGTTATGGAAGTGATTGCCGTTCACGCTCCGGCCACAATAGCTGCCGGTATTGCTGGTGCGATCATTCTGACCGCCATCGCCTATATTCGAAAAGAGCACACCGGTCATCTTGCACAGGCTACTGAAGGCACCATGGAAAACCAGATTGATAAGGTTAATCCGCTGTATGCCCTGATGCCCGTGCTGCCAGTATCCATTTTGATTCTGGGTTCTTCCGTGATGCCTGCGATCAAAATGGGGGTTCCACAGGCCATGCTGATTGGTGTGGTGCTGTCGTTGCTGCTTACCCGGATGAACCCCCAGGAAGCGACCAAGAAGTTCTTCAATGGCATGGGCACCGCTTACGCAGACGTCATTGGTATTATTATTGCCGCCAGTGTGTTTGTTACCGGTATGAAGGCTCTGGGCATGGTGGATGTTTTCCTGAACTGGCTGATTAATACACCGAGCCTTGCCAAGTTTGGTTCAACCCTCGGGCCATTTATTCTGGCCATCCTCACTGGTACTGGTGATGCTGCTGCTTTCGCATTTAACGAAGCCGTGACGCCTTTCGCTGAGCAGTTCGGGATGACCATTGCCAATATGGGTACTGCTTCAGCGGTGGCTGGTGCTATTGGTCGGACTGCTTCACCTCTGGCAGGTGCAGCTATTGTCTGTGCCGGTATTGCCGGTGTGAACCCACTGGAGCTTGCAAAGCGAACCATGCCTGCAATGATCGTCGCATTGATTGTGTTGATGCTGGTGCTTTTTTTGTAGTCGTTAATGGTGAGGATCAAGTTGCAGAATCAGTAAGGAAAGGAGTCTGCCTGTAAAGCAGACTCCTGGTTCAACAATCTAAGACTGATTTTTGATGATGTTGGCAATATCAGCCGCAGGACGATAGCCTGGAATGACCTGACCACTTTCCAGAACCATTGCCGGTGTTCCGTTGATGCCCATCTGTACACCCAGATTATAGTGTTCATCAATGATAGTGCTGCAGGCTGTCTTATCCCCTTTAATGTCCACACTGATGGGTTTGCCCGTTTTCAGATCCGTCAATGCTTGTTTTCGATCTACTGAACACCAGGCATCGGTCATCTTTCCATGCACGGGTGACTGTTGACCACCGCGAGGGAAGGCAAGGTAGCGTAATTCAATACCTAACTCATTTAACTGGTCGACTTCTCGGTGCAATTTGCGACAGTAGCCACAGTCAACATCCGTGAATGCATAAACAACACCTTTGGTTTCACCTTTCGGTGAAAAGATCACCATATCTTCCTGTTTCAGAGATTTGAGCAGCTTGGCATTTTGCTGGCTTTTAATCTCTTCTGTCAGGTTAACCAGTTTTTTGCCGCGAACTTCCAGCATGTCCCCTTTAATAAAATATTGTCCGTTCTCGCTGCTATAGAGAACAAAACCACCTTTGAGCATGACTTTGTAGACGCCAGACATCGGGCTTTTGGTAACCGACTCAATGGGAATAGTCGCGTCCAGCTTTTTTAGCTGACTTTCAATAAGGGGCTCGGGGCTCTGGACTGAGCTGTCTTTGCTGGTAGCCTCTGCATTGACAGCCACAGACCAGCCAGTACTTGTGGTCATAATGGCAGTTAAAAGAAGAGCAGAGCGTTTAGACATACTGATTCCTTAAGTGATCCAGAAAGATAAGCCTGACTGACGGCCGATCAATTAATCAATGGGCATCTCAGGGGCTATCGGCAAACCGTTCTAGCATTGGAGAGAAGCGCTGGATAAAAACGAGAAAGTGTAGCCTTATTTCTCCCCGTTGTATCGCTTGGACACTGTTATCAGGTAAAGAGTTCTAAAAAATAGTGTTTAGACGGTCAGGTTATCCTCTGGGATGATGCTCGCGGTGAAGCTCGGACAGCCTGTGGTTGGCAATATGGGTATATATCTGGGTGGTGGACAGATCACTATGGCCAAGCAGCAGCTGCACTACTCGAAGGTCTGCACCATTGTTCAGAAGATGAGTAGCAAAAGCGTGCCGAAGGACGTGGGGAGATACTTCCGTATTGATACCGGCAACCGTATTGTAGTGCTTGATTCGATGCCAGAATGTCTGCCGGGTCATTGGGCGCCCGTGTCGGCCGGGAAACAGGGTTCGACTTTCATGCTGATACAGCAGATCGCCTCTTGCCTGCTTTACATATTGCTCTAACCACTCAATGGCGCTCTGACCCATGGGTACCAGTCGCTCTTTTCTGCCTTTACCGATAATGCGAATGACACCCTGCCTCAGGTTGATGCTGTCCATGTTCAGGTTAACCAGCTCCGAAATCCTGAGGCCGCAGGCATACAGGATCTCAAGCATGGCACGGTCACGCAGGCCAATCGCTGTATTGGTATCCGGACTACTCAGCAGCGAATCAACATCGTCTTCTGACAATGTTTTTGGCAACACCCTACCCTGCCTGGGCATTTCAATATTGGCAGTAATATCAGCAGAGATCTGTTCGGACTGTAGAAGGTAACGGTAAAAGGCTCTCAGACTGGAGATCTGCCGGGCGGTTGATCTTGGGTGGTAACCCTGCTCATAGCGCCAGCCCAGAAAGCAGCGAAGATCGTCTTCACTGGCTGTGAGTAATAGATTACCTGTGTTTTGAGTGTGCTCTTTCAGCCATTCAGAGAACAGCAGCAGATCTTGCTGGTAAGCTTCACGGGTATTTTTGCTGAGGCCTCGTTCAAGCCAGAGGTGCTGTAAAAATTCCTGTGTTACTGGGGACGAGGGGGCTGGCATGGCAATCAATAAATCCAATATTGCACGATAGTATAGATCATATCAGTTCCTTTGAGGGAGGCTAAGGGAAAAGTCCCCTGTAGATTACAGATTTAACATCTATGCAGTGATGTAAACATAAATCAGCATGCCCGATATATCGACCAGCGAGGTCAGGACTGGGGGCATGAACTTACATCCTGATATCTGGTCTATTAACAACAAAGAATAGAATAAATAAATAGTTGCAGCGACTAGGGCTTACCAGTGGCTTCCATTATTCCCTTAGAGTTAGGGAGCGTTTCGGTACAACAAAATTAATCACGATAGATTTAGGAGCATAATGATGCATGGTATTGGTGATGGTGCCGTTTTAGGTACAACACAAGTCAGAACGGAGGACTCGGTAAAGGCTGGTCAACCCGCTTGTAGGCAGGTTGGTAGCGCTGTGGGGAGGACCGTCACTGCATCTGATGAAATGACAAAAGGTAATTTAGTCAATTTGGTGAAAAAAATAAGCGTCACCCATCATTATGGTGATGCCAAATCAGTCACCTTCAGTCCCTGTTCGCGCCATTTAGTGTCCACCGGTGGTGATTTCGGAGTGACAAGATTTACTTGCCTGTTGCATGGGGGCTGGGAACAACAAGCCTTTATCAAAGCCCGAGATATAGATTCTCAGTTTCTGTCATCAACCTTCAGCCCCAGATCAAACGATTTATTCTGCCTCAATAAGGCTGGCATACTGACAATGAAATCACTTGTGGATGACAAAAGTACCACCATTCCCGCGTCATGCTTACCGGTTTTTAGTCCAAATGGTAGCCAATTTGCAGTTGTCAGTAAGGAGCAGGGGGTGGAGATTTATAGCTGCAAAGGTGATATGCCGTGGACAAAAAGTGCCACTCTTCCCGATAGCAAGGGTTCTTGTGATATCTCTTTCAGTGCCGATTGCCGGGTCCTGGCGAAGCAGGTGGGTAAGTTGCAAGCATGGGGATTAGGGGCGGACAATCAGTGGGGAAAAGAGGCGACTTCTACCGATAAACCTGAAAAGTCAACAAGCCAGCCCACAGAGGGGGGGCGACCCCAATTGCTCGTTTGGACAATTTGCTGGCCTGCCATATGGCCGATAGGGAAGCACAAGCCAAATTATCCGATGAGACCATTAAGGCCCTGGCCTCATCAACATTCAGTTCTGATAATTCTCATGCGGTGATCATCAATAATTATAATAAAACTGTTCCTCCTGATTATGATTTGCTCAAAGGAATTTCACTCGATAGAGAAATAAAAGTCTCTCATGATTTTGAAATTTGGGGACAGGGCCGTGTTGGAGCAGATCGATGGATCAAGAAAGCAACCATTCCCAATTCTGTTACAAAAACCTTGCTCAGCAAACATAGTCCTATAGTCGCCTTCAACACCAATAGCACACTCGTGGCGATCGCCATTAGGGATAGAGTGGTGGAAATCTGGGGCCCCGGAAAAAGCGATATGTGGATAAAGAAAAAAGAAATTCCTGAAACCCCAGAAATTATCGTTACAAAGAAGTTAGTGGGCTATGAAAAGCTGGTAGAACTTAGAATTTCTGATATCAAAGTACAATCAGTCGCCTTTAGTCCCGACTGCCGCTATTTGGCGATCGCAAAAGGTGCGCCTGGCGCGGGCTTGACGGAAATCTTTGAAATTCTTTCTGACTCTTAATTGAAATGATTCTCTTGATTATCGCTCTTGTTCAGCCTTGTCGTTAGGCTCTTGTTGCCATAAGTGTTACAGGATAGATAGACGCTTGAAATGTCTATTCTGCAAAATGTTCAATATTTCAGATAAGAAAAAAGCGGCTTTCGCCGCTTCTTTCAGGATCAGGGTGTGCCTGATCCGCTCTTCTGAGAAAACAGTTGCCGGAAAATTAAACTGAATCTTAGTTGAGCTTTTCCTTGATACGAGCAGCTTTACCGCTCAGCTCACGGAGGTAGTACAGCTTAGCCTGACGAACGTCACCACGACGCTTCACAGTAACAGAAGCGATCAGCGGAGAGTAAGTCTGGAAAGTACGCTCAACGCCAACACCGCTGGAAATTTTACGAACGGTGAAAGCAGAGTTCAGGCCACGGTTACGCTTACCGATGACAACACCTTCGAACGCCTGCAGACGCTCACGGTTGCCTTCTTTTACCTTAACCTGTACGACTACAGTGTCACCCTGGCCAAAGGCAGGGATCTCTTTGTTCATTTGTTCAGCTTCAAGCTGCGCAATGATTTTGTTTTTGCTCATTAAAAATGCTCCCAGTTAGTCAATGTTCCGCTCGGTTTTAAACTCTGACAGTAATTCTTCTTCCTTGCTGGTCAGGCATCTGTTCTCCAGGAGATCAGGCCGTCTCAGCCAGGTTCTGCCCAGTGATTGCTTCAGTCGCCAGCGTTGAATGTGCGCATGGTTTCCTGATAACAGCACCGGCGGCACTTCCTGTCCTTCAAATATCTCCGGACGGGTGTAGTGCGGGCAGTCAAGAAGACCATCTGCAAACGAGTCTTCTGCTGCGGAATCCTTATGACCAAGGGTGCCCGGTACAAAGCGTGAAACTGCATCAATCAGAGTCATGGCGGCGAGTTCACCACCACTTAACACGAAATCACCAATCGACCATTCTTCATCAATCTCGGTCTGGATTACGCGCTCATCAATACCTTCATATCGCCCCGCGACCAGAATCAGTTTCTTGCCTCTGGCAAGTTCCTCTACACCTTGCTGGTCGAGTACACGACCCTGGGGAGAGAGGTAGATTACTTTGGCCTCGTTACCAGCAGCTTTGCGGGCTGCATGGATGGCGTCACGCAGAGGTTGAATTTTCATCAACATGCCGGGACCACCGCCATAAGGTCGGTCATCCACAGTTCGGTGCCGGTCATGGGTAAAATCCCTGGGATTCCAGGTCTCTACCTCGATTAAGCCTTCCTTCACCGCGCGGCCGGTAATACCGTGCTCGGTAATGGCCTGGAACATGTCCGGGAACAGGCTGACGACACCGAACCACATTTCGGTGTCCATGGCGCTCGCTTCAGAGTTTTCTTCAGAAAAGCTGTTGTGAGTCGTCATGGCCACTTAAAACTCCGGGTCCCAATCTACCCGGATAAATCCTTTCTCAGGATTTACGTCTAACACCACCGATCCGGTTAACCAGGGGACTAAACGTTCTCTGCGGTCAATACTGCCTTTTGAAGGGCGAATGACCAGAACATCATTGGCTCCGGTTTCCATCAGGTGGCTGACTTTGCCCAGCAGTATGTTGTCTCCCTCAGCGTTGCGGGAGAAGACATCCAGCGATTCCAGTTGATGCCAGTATATCTCGTCATCTTCCGGTTCGGGCATCTCATCGGCGTTGATGGTGATCTGGTAACCACAGTAACTGCGGGCCAGCTCACGATCGTCACAGCCGACGATATGGGCAACCAGACCTTTACCGTGAGGACGGGCCTGATCGATTTCAACGGTCATCAACTGACCGTCGCGGTCAAGAATCCAGCGTGGGTAGTTGAGGATGTTTTCCATCGGGCTGGTGTTGGAATGAATCTTCAGCCAGCCTTTAACTCCGTAAACGGAGGCGATATGGCCTAACGCGATGCGCTTCACAGCGCCCTCTACTGCCGTTGTCACTGAATGGTTAACCTCACGCAGCCTTTTTAGCTTCTTTCAGAAGTTGGGCAACGCGGTCAGATGCAGTAGCACCCTGGCCCAGCCAGAATTCTACACGTTCGCTATCAACACGCAGACGTTCTTCCTGGCCACGAGCAGTAGGGTTAAAGAAACCTACACGCTCGATGAAGCGACCGCCGTTAGCATTGCGGCTGTCAGCCACGGTCAGGTGGTAAAATGGACGCTTTTTGGAGCCGCCACGAGCAAGACGTATGGTTACCATGGAATAGGTTTTCCTATAGTTGTTTCCGACAACTGATTTTCTGTGTTTATTGTGCCTTTGGCGCGAAACCTCAGGCGAAAACACAAAAGAGTTCTGACAGCTCTGGCCAGAGATAGTTCTCTTTCCATCGTTTGTCAGCTAATCCATGATCGGATTAAGGCCAATCATAAAGGGCGCATATTGTAGGGAAATCAGGCTAGAGTGGCAATATCCAGGAATAAGTATCTTCCGGCTTTTCATCGTGGCTGGACGTTAAATCGAACTTTTTAATACTTGTACGGTCATACTGGTAAAACAGGCTTTTCATTGTGGCTGGACGTTAAATTGAACTTTTTAATACTTGTACGGTCATACTAGTAAAACAGGCTTTTCAACTTTCTTTCTGAAGAGCCAGGTAGTAATGGTTTTCAGTAAGGTTTTCAGGGAGTTAAGCGATATGTTTGGGTATGTTAGAGCCGTGGGCTATTCCGCATTTGCTGCAGGACGGTGTTTGTCTGACTATATCGGACCGAGCAAGCCTTCCGGGATGGTTAATTCATTTCTTGGGCGTAAGTGCGCCGTTAAGGCTGTTGAGTTCACTGTTGGAATGGTATTGGATAAAATACCTGCCAGTGAATTGGTCCTTGGAGCCATGGGCTCCAATCGACAGGATGCTTTTCAGTGGGGCTGTACCAATTTACGTTCCAGTTTGCATGGCCTGGTGACACCAGTGCTTAGAGTAACGCTTAACATGTTAAGAGCTAGCGTTGATTACCAGCTTCCCGCTATAGCTCCGGATATGAGCAAAGTTGAGTTGGAGGTAGATGCATATGCATATGACTCGAGTAATGACTCAGATCAATGATATCTGGTTGGTTGACTGGCTCAACCAATCATTTATTCATAAGATAATTTTTTACCTTGTCTGTGAGATTGCTCTCTGCAATAGCATTTTTTGTAGGCTCCATAATAGCCATTCAACTTACGCAGCTTTATTTCCTTAAATAACCCTTTCTGATAGCCACTCCTTTTTCTGGATTTCAGGTAGTTCGGATTGCACCACTGCATCAATGCTAGCCATCAAACAAGGGCTATAAATCACGCATATACCCCTCATCAGAAACCAATCACTACCTCCAGTTAACAGCCCAGTTAAAGGAAGATGAGAGTCATTACTCTGCAGTACTTGGCTCTCATCCAGTGGTTAACTTATGGTAACGGTACTAGAAAGGAAACTTCTTGCCGCCACCGGGAGGCATCATGCCGCCCATACCACCGGGAAGCTGACCTTTCATGGCAGACATGCCACGCATCAGCTTGCTCATTCCGCCCTTTTTGGTGACCTTTTTCATCATCTTGCTCATCTGCTTGTGCTGTTTGATGAGACGGTTGATGTCCTGGATCTGGGTGCCGGACCCTGCTGCTATCCGTTTTTTACGAGAGCCGTTCATGATGTCCGGGTTGGCTCGTTCTGAAGGTGTCATGGAGTTGATGATGGCCTCCATCTGAATAAACACCTTATTATCCATCTGTCCCTGCATCTGTGGCGCCATACCACCCATGCCTGGCAGTTTGTCCATCATACCGCTGAGTCCGCCCATCTTCTTCATTTGTTGAAGTTGATCGCGGAAATCTTCCAGGTCGAACCCTTTGCCTTTCTTCAGCTTACTGGCCAGCTTATCCGCCTTGCTGCGGTCAAGCTTGCGCTCGGCTTCCTCGATCAGGGAGAGAATGTCACCCATGCCAAGGATTCGGGAGGCAATACGATCCGGATAGAAAGGCTCCAGGGCATCGGTCTTCTCACCCATACCGATAAACTTAATGGGTTTACCGGTAATCTGACGGACGGACAGTGCCGCACCACCGCGGGCATCACCATCTGCTTTGGTCAGGATAACACCCGTCAACGGGAGGGCGTCACCAAACGCTTTGGCAGTGTTGGCGGCATCCTGACCGGTCATGGCGTCAACTACAAACAGCGTCTCTATGGGATTAATGGCGCTGTGCAGTTGCTGGATTTCAGCCATCATATCGGTGTCGATATGTAGGCGGCCGGCGGTGTCGACGATCAGGACGTCAGCATGCTTGATCCGTGCTTCATGAATGGCACTGTTGACAATGTCTACAGGCTTCTGGTCCGCAGAAGACGGGAAGAAGTTGAGTCCGGTTTCCTGGGCCAGAGTTTCCAGCTGTTTGATTGCAGCAGGGCGATAAACGTCGGCACTGACCACCATGACTGATTTTTTCTGGCGCTCTTTCAGCCATTTACCCAGCTTGGCAACCGAGGTGGTTTTACCCGCACCCTGCAGGCCAGCCATCAGAATTACGGCCGGTGGCTGGGTGACAAGGTTCAGTTCGTCATTGGACGAACCCATCACCTCAATCAGCTCATTCTGGACAATTTTGACAAATGCCTGTCCCGGGCTGAGGCTGGCCTGGACTTCCTGCCCGATGGCGCGTTCCCTAATCCGGTTGATGAACTCTCGAACCACCGGCAGGGCAACGTCTGCTTCCAGCAGAGCCATGCGTACTTCACGCAGGGTGTCCTTGATGTTGTCTTCGGTAAGTTTTGCCTTCCCGGTGACCGTTTTAAGCGTTCGGGAGAGGCGTTCGGTTAAATTTTCGAACATTCTGGGAATTACCCTGATCTAAGATGTTTATGCTCTGATGAGGCCATTATATAGGAATCGTGACTAAAGCGGCATCCATTTCAATGGTCTGTGTTTGGTTCTTTCAAAAGAACCTGAATGGTTGTTTGTCTAGTGCTGTTTAATATGACAAACTGCTGATGCTGCTTGATCGTTGAAGCCTATGGACAAACAGGGCTTCCAGCTTTTTTATTTTCTGCTGTTTTGAGGACAATAGGCTTCGCTAATGGGTGTCATGTTGGTCAGTATGGGTGCGCTTGGTTGCTATCTGGCAGGCACGGTAGGTCAAGGGTTGCGAAATAGTGGGCTTGAAGTATCCAGATCATTGGTTTTGTTGATCACCGCCTTAGGTCTCGTTTTTCATGTTGTTGCTCTGTATATCTCTATCCATACAGACCACGGTATTAATCTTGGTGTGTTCACTATGGGTTCGCTCACCGCGATGATGGTGACGATGATGGTCCTGTTGAGCAGTTTGAAAAAGCCATCAGAAAGCCTTCTGGTGATGATTCTCCCGGTTAGTATGCTTGCCATTGTGCTCGCTTTACTTGCGCCGATTGAGCATATTGTCTGGAATCCAGCTTCTTCAATGGTGACTCATGTTCTTCTTTCAGTAATGGCCTATGGCATTCTGATGGTTGCTGCATTTCAGGCGATTCTTCTTTCTTATCAGGAGCATCAGCTTCGTACTCACCGGCATACGATTAAAACACTGCCGCCTTTGCAAACAATGGAACGCCTGTTGTTTGAGTTTCTCTGGCTGGGAGTTGTTTTGCTGACGCTCTCTCTGGGCAGTGGCTTTCTTTTTCTGGAAGATATGTTTGCCCAGAAACTGGTCCATAAAACTGTCCTGTCCATTACTGCCTGGTGTTTGTTTGCAGCCCTGCTGACCGGTCACTGGCGATTTGGCTGGCGGGGGCAGACTGCCGTTCGCTGGACACTGGCAGGCTTCCTTTTTCTTATTCTGGCTTACTTTGGTTCCAGGCTGGTGCTTGAGTGTATCGTCTCCGGACAGTCATGCTTTTGACCTGTTTCATGAGATCGGGCTTGGGACTTTGCCATTAAGTGAGTAAAATAAGTGACTTTACCTGATCTTATCCTGACAAAAGGCGACAGCTCGTTGAGTGAAGCACCCCTTAGTATATTGATTGGCGCGTTAGTTTTCCTTCTGCTGCTCTCTGCGTTTTTTTCCAGTTCAGAAACCGGGATGATGGCAATCAATCGATACCGTCTCCGGCACCTGGCTCGCAAAGGGAATCGGGTGGCCAAAAGAACCAGTAGTTTGCTGGACCGGCCTGATCGCTTGATTGGGGTTATTCTGATCGGCAATAACTTTGTGAATATTCTTGCTTCGGCATTGGCAACTATTATTGCTGTCCGGTTATGGGGAGACAGTGGTATTGCCATTGCCACACTGGGTTTGACCTTTGTGGTATTGATATTTGGTGAGGTGACACCGAAAACGATAGCCGCTATGTACCCCGAAAAGGTTGCGTTTCCTGCATCGATGGTATTGGTTCCACTGTTGAGAATTCTTTATCCGGTAGTGTTGCTGGTTAACTGGATTTGCTCTTTGTTGATGAGGCCATTTGGTATACGCCCCGGGCAGGAGGGTGAGGATCAACTGAGCAGTGAAGAGTTGCGAACACTGGTTAATGAGTCAGGCCTGCGGTTGCCCAAAAAACGTCGTGGGATGCTGCTGGGAATTCTTGATCTGGAGAAAGTGCACGTTGATGATATTATGGTGCCGAGAAACGAGGTTTACGGTATCGATATTGAGGATGATATTAAAGAGATTATGCATCAGTTAAGAGATTGTCAGCATACCCGTATGCCGGTTTATCGGGGAGACATTAATAATATTGTGGGTATGCTTCATATGCGGAAGATTGCCCGTCTGCTGACACTGGAAGAAGTCAACAAAGCAACACTGTTACAGGAAACTGCTGAGCCATATTACATCCCTGAATCCACCCCACTTCATACCCAGTTGTTCAATTTTCAGAAGTCCAAGGAGAGAACGGCGCTGGTGGTGGACGAGTACGGCGACATCATGGGATTGGTGACGCTGGAAGATATCCTTGAAGAGATTGTTGGTGACTTTACGACCGATGTTTCTGATAGCAGTCAGGATATCACTCCCCAGGGAGATGGTAGCTATATCATTGACGGCTCGGCTTCTATTCGTGACGTTAATAAAGCATTAGGCTGGGATCTGCCCACAGATGATGCTCGAACGATCAATGGTTTGATTACGGAAGAGATGGAAGTTATTCCAGAGGCCAGTGTGTGCTGGAAAATCAAAAACTGTCGCTTCGAGATCCTTCAGGTGAAAGATAACCGGATCAAGAGTGTCCGTATGTTTATGGCTGGTACACTGTAGTTCACTCCTGATCATCAGGATAATGGCATAATATGGGTTAACTGAATTTTCGTAATACCTCATGTCAGAAAACCTTTGAGCGGTTTCTTCCGTACGACATGGCGACAACTATTAGAATAAGGCAAAGGGGTCGCCATGCAGAAAGCCAGCGTAAGGTTCTTCACTTGTTTTTTTGAGTTCTCCCTCCTGTTGTGGCTTTTGGTATTTCTCTTCCCCTCACACTCTTTTGCTAAAGACACTGTTCATGAGAAGTCGGCTAATCCTGTCTGGCGGGGGTGGAAGACTGTTGGGCATTCAACACTAAAATGGGGTTTCTGGGATATTTATGACGCCCACTTGAGAACACCCACTGGTATTTATCAGGCAAGCGACCGTACTGTTTCCGATATGGCGTTACTGATTGATTACCGGCGAACGATCAGTAAAAAACGTTTATTATCGGCAACGAATGAGCAATGGCTTCATCTTGGGGTTTCCCGAGAGGACAGGATGCGCTGGATTCATGAACTTGGCAGGATATGGAAAGGCGTCAAAAAGGGGGATCGTCTGGTGTTTGTGCTGACTGAGACTGGTGGTCGCTTCTATTTTGGTAACGATTTTCTTGGTAAAACCGATGATTTGCAGATGGCCATAAGTTTTATTGATATCTGGCTGTCAGAAAATACTGCCTATCCGAGGTTGAGACGAGAGTTACTTGGGCAGTAAGCATCAGGTTAAGCCTGTCGTTTTATATGTTGGCTGCTGAAGTGAGGGGCATTCAGTGGAATGTCTGTGTCCAGTGTAATGTTCAGGAACTCAACCAGCATTACTGCTGTCAGCCCCCAGATTAGATACTCTCCATAGTAAAATGAGGGCATCATGTAATCCTGGTTGCGCATTTTCCAGTGATTGAATGACAGATTTTCTTTTTCAAGAAAGTAGCTTAACGGGACTTTAAAAATGCGATCCAGCTCTGCCATATTTGCCCTGAGCGGTATGTCGGCTTCGATAATTCCGACAATTGGCGTCACTTCAAGACCAAAGCGGGAGATTACTGAACCAGTCTGGCCAATTATCCTGACGGTTTCTGGAGGCAGGGCAACTTCCTCGTAAGACTCCCTCAGCGCGGTATGTATCAGGTCTCTATCCGATGGGTCTCGCTTCCCTCCCGGAAATGCAACCTCACCACTGTGGGTATTCATGTGTGTTGCCCGCCGGGTAAAGACCAGCTCTGGCTCGGAAGCATTGGTAATGGGGATCAGCACTGCCGCTTCTGGCAGCTGAGCATCGACTTTTCTTGGCTGGTAGTTTTGCAGCCGTTCTTCAACCTGCTTTAACATCATGATGATTTCAATGGCATCCTTGCAAGGGACTTGATTTTATCATAAGTAGCTTAACAGGAATTATCCAGTGTTCGGCACAACTCCTTACATAACACTATCCTAGAGTACTTGTGGAAGATGTTGGGAACGATATTATGATAAGAATGTTTTTTGTCGGCTGCTGACCAATAGGTGAGTTATTAATTCTTCGTCGTGTATTATGTAAAACAGTTTGTTCATCTTTAAGGGTTTGATACGCTGTTACTGTTTCTCTCTACCAGTCTGCCAGAAACAAGGAGTGACGATTGATGACAGGATCCTCTATCCATTACTGCAGTAACTGCGGTCATGAGACGAAAAAAACAGTTCCTGAGGGGGATCATCGCCTTCGGGATGTGTGTGATCACTGTCAAACTATTCATTACCAGAACCCCAGGGTTGTGACTGGATGCCTTCCGGTTTATAAGGACAAAGTGTTGATGTGTAAGCGGGCAATAGAACCCAGGAAAGGGTTCTGGACACTGCCTGGCGGTTTTATGGAGTTAGGAGAAACCATAGAGGAAGGGGCGGCCAGAGAAACCAGGGAAGAAGCCTGTGCCAAGGTCACCATTGAGTCACTGTATATGCTTTTTAATGTGGTTCATGTTGGGCAGTTGTCGGCTTTCTTTCTGGCGAAAATGGAGAGCTCAGAGTTTGCACCAGGGGAAGAGAGTGAAGATGTTGCCCTGTTTTCCGAAGATGAAATTCCGTGGGATCAGCTGGCATTTTCTACGATTGGCCGTACCCTGCGCTATTACTTTGAAGATCGGCGGGAAGGCTTGTTTCCCATGCGCTTGGAGTATGTTACTCCTCCGGATCAGAGAGCTTGACTGGGTAAAGGTCAAAGGCAGGTATTTCATAAGGATGAGCTTGGCGGAGAGCTTGAACTACCTGCTTTAAAAATCGTTTCTCGCAGATCATTTCAACTTTCCAGGTTTCTTCCCTGTGTACTTCTCCTGATTTTCCGGAAAATGGCGTACTGCCTTCAAGCGGGCGAAACTGCCCTGTTCCCAGGGTTTGCCAGCAACAGCAATCATACTGGCCATAACGTCCTGCACCCGCTATGAACATTGCGTTTTTAACAGGTTCCAGAAATGGCGAAGGAACCATTACACAGATCTTATAAATCACATCTTCCGGGTGGATGCTGTCTGACCCTGAAGAGAGTGATTCTTGTGTTAGAGGTGTGGATGGTTCCTGCATATCTATTTACGATCCATGCCTGAATCGATTGATTACCGGCTGTGCGTACATTCTCAAGAACCATGGGCGGTATATTTCGGGGCAGCGTTCCAGGTGTCGAGTGAACTCATCGCGCTTCTTTTTCAGGTCAGTATCAGGGAAAAGCGTTGAAATATCTGGAACCTGTATAGCGGGTTCCTGTTTGATTACATTATTGCCAATGGCTTCCCAGGCAAACAGGTTGGATGGCTGAAGTTTATAGTTATGGTGGATCTGGTGGTCGACTTCTTTGGCTACCGAAATGGCATTTTCAAGGTTTTGTGGCGCTTGTTTTCCTGATAATGGTTTGCCAAACGCAACATGAACATGACCTTTATATCCCTCAATTCCAATGACGATACTTTTCAGGTCTTCGTCGTCTGCTTTCAGGTATTCTCCTGTCTGCTGTTTTTCGAAGAGTTCTCGAGCCTTGCTGCAGTCACAGGGGTCAAACTCATAAGAAATAGATACTGGCACAATATTCAATGAGTGGATGTTATCAGCAAACGACGTTTGCTTATCGCGGCAGCTGACATTAAACATCTTGATGATTGCCGGGTCAGTCTGATCATTGCCATCCTTTGCCCGTCCTTCACTCTGAGCTATCCAAACGGGCTGGCCAGAATCAATACAGTGATGGATATAAGCAGAGAGATTCTGGAAAGCGGTCAGTTTTTCCCTGCGGCCAGTGAGAGAGCGTTTCACAATAAAACTTTTGTTCAGGCGCATCAGGTCGCTGACATAAGGGCGCTTAATCAAGTTATCGCCGATGGCTATCTGGCAGGTTTCCATGCCATTTTGATAAAGGGCGTAGTTCACCAGTGCAGGGTCAAGAACAATATCACGATGGTTCGACAGAAAAAGATAGGCTTTATCTTTTTTCAGGTGCTCAAGGCCTGAAAAGGTAATCTTGTCGGTGGTTGTTTTGATTACTCGAGTCAGGTACGGTTCGATAATGCTCTGGAAGTCCCTGACATTTTGAATGTGCCGCGTTTTATGCTTTAGCACCATGGCCGTGAGCCATGTCATGATGCCGGGAAATTTCCGGGTTAAGTCAGGGTGGCGATGCTGTGCCATAACGTTGAGGAGGTCTTTGTTTTGTAAAAGACGTGCCAGTGTTGGCCTGACCTCATGGTCGTGGTAAGGGCGAATATCGTCAAAAGCTTCCATTAGTGCCAGTGCTATGTATAAAGCGGTTAAAAAATCGTTATTGATCGCCAATTTATTATATTACATTCATTAATTACTGGTCTGTATAGACAGTGTCGCTTAATGTAACCGAGGCTGACTGGCCTTACAATGAGAGATCGTTTGCAGCTGTTGAATGCAGTTTTAAGCATTCTTTTGCTTATAGTGATTTGGTAAGTCTGCAAAATAGCTGTTGAAAATAATATAATGATGTTGCTTTAGGTACTGTCGACATAAGGTTTCTTTCTCTGCGCAAGCCCTTTCGGCGGGGCGCTGGGTTTAGAGGCTTATGTCAACAGTACTCGGACAAAAATTCGCCAGAATCAGGCCTTCCTATAAAAAAGCCAGAAAAGCAGAGGTTGTTCATGTTTAAGCTGTGTCGATGTGCTGTCGGTGTGATTGTCGTGCTGGCTTCAGCTGCCGGGCCGGTCTGGTCTGTAACACTCACCGATGAGCTCATTGTGAAAAAAGAACAGCCTGTTTCCGGTAAGGCTCAGGGCCAGTTGGCGGAGGCTGTTCAACTGTTGCAGTCTGAGCAGCAAACAAGTTCAGCTAAGGCCATTAATTCTTTGCAGCGAGTGGCCAGTGTGGGCAATCGTCAAGCTCGTGCTGAAGCATGGCTCTGGCTGGGTAGGGCATACCGGGATGGTCTGGCGGGCACAGGTAAAGATGCCGGTATGGCTTTTGATTTTTTCAAAAAGGCTGCAGGGCGGGAGGGGCTCAATGTCGAAGCTCAATATGAACTGGGTAGGGCTTATTTAAATGGTGAAGGGACAGATCGCAATCTGATAGCCGCTTATATGTGGACTGAACTTAGCCTGCATACGTCATCAAAAATGTCTTCTTCTGCTGAAGAACAGAAAACCAGGCTGGTAAAGATGCTCAATGAAGCACAGTTAGAAAAAGCCAGAGAACTGGTTAATCAACTGGAAACACTGTATCTGAAATGAACAGTATCTGAGATGAACAGTATCTGAAATGATTAAAGTCTACAGTCCGGCAAATCTGGTTGAAGCGCAGTGTTTGAAAGACCTGCTTATGAGTCGTCATATTTTCTGTCATTTGTCGGGCGTCGACTTGATCGGAGCGATGGGTGAGTTACCTGCCATTGGTTTGCTGGGGTTGTATGTTGATGATGATGATGCCGGCCTTGCCAAAGAGTTGATTGATGATTATCTGAATGCTGAGCCGGTGCCGGGGGAAGAGTAGTCATGTGCAGCCGTTACTCTTTTAACTTGCCCAGGGTTGATCTCGGCTTTCTTGGTATTAAAGATATAATATCGCAAAAGCCAGTTCAGCAGGTCGTTCCTGGTCAGCGGGTATGGCTGGTTCGGCACAATGACGATGGTGTTCCCGAGCTGGCTCAGGCCAAGTGGGGGCTTGCTCCTTCATGGCTGCAGGATTTCTCCCGTGCTCAAATCAATGCCCGTGTTGAGACCGCACCCGAGTCGAGAATGTTCAAAAATGCCTGGCGGCACAGGCGTTGCCTGATTTTGGCTGATAGCTACTACCAATGGCACATGGCTCTGGGGAATCGGCGTCAGTTATGGCGCATCGGCGCAAAAAATAATTCCCTGATACTGATGGCTGGGCTTTGGGAGCGGTATCGGGTTGACAGTACACTCTCTTTTGATTCCTGTGCTGTGTTGACCATGCCTGCAATGCCTCAGTTAAGGTTGATAGCTGAAAGGATGCCCGCTCTGGTCATGGCCCAGTATGCAGACAATTGGCTGTCAGGCTTACCTTTTGATATTGATAACTTTTCTGCTTCTCTAAAAGACTTTTCCTTTCATAGTCAGAATATTCTAAAACGCTGACTTTCAGGTCATGATAATCTCCATTCACAGCTGAAATGCTGGTCTATCATTAGCGTTCGTTGTGGCCGTGTGCAGTGAACCCAGTGCAGTTTTCCATTAGAAAAAAAATCATTTTTTTTACTGTCGTGCCTGTCACGCTTCTTTACAACCTGATATTTGGCATCCACCTCTATTTCTCGCTCAAGCAGGCTACGGATGCAGTAGCTAAAGGGTTGATTGAGCAGGTTTGGCATAATGCCGGCAAGATTGACAGTCATACACAGCAGCTAATGACAGTGACCTCTTTCATGGCTGACATGCTGAGCCGGATGCCGGTGACTGATCACGCCATGATTAAACACTTTCTCAGTGATCTGGTTGAAAGGAATCCTCTTGTCCGTGGCTTTACCTATGTCAAGCTGGGGAACAGCTTTCAGCATTGGGATGTTTTTCATGCTTATATGGCGGATGGCGAGGTCAAGCTGGATGAAACCGTTGATACCGGTTTGTTTCCTGCCCAATTCTGGTGGGCGAATCAGGGGATGCAGAAAGCAGGGTTCTGGACCTCGCCAAGGGGGGCTGCTGATACTGGTTGGTCAGTCAGTTATATTGTGCCGGTTTTTTCAGAAAGCACCCTTTATGGCTATTTCTGGATGGATATCAACCTTGCTGATTTGAGGAATCAGCTGATCGAAAACACTACTGGGAATGCCAGTTTTTCTATCGTTAATGGTGCAGGCGAATACCTTCAGACGGACAGTGAAACACCAAAGCGTTATCAGCTGAACAGTATTCACCAGAGCCAGTTTTATTATGGCTCGCCTGGGTTGTGGAATGACCTGGAAGAGTTGATTGAAAGGGGGGAGCCGGCTTTCCGTCATAAGTGGGTTCCTGTTCGGCAGAATGAGTATTGGCTGATGGGAGCCCCGATTAAATCGGCTTCCTGGTGGATGATCAGCTATGCTCCCAGGGAAACAGTGCTTGCACCCGTTATTAATCAGGCGCAGATCAACGCATTGTTGATGATACTCTCCCTGACACTGATATTTACCTGTGCCAGCCTGGTGTCTGTTCGAATTACCCGTCCGATTGTTCGGCTGAAACGGGCAATGGATGATTTTACCTATCGTCAGGTAAAGCCGGTTATTACCCATATCAGTAGAGATGAAATTGGCAGTTTAACGGAAAGCTTTCAGCAGTTGGTGAATAAGCTTGTCGATCGGGAGAAAGCACTTCACAAGGTCAGAGCCAGTAATATAGGGCATTTGCTTGAACGATTGAGGGGAAACTACTTTTATTTCAATCTCAATAAGGATGGTTGTGTTACCCATGTCAGCCCCTCAATAGAAGCCATACTGGGTTACTCGCAGAGTGAATTTCTTCGTCCACTTATTGGCTATCTGGCTACTCAGGACAGTAAGTTTCGTTTTCGGGATCAGTTTCGGGAGGCCAAGCAGGGACGATGGGGGGATACATTTGAACTGGATATCAGGCACCTTAATGGCAGTATTCGCAGGCTTGAAATCTTCTGGAGTGATATGGGGGATCTGCCAGGCAAACAGTATCTTGTTGAGGGGTTGGCGAATGATATTACCGACCGGGTAAGTGATACCAAAAAATTCAAGCTGCTTCTCGACAGTGCTCCTGATGCTACGATCATCGCAACGCCTGAAGGTATTATTGGTATGGCCAATAGCCGGGCGGAAGAATTGTTTGGCTTCCACCGGGAAGACCTTGTCAATATGCCCTTGAGCCTGCTTACGCCACTGGAAAACCGGTTAGGTCATCCTCTGCTTGGCGATCTGGAAAAGGCCTCTTGGGAGCAGTTATGTCTCGTGGGTTATGAGTCCAGGGGAATCGATCGTAAAGGTCGGGTTTTCCCGGTAGAGATCACCAGTAACCCCTTGAAAACCGATGATGGTCTGCTTATTTCCATGGTGGCTCGTGATATCACTGAACGTAAGCGCATCGAGCATGAGTTGATGAGGGCTAAGGAGGAGGCTGAGCGAGCGAATCTGGCCAAAGGGCTTTTTCTGTCAAATATGAGCCATGAACTGAGGACGCCTTTGAACGGCGTACTGGGTAATGCTCAGCTATTACTGAGAAATCTTTCATTATCTTCTGCCCAGAGAAAAAGTCTGAATACTATTGAGGCCAGTGGGCAGCACCTACTTTCACTGATTAACGATATTCTTGATTTAACCAAAATTGAATCCAGTCAGATTGAGTTGCATCCATCTGCGGTAAGGCTTATGGAGTTGCTACGGGGAGTGCGCAACATTTTGATGGAGAGAGCTGCCAGCAAGGGGCTTGAGTTACGCCTTCTGCCTATTGGCCCTTTGCCGGAAATTGTCATGCTGGATGAAATCAAGGTTCGACAGGTATTGTTGAACCTTCTCAGTAACGGCGTTAAATATACCGTCAAAGGCTGGGTGGAGTGCAGGGTTTCTGTAGAGCGAAAGGATATCGTTTTTGAAGTACGTGACACCGGAGTTGGTATTGCTCATGAGGATCTGGAAAAGGTTTTTGAGCCTTTTCGTCAGGTGCATCTGGGGCTTCAGATTGGCGGTTCAGGTCTTGGGCTGGCCATCAGCCGGAGGTTGGTCTCGGCAATGGGAGGAGAGCTTGATGTTACCAGTGAGCCGGGCAAGGGGAGTCGGTTTATATTTACTTTGCCGCTTGTCAGGGGCAGCTTTGAAGCTCTGAAAGAACACCAGCGTCTATTGCCGGGTTCGATCTATGTCCATTTGGAAGAGCGATTCCATGGGGTTCGAGCACTGGTTGTGGATGATGTTGAGAGCAATCGGGATATGATGGCAGGGTTGCTTGATTCTGCCGGCTTCAGAGTTGATATAGCTTGTAATGGACTTCAGGCGCTGGAAGCTGTGAAGCAAGTAGATTTTGACTTGATTTTGATGGATATCTCCATGCCGGTGATGGATGGCGTGACTGCGATCAAGCATATCAGGAAACTTCCCGGAAAATCTGAAATAAAAGTGGTGGCAGTAACGGCCAGTGTCAGTCATGAAGCCCGGGAGCGATTGCTAGCTCAGGGGTTTGATGAATATATTGGTAAGCCTCTCGATGCAGGGCTGATGTTTGATAAAATTCGATGTCTGCTGGGGATTGATTACATTACGGCGTCCCCGAAGCCCGAGTGGAATGAGGATATTTTACTGCAAAGGCTCAAAGATATGCATATGGATGCATTTGCCCATTCCACTATTTCTGCCTTTGAGCAGGGGGATCTCGAATGTCTGGAGCAGACTCTTCACGCATTTGAGGGTGATGCTGAGCTGGCAGATGTTGTCGGATTTTTACTAACGCTGACGGCTGATATGGATATTGCCAGGCTGGAGAATTTTATTAGTCAGCTTGTAGAGAATTTTGGCAAAGAGCCTTGATGAAGAATTATTAAGATGTTGTGAAAAGCGGTTTTCAGCCAGTAGATCTGGCTGAAAACTGTGAGTAGAGTTAGGTGCTTTGCCTGCGCCTTTGGCCCATAAAAATAAACAGCAACAGGATGAATGCTGGAATCCAGGTCAATTGTTTTGGCAGGCGATCGGAAGGGACTTCAAGACGTTGAATCTGCCAGTCGAAATCAATACCGACTTTCTGTGCCTCGCTGTTAAAGTCGACCATGTCAATGACCAGGTTATCGCCATCAATCAGAACTTCCAGCCCCATATTGCGGAACCGCTCTTCGGCAGACGCTTTGTTGCCGGCAGGAAGAATAACCATCTGATTAACCTGCTTACCTTCCAGAGTTTCGCCTGCAACCCAAAGCCGAGCATTTGCCTGGTCAGGCAGTGCTTCCACCTGAGTGACGATGTTATTACCGTCATAGGTTTCATAAGGAGGGTAAACCCTGTCCCACCAGAAGTCTGGTCTGAACAGCGTGAAGGCAATCAACAACATGCCCAGCGTTTCATACCAGCGGTTTTTCACCAGCCAGTGTCCCTGGGTCGCTGTGGCAAAGACCAGCATGGCGGCAATGGCACCAAAAACGACAATGACCAGCTGAGGAATGCTATCGATACCAATCAGCAGTAGCTCTGTATTAAAGATAAACATAAACGGCAAAACAGCGGTTCGGATATCGTAAGTGAAGCCCTGAATACCGGTTTTGATAGGATCGGATTGTGCAATGGCTGCTGCTGCAAAGGCGGCAAGCCCAACTGGAGGCGTGTCGTCTGCAAGAATTCCAAAATAGAAAACAAACAGATGAACGGCGATCAGTGGAACAATCAGCCCATGTTGTGCACCCAGGGTGACGATAACTGGTGCCATCAACGTGGAGACCACGATATAGTTTGCCGTGGTTGGGAGGCCCATACCCAGCACAAGGCAGATAATTGCGGTAAAGAGCAGCATCAGAATAATACTGCCGGCTGAAATCCACTCAACAAACTCCGTCATGACCAGGCCAATACCGGTCAGGGTAACCGCACCGACGACGATACCCGCAGTTGCTGTGGCAACCCCGATACCAATCATATTGCGTGCACCAGTGGTCATGCCGTCAATCAGATCCAGAAAACCTTCCTTGAGGTGAGTGGTTGTCTGTTCTTTCCTGAAAATATCGATCAGTGTCTTATGGGTCAGGGTAATAAATACCATAACCAATGTTGCCCAGAAGGCAGACAGTCCCGGAGAGTAGCGCTCAACGGTCAGGCACCAGAGCAGAACAACCAATGGCAGCAAATAATAAAGACCACGCTTAATGGTTGGGCCGGGTACAGGGGTGGAGCGTATTTCATCTTCAATGTTGTTGATAAGGTCAGGCTGTCTGGCCGCCACTTTCAGTAGAATCAGGTAGCTGGCAAGCAGTGCCAGAGTGATTATCGAAAGCGCGTATTCACCCATATATTGTCGTGTCCAGCCAACGCCGTAATAAACGCCAGCGCCCAGCAGACAGAGTCCGGCAAAGGAGCCGGTAAACGACATCAGGGCTTGTGTTCTGGTACGGGTAACGCTTCTTGGCAGTCCCTGCATTCCTGCTTTCAATGCTTCAAGGTGAACAATGTAAAACAGGGCGATATAGGATATGGCGGCCGGTAACAGGGCGTGACGAATAACGTCAATGTAGGAAATACCCACATATTCAACCATCAAAAAGGCTGCTGCTCCCATAATGGGTGGGGTGAGCTGTCCATTGGTTGAGGCGGCAACTTCAATAGCGCCGGCTTTATGAGCAGGAAAACCAACCCGCTTCATCAGGGGGATGGTGAATGTTCCGGTGGTAACAACGTTAGCAATGGAGGAGCCGGAAACGACACCACTAAGGCCTGATGAGACCACCGCTGCTTTGGCTGGCCCACCTTTGAGGTGTCCTAACAGAGAGAACGCAACCTGAATAAAATAATTACCTGCTCCAGCCTTTTCCAGCAGTGAACCAAACAGTACGAAAAGGAATACGAAGCTGGTGGATACACCAAGAGCCACACCAAAGACACCTTCTGTGGTAATCCAGAAGTGAGACAGTGCCTTATTCAAGCTTGCCCCTTTATGGGCAATAACGTCCGGCATGTAGGGGCCGGCAAAGGCATAGGTGATAAAGACCGCGGCAACGATCATCAGTGGAGGCCCAAGCGCTCGACGGGTTGCTTCCAGCAGAAGCAGCATACCTGCACCTGCTGTAATCAAGTCCATGGTGACCGGGGCACCGGCACGAGTGGCCAGCTCTTGATGAAAAATATAGAGGTATGCGGCGCAGAAGCTGCCGGTTAGACCAAAAAGCCAGTCGGTAACGGGTACCTGGTTGGAAAACGATTTCTTTCTGGCGGGGAAAGCAATAAAGGCCAGAAAAATAGCAAATGCAAGGTGGATAGCTCGAGCCTGACCATCGTTGAAAATGCCAAAATTGAAAATATAAGGCAGTGGTGAGGCATTCCAGAGTTGGAACAGCGACCAGCTCAGGGCTGTACCTAATAATACCAGTCTGGATTTGCCTAAAGGCTGACGTCCACCTTGCTCGGATTGGTTTACCATTTGCTCGGCAGAGTTTGCAGAGTCTGCCGTTGAAGAATTGTTCAGCTTATCGCTGTTGACTGCTTCCATAATGTACCTGTTGTCATTGAAGTTATGCGTTATTCCTTTGGAAACGATGCATCCTTCATCAATTGGCTTATGGCCATTTAATTAATGGGGGAAGTGGAGTATTTGAAGCTTGTGAGGTAATAAAGACGACAGTGCTTCCCCGTTCAGCCCTTTGATCCATCATTGGATAGGGCTTTAGATTTCGTCGTTCAGCGTTCAGGCAGCACTCTGAACGACGAAAAGGCGTTCTTGAGAAGGTGTTGTTACACCTTCTCAAGAGAGATGTTGCAATTTAGAGCAGGCCAGCCTCTTTGTAGTAACGCTTGGCACCTTCATGAAGTGGGATGCTGAGGCCGTCAGAAACCATTTCTTCTTTTTTGAGAGTACCAAATGCCTGGTGTAGCTTTTTGAAGGTAGAAAGGTCTTCAAATACTGCCTTGGTGACCTGGTAAACGGCTTCTTCACTGGCTTCAGTAGAGCTTACGAACGTTGCTGCAACACCGAAGGTCTGGACATCCTGATCGTTACCTTTATACATGCCAGCCGGGATAGTGGCTGTGCGATAGTAGGGGTTGTCCTTGATCAGCTTGTCGACTTTATCTCCGGTAACGGTCACCAGAACGGTATCACAGGACGTGGTCGCTTCTTTGAAGGAGCCGGAAGGGTGTCCAACGGTATAAACAAAGGCATCAATTTTGTTATCGCAGAGTGCTTTGGCATGCTCAGCCGCTTTCAGTTCGGAAACCAGGGAGAAAGAGTCATGGTTCCAGCCATACACTTTCATCAGCTGTTCCATTGTGCCACGCTGACCAGAGCCAGGGTTGCCAATGTTGACACGCTTGCCCTTCAGGTCTTCAAAGCGGGTGACACCGGAATCCTTTCTGGCGAGGATGGTGAACGCTTCTGGATGAACGGAGAAAATGGCTCGAAGGTCCTTATTGGCGCCTTGCTTTTCAAACGCGCTGGTGCCGCGATAAGCGTGGAATTGCCAGTCGGACTGGACAATACCCATATCCAGCTCGCCTGCACGGATGGTGTTAAGGTTATAAATTGAGCCCCCCGTACTTTCTACGGAGCAGCGAATGCCATGCTCTTTACGCCCTTTGTTGACCAGGCGGCAGATAGCACCACCGGTAGGGTAATAGACGCCAGTGACACCTCCAGTGCCGATGGTGACAAATTGTTGATTTGTGGTGGCTGCGCCGGCCGTAGAGGTCATGGCTGCGAAACCGGCCCCTAGAATGGCAAGTCCCAGTTTTTTAAAAATGGTCATTGTCAGTCCTCTTGATTTGAGCTTTTTGTACCATGGAAATACGCAGCGGGTTACACCAGCTATGGGTGCGCCAGTAAACCGTACTGCTTGTTCATGGCTGTTATGTTCAGTCCGGACACTTCTTCCGAGTTATCCGTTCCCCTGACTGATTCTGGTCGTCTGATCATTGAAGAAAAGACGTAGGGTTTGCCTGTCAGACTACAACGGTTGCCTGTAGTAATCCGCTTAAGGTGGGCGATAGTACCACGTATGAGGGTTGTTTTCTTTGATTTTTGTCTATTGATTCTCGATAACTACCTATGATATTGCGAGTTTTTCATCCGTTAGTCTGGTTGCAGCACTTTTTATATTTTCTACCGCTGCCACATGGGCAGGGATCGTTTCTGCCAACTGCATCCATTTTGGTGTGTGATATTCCGGGGTATATAAAGTACCAGCGATCTTCTATTTTCATAAAAGAAGAGCGTTCATGGTGAACTTTTTCAGGGCTGGATAGAGACTCTTTAAACCAGGCTTTAAACTCAACGATACCTACCGGGTCTGATGCTTCACCAGATTCTTTATCAACCACTTCCAGTTTTTGCCACAGTGTATGAGCAGATTGCTCATAAAGTTTTTGTTGCTTGACTGCACTCTGTTGTACGGGATGGGTTGTGGTAATCAGATATTTAAAATTCTGCAGCGTATAAGCTGTGTATCTGGAACGCATTAATGCCTCTGCAGTTGGGGCCGGTGTGCCATTCATCAATGGCTGGCAACACTCCGAGAATGGTTTTGCAGAGCCACAAGGGCAGTTCGATGTCTCAGCATGCATGTTGGATACTCAAAACGCCGTTTTACAGAGGATAAAGTGATTTTTTAAAATAGAGCGCTGATTCTAACCTAGGTTCTGTTGACATAAGGACTTAGCTTTACAATGTCGCCTTTTGCGCGATATGGACAGAACCCGACTTGATGATGAGCAATG
>OODV01000081.1 GCA_900299555.1 uncultured Endozoicomonas sp.
ATATCATTGGAAAGTACTTTACTCAGCGGATTGAGCGGCAGAATCAGACCTTGAGAACTTGTTTGAAACGGTTAGCCAGAAGGACTATCTGCTTCTCAAGATCAATAGACATTCATGATAAGGTTATCGGGGAGTTTATCTCCCGAAACCACTATCAACAGCTCTGACACATCACCCATTCAGGATCTGGTGATGAACCGTAATAAACCCAGAAGTAAGGGGAAACCGATAGCTCTAGCCAGGCCATGAACTGGGAGCCATTTATAAAACTTTATATTCCCGGCCTTTCAGGTAGACCCTCGTAGTTAATAGCCATTATACGACAATATGAAAAAAGACCGTCCTATAAGGTGTTGGTTTTAAAAGTTCTATTTAATCGGCTTTTTTCGCCGATTAAATAGATTAATTCAAACTATTCTTTCTAGCTTAGTTTATACTTAATAAATATTTCGGTTAATTTTGCCGATTTTTTTCTTAATATTAAACCAGTGAGATGCTGGAATGGTTCGTAAATCAGGTTCAAGTGATACTGGGTATGGGCTGAATAGCCGAAAAGAGCAGCTTAATGTTCTTTTACCCTATGGGATGTTAGCTACACGAAAGTGGTTGATAGAGCAGGGCTTTAGCGCCCACTCCCTTGATAATGGCGTTAAGAGTGGCAAGCTGCTGCAGCTGACATCAGGCGTATACTCCCAATTCACTACCCATCTCCGTTGGGAAGGTGTAGTTGCATCTATACAGTGGATGCAGGCAACGCCTTCAGCAACCGCAGTGCATGTAGGTGGTGTCTCCGCTCTGGCTCTGTCCGGACTTACTCAGTATATCTCTCCTGGGAATCATAAAAATGTTCAGCTTTACTCTCCCACTAAATTGCCTTCCTGGGTATCTCGAATAGAAACGACGGCGACATTAACGGTAAATAGTACTAGGCGGCTTTGGCCAGAATCACTGATGCAGTCATCAGGCCTTCTGAGAAACCATGAGTTCGACCCCAATCTGCCTCCGATTTATTTTTCTTGTCCAGAAAAGGCCATATTGGAAGTGATCGCTGATCTTCCTGATAAGCTCAGTTTTGAACATGCGGATGAACTGATGCAGGGATTGGTAAACCTGTCACCAGGAAAGCTGGATCAATTGTTGAAAGCGTGTCTGAGCATAAAGGTAAAAAGGTTATTTCTCTGGCTTGCAGAGCGTCACCAATATCTATGGCTTTCCCGTTTGAACACAGGCAGTTATGAACTTGGCTCTGGAAAGCGGGTCATTGCAGAGCGTGGGGCCCTGAATCGAAAATATTTAATAACAATACCTCGAAGTATGAGTGCCTAATAAACCAATATGTCTATTAAATAAACTATATGTTGGTTATTAAAATAGAAATATTGGTTTATACTTGAAGTATCATCTATACCTTACGAGTTTCATGAATGTTTGTTTTAAGAGGAGTGCTTCGCGC
The DNA here is from genome assembly GCA_900299555.1 of uncultured Endozoicomonas sp. Lineage (GTDB taxonomy): Bacteria > Pseudomonadota > Gammaproteobacteria > Pseudomonadales > Endozoicomonadaceae > Endozoicomonas. Next base: position 1,454 of record OODV01000081.1, read on the forward strand.
CGAAAGTCAGGAAAAGATACTGATATATCTGATGCTCAGGAACTCTGGCTACGGAAAGGGTATTGCCGAATTCTTTGGCCTTTCTCAAAATTCAGTACAAAAACAGCTGGTTAGAATGGAAGAGGATGGTGTTGTTGTTAGTCATTTAATTGGAAGGCTCAGAGAGTATCACCTTAATCCCAGGTATGTCTTTCTGGCGACAATGAAAGAACTGATTAAAGCTGCTATCCCGTTATACCCGGAGACACTCATTCAGGATCTGGTGATGAATCGTAATAAACCCAGAGCGATAGGAAAGCCAACAATGAGAGTTCGCTCAGGCAAAGCAGAGGGTGAGTCTGAACATGGTTGATTATGAAGGTATATCGATTGTTGACCTGGCGGGGATAGTTGCTGAGCACCTGCAGTCACATGGAGTGAGGGTTGTATTGGTTGGTGGCTTGGCCGTTGAGATATACAGCGAAAACCTTTATCTCACCAAAGATATCGATATGGTAAACGTCAGCCATGATCCGGTTGCCAGGATCATTCAGGCAATGGATGAAATAGGGTTCAAAAAACACGGTCGTTTTTATATTAATGACACGACACCAATTTGTGTTGAGTTTCCACCTGCACCATTGGCAGTTGGAGATGAACTCATCCAAAAAACAACCATCGTTAAACGTGGCGGCAGCAAAATTCCAATCTTACTGGCCGCCGATGTGGTAAAAGACCGGTTGGCTGCTTATTTTCATTGGAATGATAAACCTTCTTTGGTCCAGGCGTTGGCAGTTATGGTTAAACACAGCATCAGGCCTGCTGAATTAAAAGCATTTTGCGAAAAAGAAGGTCAAGCAGGTGCGGCTCAGACTATCGAAAGACTGTATCAAGTGGCAAAGGAACAAAATGTTGAAAGCATGGAAGAGTTGCAGTCGATAGTATTACTTGATTTTATGAACCAGATATAAACGACCAAATTTATATATCAGCATTCCAACCTACGCATAGCCTACAAATGGCATCGATTTTGGTCGATATTTGTACTTTTGTTCTATAATGATAGGAGTGTATAAGTTAATAATAATCAGTAGTTTATGGAGGTTTTTGAAATGCATCAAACATTAAATATGTACCAAAGTACCTCTCCGGAGGCAGAGGTTCGAATCCTCTCGGGTGCGCCAATAGAATCAACGACTTTCAGCTATTTTCCTTCTTCTAAATATCCCCTTCTAAAAAACTGTGTCCCAATCGTGTCCCGCTAGAATCATTTTTTAATTCTTTTAGTCTTACGTTGCCTGTTCTGTTTATTCGGTTCGATAAGGCCAGCTATTTCGTTACTCGGTAACAGCTCATTTCTATATGTGGACAAAAGAGGGGTGACTGTCCACATAGATAGTAATGTGGACATAAGGTACGAAAATGGATCTCTGTTTTGGTTATTGGGTAATGGTTCTGGTCGCCCGTTCGTACTCTTCCGGGTTCGTCGTGGCTGTGACCTTTTCTGCATTCCTTACCAGAGTTTCAAGTACTCTTCGCTGAGGCACTTTGTAGAACAGTGCCAGCCTTTCAAGCTGCTCTTTGGTTTCTGCTGATAGCATCATACTGATTCGGGTTAGCTGGTGGTTTCCAGATCGGGAACGTTCTCTGTATCGTCGCTGTCTTTCTGCGTTGCTCATAGCCATTGTTAAGCCCTTGGTTTGTTAAGGTGTAACGATGATAAGGACTGGTGATAGTCTGGCAGTCATCAGAATCTGCCCATATTGGACAAACTGTTTAGATTGTTTTGATGCAACTATTTGCAACTACCTGGCCTATTCAAGATACCTACATTTGCCAACATTCCGAGTACTCGTGAATGACTTCTCTTTTGGTGCGATTGCCAGTTAGCTGAGTTCAAGTTTTCTCAATCTGCGGTGTCTTCAATCTGCCTCAATCCGGGTAGATTGGCCTTGCTGAAAGATGCGTGAGTTTCTCGTCGATTTGCTTTGTTGGGGCGGGCCGTTTTCGGGCTGGCAAGGGGATTATGTTCCCTTTGAGCTTCCACACTTTATGTAAGCTGAATTAATAGGGGTAGGCGAAATGTTCCTACCCCTTGTTCGTTGTTTCAACCGGTCAGGATTCTGGCTTGTTGCTCTGCTGATGACAGATACAAAAAACCGGACTGCTTGCCCGGTTAAGTACTCAGCTTGATCTTTGGGGATAAAGTGCTGTCAGTGAGCCATTATCTTCGCCAAGCCAAACATTCCCCGTTTTTAGTCTTAAACTTATACGTTATTGTTGACTGGGTCTTTGGGGTTTGGGAGCTACTGGGGGAGGCTGTTTAGGTTTTGACATCCCAGTTTCAGGAGTAGACGGTTTATCACCTTGTTGCTCTGAGTGTTGCTTTTGAAGATGAGCTGGCTTGGGTGGGATCGGTGGTTTTGTACTTACAGTTGGGCAAGTAATGCTTGCATTCCTTAGCTTTGGTTCTGCTTTAACTATATGTTCATGTTCATGTTCTTGTCGCATTAGCTGGGTTGGTTGTTTTTTAGCAGACTGAACCAAACGATCCCAAGCTGAATTTTTTCCTAATTCAGCTGTTTTTTTGGATAGCGGGAAATCCTTGTGGGTCAGTTCTATGAATGACTTGGGCTGAGGTGTGATCTTATCCATATTACAAGCCTTATAAACATTGTTAAAATTGTTCAGGACATATGACTACTTTATAGCCAGATTAGTTCATTGATTGGTGATGTATCAAAACTGTTGATAAGGTTATCGGTGAGTTTATCTCCCGAAACCACTATCAACAGTTTTCATACATCACCGGAATTTTGTGCCGGAGAATGTGTGCTGGCGGTTCCAACCAGTCACTTTCAGGTTAACTGGTCGTTTTTGTCTCTGGCGATACTGATAAATGCTTAGAGTTCTAAGGTTAGCTGTTTTGCTTTTTCATTCCAGCGTCTCACCTTGAGTAGCCCAAATAATTCATCAACAGTAATAGGATTGGTATAGGTCAGGTCGAACTCGCCACCCGCCAGGATCACTATATACGATACTCGTAACTTAATCGGGTGTGCTAGATCGTCCAGTTGTTCATTCGCTGACTTATACCTCTTAACTCTGTATCAAATCCGGCAGTTGGCTACAGGGTACTTTTATTATCGTTTCCTCCTATCTTGCAACTATAACCACTTCAGATCAATCCAATGGTACACCATGAACACTATAGCTGAGCATAACCTCTGGGGCGACAAATGTAACTCGGTTTAGAGATACACCTTCACAAATAACCTCTGCCGCAACTGCCTGGTCTGAAGTAGGAACGTTCACATGGAACTTATTCATAACACCTGCCGACTGACGGTTATTCAGTAGTTTATACCTTAGTAAATCACCATTCCCTTTTTCAATTACTAACATGCAGTCGTCGTTACTAATAGCTTCACTATCATCAAGGTATGTATAACCATAAGAGCCATAAAGAGGTTTATAAATATAAGTGTTCAATGTTCTTTCTGGATCGTAGTACCCTACAAAAGTTGTTACTGGTATACCAAAAGCAGCAGGAGTTGCTGGTTTAGTAGCATTTATGTCATCAATAATTTTCCACTCAACACCATCGGACACATAAGTAACATTCATTCCGGTTGTGATAGATTGAGAGCCTCCATTAATGTGAAGAGTGGAGCTAAATGTTGCATTAGCCGCAATGTTAAAGGTTTTGGCATTGTTCGAAAATGAAGGTTCTGGCAAATAGATATTGCCAGTCCAGCTACCATCAGCAGTTGTCAGGCTGAGGTGATCATAAGTTTGAAATAATTCTGCAATACGAACTGCATTGGCTTCAGATGATAATAAGATACTTTGTTCAATTGATGGGATTTCATGTACAAACTCCTCCATTAATTTCGAAGTATCATTCCATTTTAGAAAACCAGTGCTGGAAGTTGGGGAAAAAACAGCTTTCTGTTCAAGAAAAGTCTGTATGATTTCAGCAGTCCAGGGAGTATAGAGAGTATATCTTTGATCAGGATAAATAGCGGATCCTCCAGCCATAGCATCCCAAGAGAAAGCATAATCATTAAATCCACTTACACAATCGCTGTTTAAGCAGGTTTCTGCATTTGCTGCTGTAGTTCGATAGAAGTTTGGAATGAAAATATTCAGGTCAGAATCCCAGCCCCAAGTTGAATTCGTCATATCTGCTGGTTTGTGAACAGAGCCTGTAAAACCGCCAACAAAGTGACCAAGACCATAGTTATGGCCAACTTCATGACTGAACTCATTTCCGATGCTATCATCCAGAGTCACTATGCCGCCACCACCTGACCCACCATGCACTACAATACCATTTGAATAGTTGCCACGACTGTTGTGAGCGGTCAATTGGGCTACAGAGTATGGGTGTTGCGTTTCACCTGATCCAATACTTGAGTGGATACCATAATTAGCGTTATTGATGCCTAATGAAATTAACTCCTTACCAATGCGCTGGCGCATAGTTCCACCATGCCAACTGCCAGTGCTTGGATCGACACTGGCAAGAAGTGTACCATCAGGAAGCATAACCTGATCAAAATAAGCTGGCGCGTACTCACTGACAACCATTCGGCTGACAGGCAATGTTTGAAAGTACTCGCGCCTTAATTCTTCGTTAGACTGAAAAGAGAATTCATTCCTTGGCGTAACCAGCATTCCAATATCAATCGTATGAAGGAGTAATTCAGTTGGAGCTCCAATATCGATATCACTCAATACACCACTTAATTCTTCATGGGTAAAAGTAAGTTCAAGACCTGGAAAAATCCATTCACGGGGAAGCGTTACAGACCAGAAGCCTTTAGCATAAATAATATCATTGAAATCGAGATCATTTTCGTAGACCCAGGTACCATGCGAATTTCTAAATACATTAACAGAGTTATTGGCAGGATTAACGTACCTTCCAGAATAATTAATTGTGGTTCCATAACCAGCCTCCCGTTTCATGATAAAGATTTTATCATGAAATTCAGGGCGGTTTTCCGGAAGTGTTATGGAAGGTGTCCAGAAACCATCGCGAGTAGTAGCTCTGACAATATTGTTGTTATTAAGCTCATTATTTATTACGACAGAATCCAGAGAAGATGAGTCATACACAAGATTCTCATCAATATTGAAGTCACTGATATCTAGTGTTAGCCCATCATTGTGTAAGGCATTCTTAGGAATCAGGTACGGCCTTGACATTAACAAAGTGCCCAGAATATTACCATCTCCATCTCTGGCTGTAAGATAAACGGAAATCATTTCATTCAAAGGCTCTACCGATTTCATTAGAACAAGAGTCTTCCTTTGGCTGACCAGTCTTTGCTGAACATCACCTGATATTTGGTTTTTTGAGGGAATAATATGATTTTGTGCAAAAAGAACAGAAGCTGATAGCGTCCCGTCCAAGTCACTTGGAAGGCTATTAGTATTAAATACTGTATCAGGTTCCAATTCTGGAGTCGTGAAATAAGCAACAACTTCACAATCACTGGATATATTGGTAACTATATAGTAGTGCTGATCAAGAACACCATTACACCCTTCTATCGATGAAAACTCTGAAAACCCATCTACACTGAGCTCAAATGCAGAACCAGAGGGAGATAGTTGTGTACTCTCTGGTGATATTTTCCCATTACCAACCACCCTTGTTGCTATATTATAGCTTTGGAACTCTTCCTGATTCGTTTGTGTTCCCCCTCCCCCACAGCTGGTTAATAGTAATAATATCAGAAGAATTTTATAGTTATTAGCCACCGATAATTCCCTTAATTTTATTAATGATTTTATCCTGCCTTAATATGTGGTCATTTTCAAAAAGAAGTTCCTTCTGGCCTTAAGTGTTCACACCCAGAGTAAAATAAATCGTTTATCCTGATGAACCTTCACCATACGATTTTACGAAGAGTGCTTTAACTGCCATCAACAGGCTGGACAGCAGAAGTATCGTAAATGATTATTTCAGTAAATTCTGATTTAGAGAGTCCGGGTTAGTAGAGTTATGGCAGTACAATACGGTAAAACCTGGTGGGGTGAGCAGTGGCTGGAAGCATTTAACGGGATTGATTACAGCAACCGCCTTCCTCGCGGGCGCCGATATGCAGGTAATAGCTCGGTGAAGCGGGTTGAGGTTTCCGGTTCCAGTGTTGAAGCGGATGTACAAGGAAGTCGCAGAGCGCCTTATAAGGTGGAAGTGCGATTACCCGTATTTTCCACCAGTACCCAGAAAAACATTGTTGCAGCGATCAGTCAGAACCCGGTAGTACTGGCTCGGCTGTTAAGTCGACAGTTGCCGGAGCAGACACTGGCATTGCTGAATCAGAAGGGTATTCCTGTTTTTCCGAGTAACTGGAAGGATATGAATGCTCGTTGTTCCTGCCCGGACTGGGCCGTGCCCTGTAAGCATATAGCGGCGGTTATCTATCTGGTTGCCAATGAGATTGATAAAGACCCGTTTCTGGTGTTTCGGCTGCGGGGGATGGACCTGCCCAAAGTAATTGAAAAGGCTTCAGGCCTGAACCTGACCAACCTGAACGTCATACCTCTGGTTCTGGATGACTGGCGGGCAGAGCCGGTGGTTGAGAACTGGTCTATTCCGGAAACGCCCGCTTTTGAACAGTTTGATCTGGCTACCATTGAGCCGTTGGGTGAACGTATTTTCAGTATTCTGAGCCCTCAGCCTCTGTTTTATGACAAGGATTTCCGACAAGTGATGGCTGGGATTTATAAGCGTGCGGCCAAATTAACGGGTAATGTGGATAAACTTCTCAATCCGATATCAGGCAATGTTGTACCGGTCAAACGCGGAATAAAGGCCAAAGCAAAAGCGGATGATGACCCTGCTTACGATCAGGATAAGAAGGTTGATGTCACTGAGTTTGACGGGCTCAGCCTGGTAATTGATGAATCAGGGCGCTTTATTGCTACGGATTGCGGGGGCGGTCTGATTGTTAACCCGCGCAGTCCAATGGAATGGCTTGCGATGCTTGGGCAGCTGAAAAGCAGTCAGGGCGAAGAAACCAGTCGTCATTTTCATCACGCTATGATGTGGCTCCAGCTTTATCGGCTGGCGTTGCGCCTTGTGGCTGATCAGGCCTATGTGCCTTCGGTGTATCAGGATTCTACAGACTTTACGCTGATTCGTTACAAGCCTGCCCTGCTCAGCAACCCAGTCAGGACACTGCTGACACAGTTATATAATCTCTGCCCACCGGACCTGGTGCTACTGTCACATACGCCTGCCCACAAACAAACAGCGGTTCAATGGTTTGCCGATGGGCAGACCCAGGTGGATACGGCCCTTCATTTGCTGATCAGCTATTTTACCCAGACAGCTCTGAAACAGTCGCCGGGTAATCTGATGGTTGATGATATGGCCTGCCTGTTTTTTGCCAATGAACCCTGTCGTTTTAATCGGTTTGAAAATCGTCAATATCCACGGGTGATACGCGACTGGCTGCATCGTCTTTATCTGAGAGAGCGGGAGCATCGTCTGTACTTGGTGGTTAGTGAGGTGATGGATGCAGCAGAAGATGGCCTGTCCGTTGATGTTCAGGTTGAACAGCGCGGCCAATTGAAGCAGCTCTCTGAGTTATTGGGCGATGATCGTTTGTCTGAAGTACGTATGAGTGCGTTAACGGATCTGGCTCTATTGGCAGATTATCTACCGGATATTGAGCGTTTGTATCAGGAGCGTGTTGATCGATTACTGGTTTATTCACTGGCTGAGTTTACCCCTGTGTTGCTACAGACTCTGCCCGCTTTGAAAATGCTGGGTATTCAGCTGTTATTGCCTAAGGGGCTGCGTAATCTGGCTTATCCACAACTAAGCCTTTCACTGTCAGGAGATAGCAACGGAAAACCCGTCAGTTATCTGAATCTGGATCAGTTGTTGAATTTTAACTGGCAGATAGCGGTGGGGGACAAACGGGTATCGGCGAAGGAGTTTGCCGAGCTGGTGAAGAATTCATCCGGTCTGGTGAAAATGCTGGATCAGTATGTGATGCTGGATAACAACAAGCTTCAAGGATTACTGAAAAAATTGAGTGCGCTGCCTGAGTCTTTGTCCCGTATTGAGTTGTTGCGGGCAGGGCTTACTGGTGAGTTGGATGGCGCGAAAGTCGATCTGGGCGACAGCGGCAAAGCACTGTTTGAGCAGTTGTTGAGCAGCGAGCCAACTCCGTTACCGGCAGGGCTGAATGCAGAGCTTCGCCCTTATCAACAGCGAGGTTTTGAATGGCTGGCTCAGAATGCCCGTATCGGTTTTGGCTCGCTGATTGCCGATGATATGGGGCTTGGTAAAACCCTGCAGGTGATCGCATTTCTGTTGCATCAGCAAACAATGGGACAGCTGGAAAAACGGAAAGCCCTGGTGGTTGTTCCCACGTCGTTGTTGACCAATTGGCGGAAGGAGATCGAACGGTTTGCACCTTCTCTGAAACTGCAAATTTACCACGGCAGTCAGCGGGAATTGAACGACAGTAAGCAAGATATTATCCTCACCAGTTATGGTCTGGTGCGATCAGACAGTGCTCGACTAGGCAAGGTTCACTGGCGCACGCTGGTGATTGATGAAGCACAGAATATTAAGAACCCAACAAGCCAGCAGACTAAAGCGATTAAAAAACTGAAGGCAGATATCCGTATCGGAATGAGTGGTACACCGGTGGAAAACCGGCTGCGGGAATACTGGAGCCTGTTCGACTTTACCAATAAAAGCTATCTGGGGACTCAGAAGAAATTCACTGAAGAGTTTGCCTCACCTATCGAAAAAGATCGGGATCAGGCTGCTTTGGATAAATTTCGGAAACTCACCGGGCCATTCATCCTCCGTCGTTTGAAAACCGATAAAAGCATTATCAGTGATCTGCCAGAGAAGGTGGAAAGCAACCGGTACAGCTCACTGAGTAAGGAGCAGGCATCGCTCTATCAGAGCACTGTTGATTCTATTATGGAGGAGCTGAATGCCGCAGAAGCAGAGGGCATTGAACGCAAAGGGATAATTTTTAAACTGCTCAATGCACTGAAGCAGATCTGTAATTCACCAGCGCAGTTTTTGAATCATAAGCGGGCAGTGCTCAGTGAGTCGGGCAAACTTGCCACTTTTATGGAAATTATGCGCGAAGCGATGGAGGCTGAGGAGAAAGTGCTGATTTTCACCCAGTACACAACCATGGGTAATCTGTTGATGGATAGTGTTCAGCGTGAATTGGGACTGAGTATTCCTTTCCTGCACGGTGGTCTGTCTCGCAAAAAGCGGGATGAGCTGGTGGATAAATTCCAGAATGATTTCCGTACCCGGGCAATGATTCTGTCTCTAAAGGCTGGGGGAACCGGTCTTAACTTAACCGCTGGCAGTCAGGTGATTCATTACGATCTCTGGTGGAATCCAGCAGTGGAAGCCCAGGCCACTGACCGAGCTTATCGGATTGGACAGAAACGCAATGTTCAGGTTCATCGGTTGATTAGTGAGAACACTTTTGAAGAAAAGATCGATGCCATGATTCAGAGTAAGAAAGAGCTGGCGGATCTGACCGTTGCCAGCGGTGAGCAGTGGCTCACCGAACTTTCGGATTCTGAATTGAAGGCATTGGTATCTTTGTAGCCCCCTGATCACTGTTTAAGCGCTATGCTTATGAAAAAAATAGCGACAATAGACAGGATGAGTACCCGTGACCATTGACGATATTATCAACAGGCTTTCTAACCATGTAGCCGGTGAATTGCCTGCAGAAGAACTGATAGCGGCCAGTGAGCAGAGGACAGAGCTGACGCCGCGTTTGCTGGATTATCTGGAAGATATTGCCGGTCAGGGGGATGAGATCCCTGAAGGGCAGCGCGTGGATCTGGTGTTTTTTGCCTTTTACCTGCTGGCTCAGTTCCGGGAGCCAAGGGCATACCCCCTGATGCTAAGCGTTGTTTCTGCCAACCCCCGGACGGTTAACCGCCTTCTGGGCTATGTGGTCAGTGAGAGTCTGGCGCGAATACTGGCATCGGTCATGGTCGGCCAGTGCGATGATGAAAAAAACAGTGGTTGTGATATTGAGCCACTGAAGCAGGTTATTGAGAATGAAGGGATACACTCATACGTTCGTTACTCTGCGCTGACTTGTCTGACGATTCTGGCCTTCCATGGCTTCCTGCCCCGTGAGCAATTAGTGAGCTATTATCAACAGTTGTTTGATGGTGTGCTGGAGCGTCGACGCAGCCCCGTTTGGGATGGATTGGTGTTTAACAGCATAATCGCCGGGATTTCTGAGCTGGAAGCGCAGATGATGCGTGTCTGTGACGATGGGTTACTGGCAGATTCCTTTATGGGTAAGGAGCGGCTCAGTACGATGTTGCAGGACCATTCTGGTGAAATTTGCGCTCCCCCCTATCAAAATTTTGCCCTTATTGATGACTGTGTGGCTGAGCTGAAAGGATGGGCCAGCTTTAACAGCAGTCAGCCGGATAAAACACAGGCTGAGCCGGCGCCTGTCGGGAACAGTGCTGTGCAGGATAATATTCAAAGCGTTACAAGGCCCTGGCCAGCCAGAAAGCCGAAGTCCCAGGCTCGAAAGTCTACTGCATCACCCAGACCATTTGGGCAGCAGATGTTGCGTGCGTCATCACCACCAGGAAAGACTAAGCAGCCTGTGGTTCGGCAAAGCGCTAAAGTGGGTCGTAATGATCCCTGTCCCTGTGGTAGCGGCCGGAAATTTAAGAAGTGCTGTGGTTAATAAGCCACAGCGTTACCAGCTTCTTTCTCTTCATCGAAGATTTTTAACCTGATGCTCTTTCATGGCCCTCTCTGCTGCTGTCTGTCATCCCTATATCAGCGGTACACTTCTTCCATTTATGAATACTTGTCGTCAGGCTGGAAAAAACACCGCAGAGCTGCTGCAAGTTGACTTCCGACTATGGGGTGATGGATAGCAAGACAAGGTGGGATATGTTGAAGGGGTGAGTATGGGTTCAAAAATGTTAGATAAGCGCAATGCGAATACCGTGGTCGTTTTGGACTTTGAAACCACCGGACTATCTCCAAATATGGGTGACCGCGCCATCGAAATAGGCGCAGTGCTGCTGGAGAATGGTCGAATAACGGATCGGTTTCAGCAGTTGATGAACCCCGGGTTCCGTATCAGTTCCTTTATTGAAAATTATACCGGTATCACCAATGCGATGGTGAGGAGGGCTGACTCCTGCTCGTCAGTGATGAAAGAGTGGCTCTTTTGAAAAGTGAGTGGGTAACGCTGTATTCTTAATCCAATACTCTGCATGACATCACAGGCCTGAAGACACTCATGGAAGAATTGTTTCAGAATGCCCTTGGAATCAGTTATCCCTGGTACATTGAGTCAATTGAGTTCAATACTGAACAATCCAGATTGGATATTTTTCTTAACTTTCAGCGAGGGGCAACCTTCAAAGATAACAGTGAGGATGATCCTTCTGGCAAGGAGTACCCAGCATACGACACCTTTCAGAAAGAATGGCGGCATATGAACTTCTTTCAACATGAATGTTATCTTCATGCACGCGTACCAAGGATCGAGCGGGATGATGGGAAGTTCCGCCTGATCCCTCCTCCCTGGAGTGGCAAACTCAAAGGGCTCACAC